>JBDRDH010000223.1:0-2369 GCA_043820985.1 Planctomycetota bacterium
TCAGCGACCTCGTGCGAGGCAAGATCGACCGATTCAGCATCGATACCTTGGTGGCCATGCTTGGCCATGCTGGCGTCCGGGTTCAGATCGTCGTTGGTCGAATCTCGAAAGTTGCCTAGACGTTCGCGCTTACCCGCTGGCGCTCACGATACACCCGCGCTAGTGGCTTCGCTCCCTTGCCGTGTTCGTGATCGTCGTTGCCGCCGACGCGACGTTCGTCAGGTCAACGGCGGGCGCTCCGTTGTCGTGATCGTCGCAGCGGTTCCCATCAACTTCGGGCGGACCTCATGGTTCGCCACGGCCAGACGCGGCGTGATCGGCAACTGCTACCGTGCTGGCACGCGCTGCTACTTCGGAAGAGTGCCGGCGGCGAGCCGCGCCTCGTAGGTCCACTTGCGGGCGATGAGCTGCCGATGCCACCGCAGAATCGTGGCGGGCGTGACGATCGTGGCGACCTGGCTCAACAGCCGACGGCCCAGACATTACCCGCGTCTCGCCAACCGGCGCCGGTCCTCGTCGGTCAGGCGGAGTCGCCGGCCGCGCAGCTGCGCCCGGAGAATCCGGTTCTCCTCGATCAGATATGCGAGGGCTTCCTGCCGCTGGTCGTTCCACCGGCCCGCAAGAGCCCTCAGCAATAACCGAACCGCGGTGATGTCCACCACGGCGGAAGTCTACACGACCGAGCGAACCGTCGAACTCGAAACCGGTCGGCTGAGAGGTGGGACACTACGAAAATGGGTCTCGAGCCAATCGTCTTGGCCAACGTGCCCGCCGTGCATTTCGCCGTCGGCCACATCGCTTTGCTCTCCGAATCCTGGGTTGGGTCAAGCCGACCGGATTGATACAATCGCTGCCCAGATGAACTGCCTACGTCCGAGGCTGGAGCGCGGCGACTGGTGGCTTCGAGCAGTTCCGTGCGTCCTGGTGTCACACGTCGTCGTTCTCATCATCCTTTACGCGAGGCCCGGGCGCGTTGCACTGTGGATATGGTACGTGGGGCCGATTGTGCTTGCGATCATCGTCGGCGCCCTGCTCGTGGGGTCTCTCGTGTCGGCGCGACGCTGGCGTCACGGTGTGAACCGGTGGCACGTCTTGGGGTACAGCGGGCTGCTTGTGGTCATCTTCACACTGCCGATTTTCAACGCCTATCCATCGTCGTACGACGACCGAGAAAGTCAGGCGGCATTCCGCTTGCCGCTGGACGGGCCGGTCACGGTCGCCTGGGGAGGCGCTACGTCCGATGTCAACTACCACGTCTACCTGCCGGACCAGCGGTGGGCATACGACCTCCTCGTGGCTCGCGATGGCACGACTTTTCGCGCTGACGGCTCGCGGTTCGCCGACTACTACAGCTACGGCCTGCCTGTGCTGGCCCCGGCATCCGGACGTGTCTTCGCCGCCCACGATGGCGAGCCTGAGGTCGCGATTGGTGCACCGCGGTGGGCGCTGGCTGGGTTGGGCAACCATGTCGGTATAGAGGTGGCTCCAAACGAATATCTGTTCATCGGGCACTTCCAGCCAGGCTCCGTGACGGTGCAGGTCGGAGACGACGTGCGGGCGGGCCAGCAGATTGCAGGGATCGGCAACTCAGGGAACAGCAGCGAACCGCATATCCACCTCCACCTGCAGGACACGCCGCAGCCGTACTTTGGGGAAGGAATTCCTTTCAGCTTCTCTCGGTACGAGCGCCGCGGTCACGTCATCGAGCGCGGTATGCCGCGAGGTGGACGCCGCAACGGCCGTTACAGTGGAGACTCGGTCGCCCATGTGCCCGAGCGGTCGGCGGGCCAGTCCAACTGACGGGGTCGGTCTACTCACCCGCTTCACAGCGAGTGGCCACGCGGCACGCGCCGCGCACCGCTGTGCTCCGCAAATATTACATCCGCACGTTGATCCGAGCCCGCGACGAGTTCCGCCGCGTAGAGTGAGCGACCGCCGAGCCCGTATGGCTACGATACGGGTGCCACGTCGAACCGTCGGCCTTCCTTATCCCGCACAGTCTGCTGTTTGCTGGAGGACCTCATCACGCTGGTCCGGCTCGGGCTGACATCCCGGGCGCAACTGGCGGCGGAGAACTTGTTCCTGCGCAGCCGCCACATCACGCCACTTACACGGGACATTTCAAATGCGACCTACAGGTTGGCTAAAGGAGCTACCCGCCCGGGGAAGGTCGGGTGTACCCTCTCGGGATTCGGACACCGCACATCACCAAGGAGAAGATTATGAGGATCGGCATCGTGGCCGGAATCGCGCTGTTCCTTCTCGCCCTTCCTGGCGTTGGGGTGGCCCCCGCCCAAGCGCAGGCGATAACGCTCGAGCAAGCCAAGACGGCAATGGACGCCGCCGAGGCGGAGGCCCGCCGAAACAAC
>JBDRDH010000224.1:0-4345 GCA_043820985.1 Planctomycetota bacterium
CGCTGACCTTACGAAGGCAATCTACCGGCGCATCCCGATTCTCGTGGACAAGAACCGTGAGCAAGCCGGCAATCCGTGGGGAGTTCGATTCGTTCGCATGTTCGATCAGACCAATGACGCGGAGCTCTTCAAGAACGCCCAACAGCTCCACAAAATGGGCCTCAAGCTCCAAGGCAATCGCTGGAAACGACGTAACCGTCTCTTCCTTCCTCTCTACGAAGCGAAGATGGTGCAGGCGTACGACCATCGCGCCGCCGGAGTTCTCCTGGAAGAGGGCAACTGGGTCCGCCAAGGGCAGACCGAGCCGACCACGCTCGTCCGCCACCAGAATCCCGAGTTTGTCGTCCAGCCACGCTGGTGGGTGGATGAGGTCGAGGCAGCTCGTTGCCTTGGTGCCGATCGGCCGCGAGGGTTCATCGGATTCAAGGACATCACAAGCCCGACAAACGAACGGACGATGATCGCTGCCGCTATCCCGTGGTCCGCAGTAACGAATCACTTCCCCTTAATGGTGACGACAGCGACTACAAGGCTGGAACTGTGCCTACTTGCGAACCTTAATTCGTTCCCACTCGACTACGTGTGCCGTCAGAAAATCGGCGGGATCACGTTAAACTTCTTCATTGTCGAACAGCTTCCTGTTCTGCCGCCTGACGTGTACGCGGAACGCTGTCCCTGGAATCGGCGCCAGAGCCTGGAGCGCTGGATTGCCGATCGCGTCTTGAAACTGACCTGCACTTCCAACGACATGCTGCTGTTGGCCGAGGCCGTCAGCTTCAAGAAAGGCGTTCACAAGTGGAGGCTCGATGACCGGGCCAGTCTTCGCGCCGAACTCGACGCCGCTTACTTCCTCCTCTACGGCATCCCGCGTGAGGACGTGGAGTACATCCTGTCGACATTCACGGGGACGCAACGGCGCGACGAGGCCGACGCGGGCACCTATCGAACAGCCGGAATGATCCTCGAAGCTTACGACTCCCTGTCCAACGCATAGCCGGAAAAGTCGGGTCAGCAACCCGAGTGCTTGAGAATCATAAGCGTGCCGGGTCGATGACCCCGCCCATGTGTGTACACGTGCAGACGTCAGCCATGCTAACCGGATGGCGGGCGACATCCTGGCAACTACGGCCCACAACCGCTATTATTATGCTTTGAGCGAGGGAGGTTCTCGCAGTATCTGGATTCGACCAGTTTCGTCGGGAGGAGCGCATGTCTGAATCGTCACCGCCGCCACCTGGTGAGTCACCGCCTGAACCATCGCCGCCGCCGGGATCATCTGAACAGCCTGCATCTTCGCCGGTGCCGGGGGCGCCGTGGCCGCCGCCGCCGGTGGATTCGGCGGGGGGGCCGGTCGTCACTCCCGCCGGTTCGGTGGATGCTCAGGGGGCGACGATGGCCGGTGTCATTTGTCCGCGGTGTGGGTATGACAAGCGCGGGCTGCCGCCGGGGAGTCATTGCCCGGAGTGTGGGGCGTCGCCGGTGAGTGTGCCGGTGGACGCGCAGGGGGCGATTGACGCCGACCTGCCCTGCCGGCGGTGTGGTTACGACTTGCGCGGGCTGCGCGAGGACGGGCGCTGCCCGGAATGTGGTACGCCGATCGGCCTGTCGACACGCGGTGATCTGTTGCGCTTCGCCGATCCGGAGTGGCTGAATAAGGTCGCCACCGGCCTGAAGATCATTCTATGGATGATCCTGGTCTCGATCATCGTCAGCGTCGGCGTTGGCGCACTCCGGGCTTACATCAGCGCCGCAGTCGGGGCAGTTCTTATATTCGGTACCAGCTTGGTCAGCTTCTACGGCGCTTGGTTGATGACCGAGCCCGATCCCAGCGGCGTAGGCGAGGACCCGAACGTCACCGCGCGCAAGGTTGTCCGGATTGCGTTGCTGGTGGGCCTGGTAAGTCAACCGATGAACGTGGCTCGAGAGGAACTGAGCCTGGGACCGGGCGTGGGGATTATTCTGGGAGTTCTCCTGATAGTCGCCGTACTCGTCAGCCTGATAGGCGAGTTCGCCAAGTTCATCTACTACGAGAGACTTGGCGCGCGCATACCGGACGCGTTCATCGTGCGGCGGGCGCGCTTCCTCCGTTGGGCGTTCACGATCTGCTTCGGCATCATGGTCGTCGGCGGGGCGCTCCTCGGTCTGGCAACGGCGGGTGGCGGCCCGGGGCCCGGCGCCGGCGCCGGCGGCCTGCTCGCCGCCCTGGGTTGTATAATGCTGCCGGCTGGCATCGCTTCCATTGTCTTCAGCGTCATGACGCTGTTTCTGCTGCTGCGTCTGCGCCGCGCCATCGCCGAGCAGGCGCGCGTTGCCCGACAGACCTGGGTGAGCGCGACGTAGTAAAGCAGGGGCTATCAGGGTCGCAGGTTGTTGTCTTTCAGGAAACGGACGAGGGCCGGCCAGTCGTTGTGGTAGTTGTCGTGCCCGCAGTCGAGTTCGATGTAGGTCGAATTCGGGGCCAGTTCGTGCAGCCGCCGGGCATGTTTGACTGAGATGGTCATATCATGTCGGCCGTGCATGATCAGGATGGGCATATCCAGGGTGGCGATGGCTTCGTCGGTGCGGAAGGGGTTACGGCAAAGGAAGCCCGGTAACAGATAGCCACGCGCCATGGCCTCCATGCTGGTGAACGTGCATTCGAGGATCATGGCCGCCGGCGGGCGTTGATGTGCCAGTCCGGCCGCCACGCCACCGCCGAGCGAGAGGCCCTGGTAGACGATCCGGCCATCGATTTCCGGTCGGTCGGCGAGCCAGTCATGAAACGCAACCGCATCCGCAACGATCCCCTCCTCGGACGGCGTTCCTCCCGACCGCCCGAAGCCGCGATACTCCATCACCAGCACGGACAGGCCCATGTCAAGGTAGGCCCGCAGCCCCGGCCAGGTGTTGTCGATCAGGTCGGCGTTGCCGTGGAAGTACATCAACGCCGGCCCAGGGGAATCCGCCCCACGGCCAGTTCCCGGCTGATACCAGGCCTCGACGCGATTGCTAGCGGCGGTGGTAATCCAGACCGATTCCGGCGTGTCGGCTGGGGCCAGACCTGGCTGAGCGGTACCGGCGTGCACGCGCCCGGCTCCCGGGAAGATCATCGCATCCTGCACGGAATACATAAAAGCGGTCCAGCACAGGTACAAAAGCAGCAACAAAGGCGCAAAAATGAGCAGGTAACGCCGGACGCGAGCTCCCCTCGGCAGGGCTCGCCGGCCGGTCTCATACTGGTCTTGTCCATCCACTGACACTGGTTAACCTGCATAAATGGAGCCTGTTGGCGGATAATACCCGCCCGGTTGAATTCTCGCTGGATTTAATCTTATTTGATCCGACCGACGGTTTTCGGCGGAGCCGGCCGGCTGGAGGCTTGATATTCCAGAAATAGTGCTTGGAATGATGGTTAAGTTAAGTTGTCCGGCTGTTGACTGGTGAAAAGATCATGATATACTTCAGCATAGTTGGTTCGTTGAACGAGGCACGCACCTGATCTTGGTCTTTCAAGTCCAGAACACATCGCTGCGATCGTCTGCCTACCTTCGAGGCCGAAGTGTCGGCCGCTTTCACTTGCGACCCTGAAAGTAAAGCCGCGGGTCGGAAATATGCCATCGACAGGAGTTGGCAATGAGCAAGAAGTTGTATGTTGGGAACCTTAGTTACGATGTCAGTAGCTCAGACTTGGAAGCCATGCTGGCGGAGCACGGGACGGTCCTGAGCGCGGAAGTGATCAGTGATCGTGCCACCGGTCAGAGCAAGGGTTTTGGATTCGTCGAAATGGAATCCGCGGAACAGGCCGATGCGGCCATCCAGGCCTTGAACGGTCAGTCGCAAGGCGGCCGGACGCTGACGGTAAACGAAGCCAAGCCACGCGCGCCACGCACTGGCGGCGGCGGCGGCGGCGGCGGCGGTCGGGGCGGGTACGGTGGTGGTGGTGGTGGTCGACGCGACCGCTACTAAACCTCCTCCAAGTATTTGCAGTCGCAAGGCCACCATTCGGTGGCCTTGCTTTTTTTATGCGCTACCTGGAGTGACACGACGTAAACGGGTGGCTTGGGCCAGGACCACGATGGGGGGGATTTTGTCAACGCGGACGCCTACCCGCGGTCCTTATTAGCCGCACACGGGGGACATGGTACCGGCGCGCGCTTGAGCGGGGGCGAACCACGCCGTACGATTCCGCCAGACACTATTTCAACTGGTCTTGTGGGAGCGCGACATGTCTGACAAGCCCTTCCGCTATCCGATCTGGGTGCGTGGCGACCTGGACGGGTTCTTCGGCCTGATGGTCGACAACCTGGTCCAGGTGCTGACGATTATCCTACTCTGCACCACGGTCTGTGGGATACCGGCAGAGCTG
>JBDRDH010000225.1:0-3933 GCA_043820985.1 Planctomycetota bacterium
ATCGCCGGTCAGATTGTCGGTCAGTGGTCCGGGCTGATGCGTGGATAACGCCGCGAGCAGAATCACGTAAGCCAGGCGACCTTTACCAGGTATCAACGCGGTGGAGAAACGGAACGGCTGGCTGTCCGACTCGGGGGGTTCGATATGTACGTATCCACTCTGGAGATTAATCAGCACGCGCGCATTGCGTAGTTTGATGATTACGCTTCTGGTATGCTTGCGGCCGAACACGGAATACTGCAATACTTCCAGTTGACCGGGCACGATGCGGATATATGTATTCCAGACCAGCACGCTGGCTACGTAAGCAAGCAGGGGAGCCACCAGTGCGGAGCCGAGTACGACTTCGGAGCTTATGCGGTATACCAGGGAGCAGGCGGTTAGGATGGCGATCCCGGCGAAAATACCAGTATACATCATGAACCTGCGCACGATCGGTCGGAACACGGCCAGTTTGGTCCAGGAGACGTTGAAGATCGCCGGCTCGAAAGCAGCATCGACCAACTCGCCGTATTTTTCGAGTTCCTCTGGCGCCCCGATGCAACGCAGGCGGAACGATTCGTCGGGCAGGCTGGCCAGCAGCGGACGATGGCGACGATTTTTCCGCCAGGCATGTATGCCTTGCAGCACACATCCCACTGCGATTGCAAGGTATAAGATGTTTTTTCCAGCCAGGACCACATTGGACGGGAGAGCGAGCAGTGGCCACAAAAAATAAACTGCCGTGATAACAATGACGAAGCAACCGCAGCCAATCATGGCAGACTGGTAATTATAACCTTCTACTTTCAGCGTTTCGCGGCGGGCCGCGATTGAAAAGTGCACGCGCTGCGTGCTTACTTCACGAACTGCCGTGGGCGGATTGTAAGATGGCGGTTTCTTCGCTTCCTGTTCCCGGATCTGCTTTAACCGTGCGGCGATCATATTCTCTTTCTGATTGGCCTTGAGCCAAAGGAAAAAGAAGACGAGCGCTGCTACGGGCAGAGTGACTGTTTTCAAGATAAGCCAGACTGTGCCGGCGGTGCTCAGATCTTGTTCGTATTCAGATACTTCAGATGAACCGATACATGATGCAATAGCCAAGATGGTCGCAATAATGCACCCAAAGGCCGTCAGCCCCCAGATGATGGCCCAGAGCAAGTGGCGTCGTTGGAGATTAGTATCATTGGGAGGTTCGGTTGGCACGATTGCTCTCGGGATTAATTCAATGCGTATACCCCGTGGCGGGTGGGGCGCTGCGTTTTCCAGCGGAAAGTTGTGTTATCGGGAAATACAAACCCGCCAGCCGAATATTGTATGTATTGGACAATCACAATGGATGCAGCTCGATGCGATGATCTGACTATGTCGAGCGGAAACACCATGTCGTACTACTCCCGATCGCCTTCGAAGGGGTAATCCTCGGTTTCCTCCAGTGGCAGGGGGCCGGGTTTGTGCGTTGACAGGGCCCCGAGCAGGATCATGTAGGCCAGGCGGCGTGAACCGGGTATCAACGCGGTGGAGAAACGGAATGGTTCGCCACCTGGTTCGGGGGAATCGATGTGCACATATCCGCGCCAGAGATTAACCAGCATGTGCACCTCGCGCAGGTTGATAGCGAAACTGCTGATGCTTTTACGTCCAAAGACGGAATACTGCACTATCTCCAGTTGGCCTGGCGTGATACGGATATACGTGTGCCAGATCAAAGCCGTGGCTACACATGCGATCAACGAGGCGACCATGGCGGCGTTGAGGACCACATTGATGCTGAATCCAAATGCCAGACAGCACACGATTGAAATTACTATCCAAGCAATGACTCCGGTGAATATCGCGAACCAGCGCACATTCGATCTGAACACCGCCAGATTGGTCCAAGAGACGTTGAAGATCGCCGGCTCAAAAGCGACGTCGACTAACTCGCCGTATTTTTCGAGTTCCTCTGGGGCCCCGATGCAGCGCAGACGGAATGATTCATCGGGGACGTTGGCTAGAATTGAGCGGTAATGCCGGTTTCTATGCCAAACATAGAAAGCGTATGCCATGCATCCCAGGGGGAACGCAACAAAGCAGATGTATGCTGCGGGCACTACCCAGACACCTGAAATTCCGAGCAGTTGCCACAATGCGTAGACCGCCACGCCCGCTACTATGAGACAGCCACAATATATGGTGGTCTGCTGATTGTCACTTGCCTCGGCTTTTTGGGTTTCGCGGCGAGCCTGAAGCGCGAAGTGCACACGCTGTGTACTCACTTCACGAACGGCCGTGGGGGGATTGTATGATGGTGGTTCACTCTGTTTCTCTTCCCGAAGTTGCCGAAGCCGGGCAGAGATAGCATTTACTTTCCGGCGTGCCTTGAGCCAGATTAAGAAGAAAATTACTGTGGCTACCGAGAGCGCGCCTACGATCGAGATCGCCAAAAACAAGTCGGTTCTGCTCATGGATTCGTCGCCAATGAGCATCAGGCAGCCGAAGAAGCCGATGAATGTCCCGATAGAGCCAACAATCCACACCAGTAGCGACAAATCCCAGACGGTGGCCCAGAGCCAGTGGCGTCGCTGAAGATTCGTATCCTTTGGAGGCTCGGTTGACACTTGCGGCCTCGCGGTTAATTCAGTGGGCACCCCCGGGGGTACCCCGATTGCCGCGCTCCCCGATAGAACGTGGCACAAATGGGCAGAGTGGGCCGGTAAGCCGAATTTTGTACCCGTAGGATTCGCGATGCGGACCGCGGCTCGCCGGGAGGCTCGCCCTCCCTTGGCTTCGGACTGTACATCTGGTCCGCACAGCGGATCCTACGGGTGGCGACCATTCATCTGGGCCCGCCGTTGCCGACGGGCTCGAGCGCCCTACCCGGGACTCAAACGAGCCGGGCCGACTCATCGCCCCATGCTTGGGCTTGCTGGCGGTGGGGTTTGCCCTGCCGCGACGGTCGCCCGCCACGCGGTGCGCTCTTACCGCACCATTTCACCCTTACCTGTGCCGTCGGCGGAAGCGTCGACGGCCATCGGCGGTGTATTTTCTGTGGCACTTTCCCTGGGATCGCTCCCGGTGGCCGTTAGCCATCACCGTGCCCTGCCCAGTTCGGACTTTCCTCCGATGCGCTAGTATGCACTGGTGGACAAGCCGCCAGTAGCACTTGGCGAATCGACGGTCGCCTGGCCCACTCTGCCGTTTGTATTGTACTGCATGGTTGCGCCAGGCAACAAGAGAAAGAGGCAACAAGGCAACGAGGGAAGAGAGGCAACAAGGCAACGAGGCAACGAGGCAACGAGGGAAGAGAGGCAACAAGGCAACTAGGCAACGAGGGTGTCGGTCAGGGGTGCAATTCCTCTGGCAGAGTGTCGCCCTCGACGAGGTCACCACTGCCGGCGATCGGCTGACCTTCAACTGCGACTGGAAAACCGACGGCAAGCGGTTTTGCCGGCAGGAGGGCGCGTATGGCGTAGTAGGCTCCGGTGGCCAGAAGAAGGATGATGGCGACAGGGCCGATGACGCCGATGGGATTATGTTGCCATATTTCAGCGATCCAGTTTTCCAGTGAAACCAGTACGACACCCATCACTGCCAGGACGACGGCGGCGTACTTGCGACCGCTGAACGATTCCTTAAGAAATATCACCGCCAGAATGATGGCGAAGATGACCGACATCTGGTTCAGAACGGCCGCGATCGAGGCGTAGGTGTACTTGAAGCCGGCGATCCAGAAGATCATGGCGGCGTAGGAGCCCAGAATTGAACCCGGCAGGGCGAATTTCCAACTCGCGGAAGGCAGGTAGACCGCCCAGTATGTTTTTCTATTTTTGCCGAGCAATGCGAACAATGCCAGGAAGAACATGCCGGCCGCCAGGCGGATGATGGTGGACCAGATTACGGCCATCTCCTGGATGATTGGCTTGGCCATGACAATACCGATAGCCATCGTGACTATAGCGATCATGGCCAGTA
>JBDRDH010000226.1:0-24762 GCA_043820985.1 Planctomycetota bacterium
CGGTCCAACTCCAGGCTGACCTGCCACAGACCAATCGCCAGCACCAAGGCTATCCCAATCTGTGCGACACCGCGCAATGTGGCATTGTCCTTGAGAGCCGCGAAATCAAACCTCCAGAGGACATACAACACCACCGCCAACAGCCCGGAAAGCGCCAGGCCCACGCCAAATTGCGTATTGAGCACGACCGGGCAGAGCGTGACACCATGCTCGAAACGAGGCAGCAGCGTGCCGAGCGACAGCCACACGACCGCCCCACTCACCAGCAGTACCAGGCCTGACTCGCGTAATAAGGTGAGTCCCCACCCGCGCCCACATAACCAACTGACCAATCCGCCCAGCCCCCACAGCAGCGTCCACCATAACACACGTGTATGCAACGGTGCCCAGACCGCCGCGATTGTCCCCGCCATTTCGGCGCGAGCAATCAACGTATCCACCTCAAAGCTCAGCGCGACGAGCAGGAAACACACTGCACTTACGAGTATCACCTGCGGGCCACGGGCGCCTCGATTGGCGGACATCTTTTCGCGCAGGCGATAGCACCAATAGCCGCACAGGCTGATCGCCAGTGCCAGCGCCATTTGCCAGTTAAACACCGGCGTTACCGCTTGCGGATTCCAATTCTGGACCAGTCTGGACAGCGTGGCGTCAACCACTATCCATTTGCCGGCACATAAGCACAACACGACGGTCGCAATACCCAGATATCCACATCTCTTGATGACCAGCGCGCCGGCCAGCAAACCTGCCACCGCCAGCAGCCAACCCGAGGTGACCGCCAGCTCATCGCATCGTAATCCCACCAGTACCAACCACTGCAATATGCTCAGCACGCATAAGCCCTTGGGCCAACTGGTACCGCCCCAGGCCTCCTCTGATGGCCAGCGCAAGGCTACCACGTGTGTCACGGCGATTCCCGCCAGCGCGATCAAGGCCCAATAGTCGATCAGCACGTCGCCGTATGACCAGAATACTGTGTGTAACACCACCAGTTCGCGATCGATTACCCAGACACGACACAGCGCTAACAAACCGATCACCAGGCCAAAGCCACCGACCGCGCGTGACGGCAGACGCCGCCCGACCTCAACACAGGCCAGTGCCATCGCCAACCAACTAATGGTCTGGCCATAAGACTCACCTGGATCACGGAAGTGCAGGGCCACTGCCGCCACTGCCAGCACCCCCACCTGGGCCCAGAGTGTCGCGGTTTGCAGTTCCAAGGCCCGCCGCGGCCGGATCTTGAGCACCGCCACTCCGGGACCGAATCCCAATGCCAGCCAGGCACACACCGCCGCTACCGCGCCGGCGAACAAACCCAACCAATTGCGCGCCCCCGGCTCAACCGTCGCCAGCAGGCCACACCCCGCGCTCACATACCACAGGGTGACCAGCAGGGTGGCGATCGGATTGCCACGCGGCGATTGCCCACGCAAAGCGGCCCACAGCGCTTCCGCGTTGACCATTGCCCACCAGAGCGTCAGAAAGACGAGCGCAACCACCCAGTGATCGACGCCTTCCTGGATCAACCACAGCGTCGCGACTACCACGTGCAGACCGAAACCGACATAGCGCAATACGCGGAACTCTGTCGGCCACTTCGCCGACAGCCCCAATGCCACCAGCATCAGCGCCGTCACGTACAAAGGTAGCGCCGCCGCGAACGTGGCCTGCTCCGCCAGCAGGATTGGACTGAGATAGCCACCGAGCAACGACAACACACCAATGGCCAGCAGACGGCCGCGCACCGTGATGGCCATACCCAGCACCGCCACCAAGGCCATCAGCCCGAAGGCCCCCGCTCGTGGCAGCAGGTGAAAGTAGTGGAAAGTGGCGAACGCCGTCATGTACAGCACACCCAGTCCGGCACCAAACAGGCTCGCCGCCGCCGGGCGTCCCACCCGGCGTAGCGCTATTTCTCCACCGACTAAGAGTAGGGCGCCGAATACACCCGCCAAGGTGCATTTACCGATATCCGGAATGCGGCCCCACCAGCCCATATCATAAGCCAGCTTAATGAAGAAGCCCGCTGCGACCACTATCACCAGCGCCCCCACCCAGGCCATCCAGCGTTCGGCGATCAGCACTTCGAGTGAACGCCGTGGGGTGCTCGGCTCGGGGGTAACGGTAGTTGCCGTTTTCAGGTCGCGGTCCCAGAAGGGTAGTTCCGTGGCTGGTTCAGGCGGCTTGACATACTCATCAGGCAGGTGCGCCTGCGGGCATTCCGGAGGAGCTTGCGCTTCACTCGCGGTCACATGCGCGCGCGCGTCCGTGGAAGCCGGCGGGATCGGATCAACCGGCTGCCATATTCCCAGTCGGGCTTCAATCCGCGCCAGGCGCGCCGCGAGTTTACGCAGCTCTCTATTGATATCTTGCTCGTCCACCACGCAACCTCCCACCAGTGAAATGTCACGGATCGACGTCAATCCTCAAACGTAGGATTGCATTAGTGGTAATGCATAAGCTATTTCAGATAATGCTGCAAGCGTTGAGCTATCAGAGTAGCGCAATCCGCATGTGTTTGGGGATTCACCTGTTGGAAATCCGCGTGGTGGTTGTTCTGGAAATCGACAATCACCCACTCACCAGCCCGGTCACAAACCACGAAATGGACGGTCCAGACCATCTGATCCCGGGGACGAATCGTGTACTCGGCGTATAAGGCATATTCTGCGTCTGGCGGATTCTCAAGCACCTTTGCCTGAAACGCGCGCGCGAGATCCCACAACCGACGTTGCTCGTTGCTGTTCGGTGCCACCTTAATAGGCATCTCCGGCGCCACTTCGGTCTTGCACTCGAACTGGTTGGCCAGCAGTTCGGCCAAATGGGTGGCATCCGGCGTGTTAACTTCGGTGCCCACCAGAACCGGATAGACCGCCAGACGCTGGCCCTGGATGTTCTTCTTCATCTGTTCCTGCCGCGGTAACATGGCGGCATATTCGGCCTTGGTCGGGGTGCCGGACTTTTCCGCACACAGACGAGCCATGGGTCCATCCTCGATCGGCGGTGCCGCCGCGAACTGGGGCCGAATGATTTCCTTGAACAGTACACAGCAGGACATCGGATTGCTGGGCTTGATGCGATCGAACTCGGCATCGCCGGGTTGCTGGCTGTCACGCCAGACTACATTGCCAGACTTATCCAGCAACACGCCACGCACTTCATCCACGCCACTTCCCGGACTGCCTCTAAACTCGCCAAAGAGCACATAGTCTGTCGTGACCGGCTCGGCCTTCATGTGCTTAGCCAGAGCGGTCGCGATCTGTTCCAGCGTGGCATCCTCCGGCGGCAGGAACTTGCTCGTAATCGGTTGCACGTTTGACATGCCCTCCTGTTCGAGCATCAACCCAATGACATCGGCGACATCCTTGGCCAAACTGCCCACTCCCTGCACCGGCATAATCGTGACTGAAACATCGGCCGGAAGCTTGCCCAGGCGGGCGGACGCGGTTTTGTTCGCTTCCGACAAGTCACTCCGCAACACATTCATCACCATCGTGGTGCAGTCCGCGACCGACTGGGGATTCACGGCGTTAAACTCGTCGTGGTGCGAATTCAACAGGCGGGCGTAAGCCACGGCACCCTCCGCATCAACCAGGTA
Organism: Planctomycetota bacterium; assembly: GCA_043820985.1. GTDB lineage: Bacteria > Planctomycetota > Phycisphaerae > UBA1845 > Fen-1342 > JAAYXS01. The sequence goes on from JBDRDH010000226.1 coordinate 3,605, forward strand.
GATATGTACGCCGACCGGAGCCCCCTGCCCACCGATCAGATACTCCGCCAGCAAGGCGTAATCGGTAGCGACCGCGTTGCTCCGCACGTGCGCCGCGAAGTCGGCGACGCTCTGCTTGAACATCTTGGCCTGGTTCATGCCCCAGACACTGGTGATCGGCACCTCCGCGGATGCGAGCGAGACTGTTCCCAGATCATTGTCGGTCAGACATGTCCCAATTGTTTCTCTGGCATCCGGGTTGTATCGTGGCATCTCTCCATCGCGCACAAACACTGGGAATACCGTAATGCTCATATCGCCTAACTGGCCATACAGTGTGGTCTGGGCCGCCTTGTCGACCACGCCTCCACATCCGCCCATATTCAAGGCTATCAATCCCGACAAACCTAACAAAGCAACGACCGTCATTCGTGATCTCATGGTTCAACTCCCTGTATAGCTGATGTTCCTTAACTGTAAGTATCCACTAACATTTGGCTTAAAAAAACACCCTATTACCTGATTTCTCCATCGAGCAGGTAGCGGCCGACGTCCGCGATCAGGTCCTGCCGCCGGTTTGTGCCCACAATTTCCAGTTCGCGCAGAATGTTGGCCACTGTCCCCACGCCGACCACCGCCCAGGCCGCCAAGGCTGGCGATGGCGTGGTGGCCTGTGTGCCATCACGGTGATCCGCGATCTGTTTCTCGATCCAGCGTTGGAAGCGGCGATACATCCGTACCAGGGCCGCGCGGATATCCGGATCGTCCGCCTCGCTCAGGCCAGCGAACACGATGCGGTAGTAACCAAACTCGCCCTGGTGTCGCGATTCGTAATTCAGCAACCGCTCGGCGGGTGTCTGCCCATCGTTGTGATCCTTGAGCAATTTCCGCCATATCTCGGTGGACAAGTCGTAGACGTACCCGATCGCGGCAATGAACATGGCCTTCTTGTCCGGCCAGAGGCGATACAGGATCGTCTCCTGTACGTCGCACCGCCGGGCCAGCTCCGCCGTCGTCGTGCGGCGATAGCCCAGCTCGGCGAAAGTCCGGGCCACGATCGGCAGCAACTCCCGGCGACGTTCGACAAGCTGGCTGGGACGGGCCATCAGCAAGAGCTCCAGAAAGACACGGCGTTCTGTCAGTATTCACTTACAATATCGCCGGTAATTGAGTACTTGTCAAGTTGGGAAATGTAAAAATCGCGTAAGAGTCTCTACCGGCAATCTTTAAGTGTTTTTGTAACAACATTTTAGCGTACATTAATGATGTGGCTCCTGTAATGTGAATCATCCACGATTTGTCTAGGCTCCTATCGGGCCATAGAGTAGTAAATCCACACGTCCTATGCTCGTTGACACCAGTTGTCTGACACTGCAACAATGCGACATGGAAATTAATGTGGCAAATGAAAACAGAGGGGTATGTTGTTATGGACGGCAACTATATCGCGCACTTTGTCGTAATGTGTCCCTACCAACGAGCATAACAATAATGATGGTATTTCGTGCCCGATGCTACAGCTTCAAAGGGACACAGCTTTAGTCTAATATTGGCAACTTGCCAACCACAAGCTGCAGCATCGCAAAGCGCGATACGGTCGACTTTGTAAGTGGTGACTCACAATGTGTGATGGTTGCTTAGAAAGGCGAAGCTGATGTCGAAGAGACGGTCACGACATGATCCAAAACGCCAGTATAAGATGACCGTTGCAGGTCAGTTATTTAAACATCTTGGCCTTCAGATGTACTCCGGCGCGGTCCCAGCCATTTCGGAGTTGCTCTCCAACGCCTATGACGCGATGGCAAGAAACGTATGGATCACTATTCCCACCGGACGACCGATCCAGTCGACGGACCAGATCGTAGTCGAGGATGATGGTCACGGAATGACCTTTAAGGAGTGCAACACGCTTTACCTTTCAGTCGGACGGAATCGTCGGTCCAACAGTAGCGAATGGACCAAGGCCTACAACCGTCTGAAGCCGCGGAAAGTCCAGGGCCGTAAGGGTATAGGCAAGCTGGCCGGATTTGGTATCGCGGTACGAATAGAAGTCAGGACGGTTAGTGAGAAACAGATCTCACATTTCGTGCTGGATTTCGACGCACTCACCAAAAGTCAGAGTTTCGCTGACACGAAGGGCTATGCTCCGGAGGGGCTCAAGGATGATGGTAAAAATGCTAGGGAGAGACGCGGGACGAAAGTGACACTGTCACAACTGAAAATCAGCCGTGCAATCGACGAAGACCAATTCAAACGGGGCATTGCGCGACGCCTGCTCGTCCTCGACCGCAACTTCACGGTTCATGTCAACGAAGAGGCGATCTCCCGGCAGGAAATCCCGTTTCAGTTTCGGTTTCCGGCGAAGGTTGGGTCGTGGGAAACAGCCGATCTAGAAAACGGCCAGCAGATTCAATGGTGGGCGGGCTTCTGCAAGGATACCATCCCCGAGGAGGAACGGAGAGGATTCGTCGTATATGTGCGCGGAAAACTGGCCCAGACGCCTTGGTTCTTCGACCTGAGCGGTGGCGTATGGGGTCAGCACGGTATGCAGTACCTTACAGGCGAAGTGAGAGCGGATTTCCTAGACGAAAGCATTGATCTCATCGCCACGGACAGGGGTACCATCCGTTGGGAAGATCCCATAGCCACGTCCCTGAAGGACTGGGGCCGCAAGAAGATCCGGGAGTTACTGGAAGCTTGGACGGACAAACGCCGCCAAGCCAAGTCGAAGAGTCCCACGATTATCCGGTATCTCAAGCAGGCGGAGAGACTGCCCGAGACGGAACGAAAGATATTCAAAGCGGTCGTTGACCGCATTTGTGCCATCCCTCAATTGGACAAGGATAAGGAAGGCAAGGACATCGCCAATGAGCTGGTCGAGTTCGCCTACAACGCGCTGACGAATCGTAGTTTCCTTGACGCCATTCGACGATTAAACGCCGCCTCGCCTGTCGACTTGCAGCAATTCACGGAGGTCCTATCCGAGTGGGACATTATCGAAGCCGTCAGCACCGCGCATCTTGTCAAAGGCCGCGTCGCCATCATTCGCAAATTCGCGCAGATGATCAGGGACAAGGTGCGCGAAAAACCGGACATGCAAGACTACCTCAAACAGCACCCATGGCTCATTGACCCGAAATGGACGGTGCTTCATCACGAGAAGTCCTTGGATAACGTCTTGGCGGCCAAGTTCAAGCTCACGAAGACGCAAGCACAGGACGGCCAGCAGCGGCTCGACTTCTTCTGTTTGGGCGACGGAAGGTACGTCGCGCACGTCGTTGAACTGAAACGTCCGGGCGACCACGTTGGCAAGAAAGAGTTGGATAAACTCAATAACTACGTTTACTTCTTGAAGAACAGGCTAATCGAAGGACCGATCGATCCGGAGAAGAAACGGACATCCGTCACTGGTCTTCTCATTTGTGAGGACATTCGAGACCAAGATCGATTATATGCCCAGGACTTACAGAAGATGGGCACGCTTCGAGTGTGGCGTTTCGAGGATCTCCTGGAGGCGACGCTGGCCATGCACCGCGACTACCTAGAGGTAGTCAAGCAGAGGGCACCGGCGGCCGATCCGCGAATCCAAGACCTGGACGGGATTGGTGCGACTCTCCTTGATGGGTCCAGACGGACGAGAACAAAAAAACGGGCAGGGACAAAGAAGCCTCTAAAGAAGAAGTCGGCTGGTAAGAGACACAAACGGTCATCATGAACTTGGCTAAACCAACCGCAGTTGACCTTTTCTCAGGATGCGGCGGGCTCACGAGAGGCCTTCGCGACGCGGGATTCCACGTCGCGGCGGCGGTCGAAGTTAATCCCATCGCGGCGCGCACGTACCGCCGAAACAACCGCAAGACGCTTCTCCTCAATAAGGATATTCGCAATGTCTCGGCTGGCGAGCTTCTGGAGGCCGTGGGCGAGCAACCTGTTTCGCTTCTTGCGGGGTGCGCGCCGTGCCAGGGTTTCTGCTCGCTGACGGCGAAGTGTGGCAGAAATGACCCGCGCAACGAGCTTCTGATCGTGATGGGCCAGATCATCGAGGCAATCAAGCCATACACTATTATGATGGAAAACGTACCAGGGCTTGCAATTCGTGGGCGTGCGATTTTCAAGAAGTTTCTGTGCAGACTCCGCCGACATGGATATCACTGCACATGGCGCATTGAACAAATGGCAGATTTCGGAGCACCCCAATCACGTCGCCGACTGGTCCTTCTGGCTGGGCGTGGTTTCAAAGTGCCGTTTCCGCTGCGTACACACACTCGCGCGCCAAAGCCGGAATCTAAGCTGAAAAGCTGGGTCACTATCAGGGAGGCAATCGGTCATTTAAGTGCCCCCGTCACTTTGAGCCAAGCGAAACGTAACGGTGGTCCTCAATCGTATGAATGGCACGTTGTACGGGATCTTCAGCCACAGACAAAAGCACGTCTCAAAGCCGCACAACCCGGCCAGACATGGCTCACTATGAAGGAATCCGTACGCCCATCTTGTCATCGCAACGGTTACGACGGTTTCACAAACGTCTATGGACGTATGTCGTGGGATGCGCCATCACCAACAATCACCGGCGGCTGCACAACTCCCTGCAAAGGGCGTTTCGGACATCCTGATCGACGCCGTTATACGATTTCAGTGCGTGAAGCCGCATTACTTCAAACTTTTCCCGAGAGCTACCGCTTTTTAACGGACCAGATGGACGACGCATGCGATCTCATTGGCAACGCCGTTCCACCTCTCTACGCAAAATTGGCTGGTAAAGCGGTGTTAGCAGCGCTCCTCAGGAATCAGAATGGACGTAAGGGGCACTTGCGATGAGCCGCTGGCCGGGAAACGCCAAGGATCAGCGTACAACGTTCGGAGGTTTATCCCGCGCGCAGTTGATGTCTCGCGTGCGAAGTCGAGGAAATGAAACAACCGAGCGGCGATTGGCTTCGTTGCTCCGAAGTGCGGGGTTGACTGGATGGCGAAGACACCAGTCCCTGCCGGGCCGCCCAGACTTCGTGTGGCCAAGGCTAAGAGTAGCAGTATTTGCAGACGGGTGCTTCTGGCATGGTCATAAATGCGGCAAGAATATCACACCAAAAACTAACTCTGACGCATGGCAATCTAAGATCCAATGTAACAAGACTCGCGATCGACGCGTTACTCGAAAACTACGTGAGATTGGGTGGATAGTGCTAAGAATATGGGAGTGCCGGCTTGCAGCGTACCCAGAGCAAAGCATACGACGTATTGAATTAGCACTTGATCGTGCATCGGAGTGCTCACCAACACATCGGGAGTAAGTATCAGACGCCCCTGGCGGGATTATGGCATATGGCAACACGGCGGATCCCACATTGCTATCCCTGCTGCAATCCGCCGAAATCGGTCACGTCCACGTCGCCGTCGGTGTCCAGGTCGGCGGGGGTGCAGCCGGGGTCAACGGGCACATCCGGGCCGGAGAGGCAGCCGCTGAATGCGGCGAGGTCTTCGGCGTCCACGTCACCATCGCCGTCGAGGTCGGCCGGGCGGTATCCCAGGGCCACCACGGCGTGGGGGTAGTCGCTCGTCGGTATCTGCGTGATCTGTTGCAGAGCCGTGTGTTCCGCCGAGGAGAGCGGGGCCTTGAACGTACAGCCGAGACCATCGGCGCCGGTCTGCAACAACATCCCGCCGGCGGCGAAGCCGGTCTCCAGCCGGTGATACCAGGTGGACAGCCCGCTTTGCGTCAGGCACAGCAGAATGTAACACGGCGCGTCGGGCAGATCGGGTAGCGCTTGCCGCACCTGTGCCCGCACATCCGCGTCTTGAACCAGTTCGAGCCGGTGATCGCGCGTGGCGAGGTTGGTTCCCACGCGGTTGCAGAAACGTGATACGCGCGCATCGACAACGTAAATGCGATTCGTCATGAAATACTGCGCCACCCACGATGGCACGGTCAAACCGCCGCGCCCGTTCGACGTCATATGCGCGCTACAGCCATAGCCGGCCCAGAGGATTTGCGACAGACGGGCCGGTGTGAGGTCCAGGTCAGTGCGGAAGCTGTCGCGTAGTTGCAAGTCGGCGAGCACTTCTTCGAGATTGTTCGCGCCGTCGGTGATGGGATTCGGCAAAGATCCATCAGACGAGACGGCGACCAGTTCGCTGGTGAGACCGTTAACGGTGTTGATCCCAAAGTTCAGGTCCGACATCTGCGGGCAGCTCGCCACCTGAGACCCGGTCCCCGTCCACAGTGATACCGAAGCCCACAACGCCAACACGTACGACACCCCCGCGTCGAAATCGAGTTCGCGGTCGTAATTGATCCGGATCGCGTTCGAGACCGTCTCGCTGGAGTAGTATTCCAGGGAGTGCTCCGCCGGGTTGTAGATGTAGGTGGCGTTGGGTGTCTTGAGATATATCGTCCGATAACTGCCGACATAGGGTGCCCTACCAGCCGCCCAGAGGATGTTTGATATCTGCTGGTCGGTCGCCGTCCCGTTTAACCCGGAGTGACGTGAGACACGGCTGTTCATGCAGATTTCGCATGAATTTCCCGTGACAATCGGCGGTGAGAGCGGACCCGCCGCCTCGGCCCACGCTTTGCGCAGGCCCAGATGCCCGACGGCCAGCCCTCCCAGCCCTAGTGCCGCCCCCTTACAAAATCGCCGACGAGTGATCGTACAGCGTGTGTTTCCTGCGTCACTCCCATTTGCTTCCATCAAACACCTCCTGGAGCGGAGTCTCTCGCCCGCCCAACGCTCAGCCATGCCCCTCCGGATCCCACCACTATCATGCCATCATATCAAAATCAGCACTGGAAAAGTAGACGTTGTTGATCTGGGAAAGATCCGGCTATCTTCGACACGTGTTAAAGCTTTGTGTTGATTATAAAAAGCGTGAGCTGGGGGCAATGATATCCACTGATCCGGTCAAAACAGCGTGTGTAATGGAGAGCATATTGGGTACCATGGCGGTAACGAGCTGGTTCCGGAGATATGGGAAATGAAAACACGCCGCTGTCCGCACGCCAAGACACCTACAAACCAACAAACCGCAACCGCCGTACCCGTCGCCCACAGCTTCTGGCGTCGCTGGATACTGGCTAATTCGCTGCTCAGCGGCTGTCTGGCCCTGGGCTGGCTGCTGTTGCGCAGCGGAACCAAGCCCAACCGGCTGACTTATCCGTGCCAGCAGGCCGCGTTCTCGACTGCGTCGCTGGCGTTCGGCGTACCCCTGGTCGCCAGCCTGATCGCCGCCCGGAGACAACTCGTGACGCGCTTGCGGACGCGGGCGGGCCTGATCGTGGCGGCGTTGGGACTGTTTGTAACACTCGGCGTGTCGGGGTATCTGATGCAAGCCGATGCATATGAAGGCCCCCTGCCCGAGCCGCCGCGCGAATACCGCGCGCAGCTCTATCACACTATCGACTGTCCGCAAGATCCGGTCGGCGAGCACTTCGTCGGCCTGGACAAACTGCTGGCCCTGATGGGTGGCGGCGGGCTCAAGTTCTATCAATCGCCGACGCCGGCGCTACTGGCCGGACCGGATGGCATCATCGCGCCCGACGACGTCGTGCTGATCAAGATCAACTACCAGTGGCCGGAGCGCGGCGGCAGCAATACCGATGTGCTGCGCGGATTGATTCGGGCCATCGTCGATCATCCGGACGGCTTCGCGGGTGAGATCGTCGTCTGCGAGAACTCACAATTCAACTCAATCGATGGCTTTGACCGGACGTACAACAACGCGCAGAACACGTCCCTTTCGCCACATGACGTAGTGGTTGGTTTTCAATCGCAGGGCTTTCGAGTCAGCCACTATAGTTGGACGGATATCCGCTACTCCTCGGTGACGGAGTACTCGAACGGGAATATGACCGATGGCTACGTCGTCGGCCCGTACGACTCAGCGCTGCACGGCCGCATCTCATACCCCAAATTTCGCACAGACGATGGTACGTACATCAGCCTGAAGTATGGGATCTGGGACGCACTCGGCAGCGGTTACGACCAGGAGCACCTGAAGTTCATCAACCTGCCGGTGCTGAAGTCACACCACGCGACCTACGGCGCGACGGCTTGCGTGAAGCACTACATGGGCGTGGTCACGCGTGAGCTGAGCACGTCCTCGCACAGCGCCATCGGGTGGGGTCTGCTGGGAGCCGTAATCGGCCAGGTCCGTCCAGCCGACCTGCACATCCTCGACAGTATCTGGATCAATGCCAACCCCAACAGCGGACCTGCGACCAGCTATGGCGGCGCGACGCGACGCGACCAGTTGATCGCCAGCACCGATCCGGTCGCGACCGATCGCTGGGCCGTACAGAACATCCTCATTCCGGCTTTTCTCGCCAATGGCTACTCGCCGCCCTGGCCGTACCCAAGCGCCGATCCGGACGATCCCGATAGCGAGTTCCGCGTGTACCTCGACCGTTCGATGAACTACATCCTGGCGGCGGGCTACGACGCCACTAACAAACCAGACAAGATTGACACCTACACCTGGAACGGCGTGGCGGGCGACTTCGACCTGGACGGGGTGGTAACGCCGGCCGACTTCCCCTACGCCGCCGACTGCCTGTCCGGTCCCGGCACGTGGCCGACGCCGACCGAACCAGCCACCGGCGACGAGTGTCTGTGGGGCGCCGATTTCGACGGCGATACGGATTTCGATCTGGTGAATCTGGCACAATTTCAGACGCTGGTGAATTGACGAACTAAGTGAGGTCCCGTTGCGGAACATACATGTAATCACGCTTTTTTGAAAACAATCAGTGGGACGGATCTGTTACAGTTAAACTCATTAACATCAGTCTCTCCGCACGGCTATATTACAAGTTGTACAATGCTGTGGCGGTCATGCGGGTGGATACCGCTGTGACGGTCAACTCATATAGGGGTAAGCGGACGTGTCTCCCGCGATCCACGGCCGGGAGAGAGCCCGGTCGCTACATTTGCCAGCCGGCGCCAACTTTTACAGCGGACTGTTAACCGCCGGCCATAGATGTAGTCCGTATTTGGCCCCTCATTCTTGCTATGATAAATGTGTAATTACGTAGATTTCACGACCGTGCACCACGACCGTACACTGTGGCAGACTACCCGCCTGTGATCCACGCCTCGTTCAGCGTGATATGCCCGATGTATCGGCGGTCGTGCGAGTAGACGATGTGCACCAGCCCGTCCGGCGTTTGGATCGTGGCCGGATAGGCGTACTCGCCATCGCCGTCCACCAGGACCCGCGCGGGCAGCCAGGTCATACCCTCATCCGCCGATATGCTGATTGACAGAGGCCGTCGCAGTGTATCGCTGTTGTTATACACCAGGATCAGATTGCCGCTGGCCAGTCGTAATAGCGCCGCCGGGCTGCCTGGATTGGGGAATCCACTATCTATTGGCGCGGCCCAGCTATGGCCGTTATCATCGGAAGCCGTGACCCACAACCAACCCCCGCCAGTATTGCGCATCACAGCCAGCAGCCGACCGTCGCTCAACACCGTCGCGGACGGCTGGATGTTCTGGTTCGGGGCGGTCGTGGACAAAGCGGCGGTCAGCGTCCACGACTCGCCGTCGGCTGATGTGAAGAACAGCGAGCGTTGCCAGAGATCGTCATAAGCCGGCAGTAGCAAAGCCCCACCCGCAGTACGGACCGGAGCGAAGCGCACGTTCGAACCAAGCGGGCCGCCGAGCGATTGCGCCGCCGACCAGGATTGCCCACGATCTCCGGAGCGTTGTACTTCGATGCGCGACGTACTCCAACCGGTCCCAGTCACCACCGCTTGAAACAGCCAGACGTCGTCCCCTTCGCTATACAGAACGGGATTGCCATCCGCCGCCGCCCGGTCGATGTGCAACTGTGGCGTCGTCCAGGTATCGCTGCCGGCCGGCCGCCGCGCGGTGTATATCGCCGCCCCATCCAACTCATGCGGACCATCATACGAATACCACGCCGCCAACAACTCTCCATCCGGCAGGGCTGTTACCGTGGGCGCGTGACTGCCGGATTTACCGGCGATATTGTTAAATATTGGTTGAGTTTGAAATACAGGCTCGCCATTGGACGGCACCGCCGTCGGCGTACCGCCGACATTGAACCGCAGTTCGAGGTCACTGGCTGTATTTCCCGGCGTAAATGGACAACCGCCGACCAATGCCAGCCCCAGGAACAATAGTCCCAGCGCGGCGAGTGTGTTTCGCTTCATGGTTGGATTATGGACTAGGCGTCCACCTCTGAGAAGTGTCCCATCTCGGCTGGTACTCACTTCGTGACTGGAGCCTGCTCAGGCTGCATCGCGCGGGGATCGTCGAAGGCTGGATCGGTACTATTACCACGTGGCCTCAGCACCCTGTTTTTCAGCATGTGCCAGATCGCCACCGAGCGAGGTTCCGGCACGAACTCCGCGACCAGTAGCGTAACATCATCGTGGGTCATGCTTTGCGGGCCGAAACGTCGCAAACTGTCCAGCAGCGCCGCGGCAAGATCGGCCGGCTCGGCTTGTGCGTATTGCTCCAGAATCCCTTGTACGCCGTCAGCGCCGTACAACTCGCCCTTACCGTTGGGAGCTTCCAGCACGCCATCGGTCACCAACACCAGCCGATCCCCCGTTTGTACCTTGTGTCGCCGACGGTTGTATATCGTGTTGGTTTCAACTGCCAGGGGAATATCCGCGATCTCGCCCGGCGTGCGTGGCGCGTCAATCCCCAGGCGTATCCAACGACCGCGTTGACTTTCATAAAACCAGCCCGGCGGGTGACCGGCATAACTGATCGAGAGTTCCTGCTTCAGCGCGTTGTATGTCGCTGCCGCCGCCGTTGTAATGGCATCAAAGCCGATCTGCTGCAAGCGCTTGTTGAAATCACTCAACACGCGCCGCTGGTCCGGCTGGTGCATGTAGCGTTGTAGCAGCCCGTGTATCTCATTACTGATTTGAGCTACCGCCGCGCCGTGGCCCACCACGTCGCCCACCCACAGCCGCGCCAGCGCGCCGGAGCCGCAGACCGCCAGATAGTGCACGTCCCCGCCCTCGCCACCACCACAAGGTTGCGAGTAAATCCGTCCCCGGATGCCCGGCAATTCGATCGGCGCGTCGATCAGGCGATTGCCGCCCCACACTTCCGAGCACACCAGCTTGAGTGGTACCGAGAGGGCCGGTGGCGTCTCGATGGCTTCAGGATTCACTGACATGCCCGGTTCTCCCATGCGGCTATGCCGAGTGTAGCCACCTTGCCGGTACTCTGCCATATTGATCGGGCACCTGGTCCGCTAACCGTATTCCACGGTTACAATATCGTCGTGCGCCGGGCAGTGTCGTTGCCCCTGGTGTTACTTGTCGCTTTTCGAGGAGCACTCATGACCGAGACGCCCACCATGGCCACCAAGCTTTACCCGGTCAACGAGACCCACACACTCAGTATGCGCGATCTGCTGGACTACTTCACCCGGCATGGCTCGATGCGCGTCTCGGACTTGCATCTCAAGGTCGGCTGCCCGCCGGTCTACCGCATTGACGGCCAGATGCAGCGGCTCAAGGGCCCACCGCTAGAGAAGCCAATCGTAGCCACCCTGGCGAAAACGTTGCTGACGGAACTGGAATGGCAGACGCTCGATGAGGAGCGCTCGGTCGACAGCTCATACCTCTCGGAGACCATGCAGTTCCGCCTGAACGTTTTTCACGATAATGATGGTCTGGTCGTGGCGATCCGCGCCCTCGAATCCAATCCACCACCACTCGAGGAAATCGGCTTTCCCAATGGCGTGGCCGAGGATATTATCAAGCGGCAGTTCGGCCTGGTGCTGGTCACCGGGATCACGGGAGCCGGCAAGTCGACGACGATCGCTTCGTTAATCCACCGCATCGCCGAGACGCGTCCCTGCCGTATCATTACGCTGGAAGATCCCATCGAGTATCAACTGCCTAGCAAGCAGGCGATTATCTCACAACGTGAGGTCGGGCGTGACGTGCCCAGCTATGAACATGGACTGCGCGATTGTCTGCGCGAGGATCCGGATGTGATCTTCGTCGGCGAGATGCGCGACCGCGACGCGGCGTCGTGGACCCTGACCGCCGCCGAGACGGGGCACCTGGTTTTCTCCACACTGCACACGCGTGATACGCGTGGCACGGTCACCCGCATATTGGATTTCTTTCCCGAAGGTCAGCAGGATGAAGTCTCCAATCAGCTCTCGCTGGGCCTGAGTCACGTGCTATCACAGAAGCTGATTCCGCGGGCTGATGGCAGCGGGCGGGTGGTCGCCATGGAGATCCTGAACAACACTTACGGCGTTTCGAACCTGATTCGGCTGAACAAGATGGAGCAGATATACACCCAGCTCCAGAGCCGCACCAAGGATGTGCCCGAGGAGCGCATGATGACGCTGGAACGCTGCCTGGCGCGACTGGTACGTACTGGCGCGATTGCCCCACTCGAAGCCGAGAAATGGGCCAACCACCGCGCCGCCTTCCTCGACGAACTCCAGCAGGTGCAATAAGCCCCGAAATCCGAACGCGCCGCGCCAGCTAGCGCCCGATCCGAACCGTCCCTTGATCAGAACCGCGAGCGTTAGCGACCGGACCAATCAGAGCCCCGAGTGCCAGCAAGGATCGAGGCTAGGATCCATGGGGCCCAGGATTCAAGGATCCAAGTGATTCTCGTCATCCGCCAGATCCGCTGAACTCGCTATTCGCAACTCGCTATTCGCAATTCGTACCCCTACCCCCCCGCGACCAGATCGATGAACGGATCAATGTCGTACGCGTTCACGATCCCATCGCCGTGGGCGTCGGCCAGCAACGGGTCGCAATCCGGATAGCGTTCGTAGTACGCCGCGAAATCCGGATAGCTCGATACAGCCATGATAAAGCCGTCGATGTCATACGCATTGACGATACCGTCACAGTTCATATCGCCATACGGCCGTGATCCATACTCATATGCCCCCATATCGACGATCCGCACATCGTCATCATCCCCATCCCACACGCGCGCCATGCCATCCAGGTCCGTCTCCAGCGGCTGCGGCACGAACGCCGGATCGCCGGCGTCGATGCAGGGCGAGTCAGCTTGCAGGTGATAATCACCGCCCACCCAGAAATCATCTTCCGGATCCTCGGGTGTACCGTTGTCGTCCCAGTATCCGGGATCAATAAACAGCGGATCATCGTTGATGTTGCCCGCGCCCTCCCAGCCGCCGTAGACATCGCTGTACCTGACGGTTGGTATTGCCCCGTCGCATTGAATCTCGTCGCCACCGTTCCAGAGGATGCTGTTGGTGACGCTCGGCGCACCCGCGCCATCACAGTACACCGCGCGCCCGCTCGCTGCCGAGTTGCCGGCCAAAGTGCAGTCGACAAGTGACGGCAACGAATCGTCTGTGCAATACAGTCCACCACCTTCCGGCGCCTGGTTGCCAGTTACTCGTGAGTTCCGGAATTCCGGTTCGCCGCTGTACCAGACATAGATACCGCCCCCCCGAATCTCGGCTGAGTTCCCAGTGATTTCACAGCGCGTAAACTGAGTCGTGCCACCTATACAGGTAACACCACCACCTGACAGGGACCAATTATCCGTAATCAAACAGTCGTTGACGACACCGCCGCAGTCTACCCTGAAGCACAAGCCACCTGTGGACAGATTGCCACGGTTGTTCGAGATCACGCAATTATCAAGGGTCGCGTTGCAGTCGAAGTTGCACATCAGGCCACCGGCGTTCTGCGTGGCGGTGTTTTCTGTGATCAGGCAATCAATGATGACCGGCTCACTCCCATCACGGCAGAACACGCCTCCACCTCTTTTCGCCATACAATAAGCAATCATGCAATTCTTGATCGTGGGGCTGCCCGCGATACACAGGATACCGCCACCATCGCCCTCGGTTGTGTTGCCCGTGATCACACAGTTCTGAAATGTTGGGCTGCTCTCCATACACGCCACGCCGCCGTACCCGCCAGTGACGGTGAAGCCATCGATGATCGTCGCGACTGTCTCATAGTCATGCAGGTTGAAACCCCGGTTGTTACCCTCGCAGTCAATCACGCAGCTTTCAGGACCGTTGGCACTACGCACAATGATCGCCTTGCCATAGAAGCGCAGGTTCTTGTTGCTATCGCCGGTGTAGGTGCCGTCGGCGACGAGGACGGTGTCGCCGTTGGTGGCGGCGTCGATGCCGGCCTGGATGGTGGCCTTGGGGCCACAGGTGCCGCCGTCCCACACTTCGCAGAGGCCGTCCCAGGCGTCGTTGCCGGTGGTGCCATTGACGTAGATGGTCTGCTGGGCAATGGCCGAACCGGCGAGGAGGCCAGTCAGTAATAGCATCAGGGGCGGGATGAAGAGCGCTCTCATGCGTATCGTGGTAATAGAATCTCGGCTCATCGGTTTTTCCCCTTTCAAGCCCCGGACTTTAGTTTGGTGGCACAGGCCGTCGTTGATGTTTTTCAATGTCCTCGGCCGACAGGGACGTCGGCCGCTACCCTCAGCCGTCGGCCGACGGGGACGTCGACTGCTACGTTCGGAATTAACACGCGTTGGTCGCAGGCTCAAGCCCGCGGCTCTTTGTGTGTTCCCTTCAACATCTTGATGGGATGTGGTACCGGTGCTATTCGGAAGAAACATGACTTCCCCTTTTCGTTATGCCGGGTCGGCCTGACGCCAACCCCCGAACGTGCGTATAGCGTCAGCATAGCATGTCAGGCCACCTGCGACCATCTTTCCTTCCCAAGCATGAAGCCATGCCCGGATAAATCCCCCCATCCAAACCATGAAATGACCTGAACATGCTCGACGTCATACAGAAATTTATCGGTCTATGATGTCGCCACAAATCCCATCTCTACGCACTTTCCGACAGTGATGCTCCGTTTCCGTGAGAACAGCACCGCGTAACTCACATCGCCGGCCACTCAGACCGATTTTGACTCAAAAGGTACCGATTCCGCATTGGTTCGGCGGCGGGGAGCCGGTAAAATGTATCCAGTCGCTGGGTATGGGTAAATCTCACCCTTGCGGAGTATAGAACCAGTTCAAGATGAAACAGAATGCTCGGGAGCATCAGTTCTGCATTGCGCTCCCCGGCAGGACAGAACTTCAGTTAACACAAGAGGAGTGTGAGAGGCCATGAAACATATTGCCATCGTCATTGGATTCTGCCTGACACTGGCGATCAGCGCCAACGCGCAACTGATAATCAGTGAAGTGGTCATCGGTGCCGAGAGTGGGGATTGCCCCAGATTTATCGAGATCACCAACACCGGCATGCAGAATTACACGTTCCCCGCCGGCGGCCTGATCATTCAGTCCGGTGACAGCACGGACGTGGACGTCGATGAAGACCTGACCGGCGTCACCATCAGGGCCGGCCAGTCATACGTGATCTGCTCGAACCTCGGCTGCACCGGCGCGTTCCTCGCGGTCTTCGGCTTCAACGCCAACCGTTACACCATGACGGACTTCGAGGGCGGCGATGCCCGCGTTATCCTGACCGACGCCGCCGACGGCTCCAACCTGATCGACATCTACGGCGAATTCGGCGTGGACGGCACCGGGCAGCCGTGGGAATACCTAAGGGGCTACGCCTATCGCTTGCCGGCCTACAACTCCGGCACCGGCCAGACCTTCGAGGCCGGCCAGTGGTTCCTCGGCGGTCTCGACAGCCTGGCCGGCGACAATCCCACTCTGCTGTTGCAGACACTCACAACTCCCGCCACCCATGACTATGACGAGATCGCCGGCGAGGAGATCTGCCTGATCATCAGCGAGGTCGTTTGCGGGGCCGAAAGTGGCGACTGTCCGAACTGGGTTGAAATCACCAACACCGGCTCCACGGACTTCACCTTCACCGAGGGTGGCATCATCGTTCAGGCTGACAACAAGGTCGACGTCGCGGTTGATGTGAATCTGACCGGCGTGACCATCCTGGCCGGCCAGTCCTATGTGGTCAGCTCGAGCGCCAATGGTTGCTCCGGTGCTTTTCAAGGCGTGTATCAGATGCCGTCCGACATGGAAGCCATCGATGCGGTTGGTGATGGTAACGATCGCTATATCCTCACCGACACCGCGGACGGCTCACACCTGATCGACATCTACGGGTTCTTTGGCACCAATGGCCTCGGTACACCCTGGGAGTACACCCGGGGATACTCCTACCGCCTGTCGCCATACAACTCCGGCAACGGTAGCAACTTCCAACCCAGTGAGTGGGTTTTCGGCGGGGTTGGTAGTCTGGACGGACCGGATCCGACGGGCTTGCTGCTCACTTATACCACGCCCAAAGTACACGTTTATGACCAGGGCTGCGGCGCCGTCACCACGGCGGTCTGCTGCCATGGCTTCTTCTGCTACGACGTTGATCCGGACGATCCGCAGGATCCACACAACGAGGCCCAGTGCCTGGAGGAAGGCGGCGTCTATCTTACAGGTGTGACCTGCAACGATGTTCCGTGCGATTGTGATGGAACTGATTATCGTGGCGATGCGAACTGCCTGGCCGATGGTCCGAACTCGTATGACATCGACCACTTCATCCAGGCGGTCGGTTCGGCACAAACCTGGATCGCCGAGCATAGCTGCAATCTCTACTGTGCCAATGATTGCAACTGCGACGGCAGCGTGAACGCCTACGACATCGACTGGTTCATCACCTGCGTGGGCAATAGTGTCTGCGATCCTTGCCCATAAATATGACTGTTGAGTAAATTCCCCGGCCGGCTGGAGCAGCATGGTTCCAGCCGGCCGTTTCTTTTTCCGGAACCAGTAGTTCTGTAAAGCTATGAATACGCTTTTTTAGCCCGCCGGATTAACTGATTGTGCTTAATGACCTTCCCGCATTCCGGGCAGCGACTCTCACTCTTACCTTCACGTTCCGCCCGCGCGACTTGCACCCGCATGTCATATTCGCACACCGGGCACGGAAAAGCCTCGTCAGGCTCACCAGGATCATCCGCTTGTTTGTCATTCACATCGTCGGACATAACCATCTCGACGGTTACTACAGCTTCGCGGTTGCCTGTTTGAGCACTTCAACAATAAACAACGCCACGAAGTTCAGGGCGATTGAATAGCCGATCGCGGCTTTCCACCAGTGTGGCTTGATTCGTTGGGCGCCCAAGGCCACCAGCGGGATCAGCACCGGCCAGAGGTCGAGGGTGAAGCGTTGCGCGTTGGTCTGCGCCCACCCGTTGTTGTAGTAGAACGCCGTGTGAACGATCACCAGCATAATCGACAGCCACGCCGCCGGTCGCAGCCAGCGCTGCCAGCGGGCCAGGAAAGCGAAGAAAACAAACGGGCTGGCAAAGGTGATCGACGTGCCAAACAGGTCCATGCCGGCGACGCCCAAGTAGCGCGGCGACGTGAACTCAATATGAAAACCCTGGAAGAACATGTGCAGCAGGTTGAACGGTACGTACGCCGGGTGGAACATGCCATAACGTTCCACCCGCGCCGCCAAAAAACCCTCCAGCGGCAAATACGCGTAACCCGTCTCCAGCGGATCGCCGAAACGCGCCCAGTTCAGCCACAAGTACGCTCCAAAACACAGACCCATGGCGACGCACAAAGCCGCCGCATGCAACAGGCGATTGGCCAGCCCGGCCTCGCGCCGCCGCACCCATAGCGCCACCAGCAAAAACACGCTAGCGTAAATGCACAAATGCCGCGATAAAAACGCCAGACCGCAACACAGCCCCACTAACCAGCCGCGCCCCTTACCCAAGGCTTCATACACCGCCAGCAGCAGGCACGTCACGGCGACAATATGCGCGAAATGCCATGATTCGTACGTCTGAAAGAGTGACGTGGTATACGCCGTCCCCAGGAAGAAACCCGCCAACAGCCAGTTGAGCAACTTACGCTCGATCTCCAGCCGCCTGAGGGTAGCGCGCAGCACAAACACGTTCAGCCCGGTCAGCAGCAGGCTGACGACGGTCATGCGCGTATGTTCGCCGAAGATCGCCACCAGGGGCGTGATCAGCAAGGCGGGGAAGGGAGGGAAGATGACGTAGTGCCGGCCGTTGTAAGTCGCGACGTCGCCGAAGGGAGCCTCGATATCGAGCTGCCCGTCGAGGAAGGCCTGCGCCTGGTGTACGTAATGCGCCCGCTCGCCGGACTCCGCCCAAAGACGGGGCCAGACCCCCATGAACGCCGCCAGTAATAGCGCGGCAAGCAATACGATGCGGCCGAAACGTGCCACGCTCATCTCCGCTGAGCACGAATTTCCCCTAGTCTACTGGGGGATGCGCATTGGTTTCAACCACTCACTACCAGCGAGCAGCGCAACGACGTTCTGTTTACCACACGAGCTTGATCAATGTCAGGATGCCCAGCGCGCACGTGGTCACCCCGACGCTGGCGCGGATAAAATTCTCGGGGATTTGTCTGACACACAAAGTAGCCATCGGCACCGACATCAATGCCCCAAGCGTCATTGGTACCGCCAGCGACCACGCAAACTGGCCACGCACCAGCATATACGCGGTCAGACCAACAAAGCAGGTCAGACTTTCCGCCAGGGAGGTTATGGCCACAGCGTGCTTGGCTGAAATTCCAGAGACGACCTGTCCACTGGTTACCAGTGGCCCATACCCACCACCACTAAGGGCTTTGTTGAATGCCGCCACGGCGCCGATCGCGAGGATGTGACGCCGGCGGTAAGGCAGACGCTTTCGAACGGTCGCCAGAATAATGATGCCAACACTAAGAATGATGATAGCGATGATGGCCGTGAGCCAGAACTTCGGTACACGCAGAGCCAGGGTTACGGCGGCGATAGTACCGACCACGCTTAATAACGAGAGCAGTATGACAGTGCCGCGGACCTGGCGATCACGAATCAGGTCCACGTTACCATCGTGATGGTGGAACAAACCGGCGGTAAAACCGGTCAGGCACTCGCTGCACAACACGGCCGGCACGACTTGCAACGGTTCGAAGCCGAGTAGTAACAGGATCGGCGTCAAGGTTGTGCCGTAGCCCATCCCAAGGCTGGAGTCGATGAATTCACAAAAGAGCGCGGCAAAGAAGAGACTAAACACAACGTAAATCGGCAGAGCTTCGTTGGGTGCTTCCCACCCGGGAGTGATCGGGCGGAATATAAGCGCTACGACAACCAATAGCAGGGCGACAGCCCATATATATATTCGCCGTCGCGTGCGTACCGACCGCTTTGATTCCTGGAGTAACGTTTGATTCGGTCCGAATGGTGTATTGTCGTTCAATGAATGTGACATGGTGGGTGGGCTCCTGTTTGTCAGATGCGGTCCTTTGGGAATGGGTTGGAAGCCGCGTATTCCGGCAGGTTCTTATCAAGGTATATAGCCGAGGGCGCGTAGTCGCTGCTTGATGAGTTGCACCTCCTCATCACTCAAGCGGGGTGGCTTCTCATCGAGTTTTCCGCCGGCGGCAACATCACGCAGCACATAGACAGCGAACTCCGAAACGCTCCGGAATCCAGTGCCCTTAATCAGCTCCGCGAGGTTGTCGTAAAGCTCGGAAGGGATTTTCAAAGTGACTTTCTTCCCTGGACCGCGCCGAGTAGTCGACATAATGCACTCCATTTAGGCTCTAATAGGAGTGTAATTCGGTTACTTTGGAGTGTCAAGACACTCTAAAGTGAAAACCGAATATATTCGCTTATGATGCAAATGTCATAATACTTGCGTTGTTTGTCAATATCGCGTATATATGGGGCTGGTATCAGCAGGTAACCAGGAGATGTGCCGTGTCGGATAAAGAGGTGACCAGAGTTGAATGTCAGATCCTGGAACTGGCAGACGTACGATACGCAATACTGCGGGAAGACTTACTGGAACGCTTATGCCGACAGGCGGACGTTGATTGGCACGCACGCGCGCCCGGCCCCGGTGAATCTACAGACCTCGGAGTCGACCAGGCGGTGCTGGCTCGGCGTTTGACCTTACGACGCAAGCGGGCGGCACTCACCCAGACCGAGTTGGCGCAGCGAGCCGGGATTCGCGTCGAAACGCTGAATCGGCTGGAGCGTGGTCGAACCACGCCGGATTTCGCCACGATTCGCAAGCTGGTGGTGGCGATGACTCAAGCCGAGGCCGAACTGCAAGCCGAGTTGCAAGGTATCTGTGATGACACGAAGGAGGCGAGTCATGGCTAAGACTATCAGTCACGCGGAACTCGTTGACAAGCTCTGCGAAATGGCCGCCGACCAGGTCGGCGCGGAGCGGACCAGTGTAACGGTGGATACCCACTTGGTCGAGGATCTGAATTTCGACAGCCTCGATCAGGTCGATTACGCGATGCGGATCGAAGACGAGTTTGACGTGAGCATCTCGGACGAGCAGGCGCAGAATGTAAAAACGGTAGGCCAGGCGGTGGAGGTGTTGGCGAAACACCTGCGCTGACTTGCATATCTGCCGAATAATCTCACCACAAAGACACTAAGACACTAAGAAAATTGGGTTAAAAGAACACACAGCCCGTTGATATATCACACGGTCAATCACCGGGATTATGTGTTGTGACGAGCGTGGCGAGTCAACACGTTGTTTCTTATCATTTTGTGCCTTGGTGCCTTTGTGGTAAAACCAAATCGCCAATTGCGGATAATCGCGATCCTGGCGGAGTTGAAATCCGGCCTGGATGATCGGCTGATCACCGACAATGAGAAACACCGCATCTTCATGCGCGCCGTCAGGGACGCGGACGGCCGACTGCTGGGTTATTACGAACGGTACGAACCGCCACGGGAACCGGAATCATGAGTGAGGCTACACCGCCGGCGGACATAGTGAAGCGCACGGTCGAGCTGCGCACGGTCGAGCTGCCCACGCCCGAGGGCGTCATTCGTGGGCAGGTGGGGATCACCGCCGGTCCGCTGGCATTGGCGGGCTTGGTGAAAGTCGCATGTGCCCTGACCGATGCCCTGGTGCAGTGGGCGACGGAACAGGAAGTTGGCGCGGGACGAACCGTATCGTGTGCGGCGGGGTGTGGTGCCTGCTGCCGGCATATGGTCCCGATCTCGCCGCCGGAGGCACTGGCCATCGTGGATCTGATCGATGGCTTGGACCCGGCCAGACGTCAGCCGGTGCTGGCGCAGTTTGATCATGTTGTCGGTGTGCTGGAAGAGCATGACATGATCGCCGAGCTGCTTAAGCCGTCCGCTACCGACGAAGCGGTGCTGCCGGTGGCGCGGCAATACTTTAATCTGCAATTGGCCTGTCCGTTCCTGGTGGATGAATCCTGTGGCATTCA
>JBDRDH010000227.1:0-26665 GCA_043820985.1 Planctomycetota bacterium
GTTGATGAGCGTCTACCGCACGTTGCGCCTGCGCGGCCACGACCCGCTGCACACGCTCGCCACCGCCCTGCGCATCTACCTGCAAACCACCCACCTCCCTCCATTACCCGCCGCCGACTCTGCAAGCGAGTGAACTGTTACTAACATTCAGAGAGAGTAAGGCTGGGTACCTGCCGCCGCAAGGGGCTACGAGAGCGGCCAGTTGGGGAGCGACGGATATCCCCAGTAACTCCAGAACATGCTCCTGGACACGTGTACTTCCCCGAGATCCGCGGTATAATCCCAGTGGTCGGATTGTCGAGCCAGGCCCCGGACGTGGCATTTGTCCTGCAAGTCCCGCATCGTAACGCCTAGATCGCCCTCCTGCCTTCTGGACCAGAACAACGGTCTCTTTCAGTTGTGACTCTGAAAGTAAATCAATGAGTCACGAACGCGATCGAATGGAGCACCGCGATGGGCAAGAAAGTATATATCGGGAACCTGAGTTTCGACATGAGCAGTTCCGATCTGGAATCGTTATTCACGCAATATGGCACGGTGGCGAGCGCGCAGGTCATTGAAGACCGCGAGACCGGCCGCGGCAAGGGCTTCGGCTTCGTCGAAATGAGTTCCGATGAAGAGGCTCAAGCAGCCATTACCGCGCTGAACGGACAGGAGCACAGCGGCCGGACACTGACCGTGAACGAGGCTCGACCGCGCGAGCCGCGCGGCGGTGGCGGATACGGCGGCCGGCGCTATTAAGGTAGGGGCTGATCATTTCGTGCCCGCTCAATAAGGCTGACGACTCGTTACGAACAAGTCAGCTCGTGTTGTTCAGTATTCAGCACCAGGCGGATCATCGTATAAGAACGTGCCCCGCAAAGTGCTCCCAGATACAGGAATGCTTCTCATGGCAACAAAATGGCAGGGTGAACCGAAGACTTGGCGCGTACGTGGTAAATCCAACGACGGCCTGGTAGTCACGCTAGGCTGCCACGATTCCCAGCAGGCCGCCCAGGTTGACGCCGACAAGTTTATCAGAGAAGGCTTTTACCGCGATGTGACGATCGAACGCATCACGCCCAGCGTAAGCAAGGAGACTCCCAGCACTTAATCGCCTGTCAGGATCGCTCCACCACGGGAACACACTCAGCCATTAAGAATCACGGTTCACCGCTCAAAACAGTCTCGAAAAGCCGAGCTGTGCGAGCGACAGGTGCGCCGCCATAACAACTCCCGGCCAATAGAATTCGCTCAATCCGCGGTCTGGCCGCCAAGTCTCCGCCGGCATAGTGCTCAGATCCTGTTATGTAAATCCGGGGATCATGACCAGGACACCAATATCCGCCATATCCCCCACCCCTTGGCAGTAACGGCTGGCGTGGTATACTGGCGAATTCCGCATAATAGGCGGAACTCATAGCAACGATTGGAGATAGGTGAATGGCTGGACAGCAGGTTGGTGACATCCGCAATATCGCACTCGTGGGACATTCTTCGGCCGGCAAGACGACGCTCGGGGAGGCCATTTTGCTGAAAGCCGGGGTAACCAACCGGCTGGGCAGCGTCGATGACAGGTCCAGCATCCTCGATCACGACGAGGAGTCCCGGGATCGCCAGCACAGCGTCGACTCCGCGCTTTTTTACATCGAACACCAGGGGAAGCTGCTGAATTTTACCGACACCCCCGGGATGCCCGACTATTGCGGGCCGGCCATCGCCTCCCTGGCGGGAGCCGATACCGCGCTGATCGTCATATCCGCCGCGGGCGGGATCGGCGTCAACACACGCCGCATGTACAACACCGCCCGTGACTACGGCGTGGCGCGCATGGTCGCCATCACCCGCATCGACGCCGACAACGTCAATCTCGATGAAGTTATAGCCGGCATCAAGGAAACGTTTGGTAAAGGTTGCCTGCCGATCAACCTGCCGGCGGATGGTGGCAAGCGTATCCTCAATCTACTGACCGAATCCGAGGGCACCGCCGACGTGCTGGACGTGGCCCAGGCTCACACCAACCTGGTCGAGGCTATCGTTGAGACCGACGAAGCCCTGATGGAAGCCTACATGGATACCGGCAGCGCGCCAGTAGACAAGCTCGGTCCCGCCATCCAGAAAGCGGTTGCCGCCGGTGAACTGGTCCCGATTGTGTTCGTCGCGGCCCAGGCTGACATCGGCGTGAACGAGTTGCTGGATGCCATCACGACCTGTGCACCTTCACCGGTAGATGGCAAAACCCGGACACTGGTGGTCGGGGAGGGTGAAGACGCCCAGGAAACCCAGCTCGCGGCCAAGCCCGATGGCGACTTTGTGGCCCAGGTCTTCAAGATCACCACCGATCCCAAGAGCAATATCAAGTATTCGGTGGCGCGCGTGCTGGCTGGCTCGCTGAAGCCTGATGGCCAGGTCTTCACCGCCGGCGAACGTAAGGGATTACGACCGGGACACCTGTTCAAGCTGCTGGGCGACCAGCATGCCGAGGTCGAGAGTGCCGTAACGGGCGACATTGTTGCCATGGCCAAGCTCGATTTGTCCATCGGCGACGCAATCTTCGATAAGGCCAGTGAAGGCACTATCAAGATGCCCAAAATTCCCACGCCAATGTTCGCTTTGGCACTCGAACCCAAAGCACGCGGGGATGTTGAGAAGATCTCCGGTGCCCTGCTGCGCTTTTCCGAAGAGGATCCCTGTTTCAAGTACCACCGTGATATCGAAACCAACGAGCTGGTCATGCAAGGCCTGGGCGATCAACACCTGAACGTCATCGGCAGCAAAATGAAACGCTACTTCAAGCTGGAAGTGGACACCAAGACCCCCAAGATTCCCTACCGCGAGACGATCTCCGGTTCGGTCAAGTACGTCGAGTACACACATAAGAAGCAAACCGGCGGCGCGGGTCAGTACGCGCGGGTCTTTATCGATATGGAGCCCGCCGAGCGTGGCGCAGGTTACGAATTCATCGACAAGATCTTTGGCGGCGTAATCGACCAGTCCTTCCGACCTAGTGTGAACAAGGGTGTCAAGGACCAGATGAATAAGGGCGTCATCGCCGGCTGTCAGGTGGTCGACGTCAAGGTTTCGCTGGTCGATGGGAAAACACACCCGGTCGACAGCAAGGACATCGCTTTCCAGATCGCGGGGCGGTACGTCTTTAGAAAGGCGTTCATGCAATGCAAGCCGATCCTGCTCGAGCCGATCGTCAATATTGAGATTACCGTGCCAGCCGATTATGTGGGCGAAATCACCCGCGACCTGGCTGGTAAACGCGGCCACATCGTCGGCCAGGACGTACTACCCGGTAACCAGCTTTGCATAACCGGCACGGTGCCGCTAGCCGAGGTGTCAACCTACAGTTCGCAGCTTAAAAGTGCCACCGGTGGTCAGGGCAGCTACGTCATGGAATTCAGCCACTACGATGTGGTGCCACCCAACATTCAGCAACAGATCATGTCCGGTCACAAGACCATGGACGAGGAAGATTAGACTCATTTGCACTCAACATAGCGGCCGGCGGCGTCCGTTTTGCCGTCCCCCCTTCAAGGGGGGGGACTACCGAGGGGGTGACAGCGTGAAGGCTTCTTGGCCTCCACCCTCCCCCAACCCCTCCCTGTTAGGGAGGGGAGTTGGGACGGTTACAGCTCTACTAAATCCTCATCCAGCAGATCACTGATACGCGCCGTTGTGATATCTGGCTGCTCCTCTTCCGACAGGCCGGATAATACGGCGGTATCCTTGTATTTCCCCGAGAGTACAAACGCGGTCTGCAAGCCGAGCCGTTTGGCTCCGGCCAAATCCGTCAGCGGATCGTCCGAGACCACCATGACATCCGCTGGCGGCACGTTCAAATCGTCGAGGACCTGTTGGAAATACGTCGAGCTGGGTTTGCCCATGACGGTTGGTGCCACCTGGGTGGCGTACTCCAGGGCCGCCACAATAGATCCTACGCTCGGCGCGGTTCGCCCGGCGCTTTCGACGCTAAGCCGGTTCTGGTGCAAGGCAATAAATACCGCCGAATGGCGTACCAGAGCATCAGTGGCCAGCAACAGACGCTCATAGGTCAACTCAGTATCCAATCCGACAACCACCGCATCAACCTGGCTCTCTTCGACAACCTCGAAACCGGCCTCGGCGAACATCCGCTGTAAGGCGGCATTACCCAGCACCAGGCAACGTTGGACATTATGTGCCTGCAAATGAGCGCTGGCGGCGGCAATGCAGGTATGCAGTTCATTGATAGTGAAGTCGAAGCCGGCGTTTGTGAGTTTTTCGACCAGGGTTGGTCGATCGTCAGTGGTATTGTTGGTAATCAAGCGCAGCGGGCAACCGGCCGCCCGGACACGGCGGATAAATTCCACAGCGCCAGGAACCGCCAGGTAGCGTTTATCGCCAACCAGAACACCTTCAACATCAAGCAGCCAGCCGTTGACCTTCATGATATTTCACCTTTCAAAAGCGTGTTTGTTCACCGTATTACAAGACGGGCGGGCAGTCCAGCCGGGGGGCTACAGTTGGCGAACCGGGAGGAAACTGCTAGTTTTCACGCCGGTGAGCGAATCCACGAGTTCTGGAGGTCTCGTTTTGAGCTGCAACCGGCGACAATTACGGAAGCACGTGTTACCGCGAAGCTTTTACGATCGCGACACCATCGAGGTCACGCGTGATTTGCTGGGCAAGTGCCTCGTCCGCGTCAACGCGGATGGCATCACTACGGGATTGATTGTCGAGGCCGAAGCCTATCTCTCGCATGACGATCCGGCTTGTCACGCTTCGCGGGGCCGCAGCCGCCGGAATGCCACGATGTTCGGCCCTTGTGGGCGGGCATATGTCTACAGCATCCACGCGCGATATTGCCTGAATGCTGTTACAGAACCGGACGGCATACCCAGTGCGGTATTGATCCGGGCGGTTGAGCCTTTGGAGGGTATCGAGCTGATGCGGCAACGCCGGGGAAGAGATGAGCTACGCGATCTGACGCGCGGGCCGGCGCGGTTATGTGAAGCCTTTGCTATCGATCGCGAACTTGACGGCTGGGATCTGTCGCGCGGCCGCGAGTTGTGGATCGCCGAGTTACCTGACCAGTCCCTGTCCGCGAACGAGATCACGACGGCGACCCGGGTCGGGATATCTTCCGCCCAGGATCTGCCGCTGCGCTTCTTCGTAACCAGTAGCCGCTATGTCAGCAAGCCTGGGCGGCCGACCAAACGCCGGTAAGAGATTCAGGTACAGCCTTTGACAGTCTTGCCGGGTGGCAAGCGGCATGTCAGACTGTGTGTGTCGGAGTAACGGGTTGCAGTCGCAACAATCCGACCGGCAGTCGAGCGGCAGACGCATGAAAGACGTCACACAACTTCTCAAGGCCGTCAATCGCGGCGAGCAGCAGGCTACCGACAAACTGCTGGCCGCGGTCTATGGGGAGCTGCGCAACCTGGCAGCCCGCAAACTGGCTCGTGAGCGGCCGGGCCAGACGCTACAAGCCACAGCCCTGGTTCACGAAGCTTATTTACGCCTGATCGGCGACGAAGAAACTCGCTGGGACAACCGCGGCCACTTTTTCGCGGCCGCCGCGGAAGCCATGCGTCGTATTCTGGTCGAAGCCGCCCGCCGAAAAGCACGGCTCAAACACGGCGGCGAGCGCCAGCGACGTGAACTCAACGAGGCTGATTACGTCACTCTGCCAGAATCCATTGACCTGATTGCCCTGGATGAAGCTCTGGATAAGCTGGCCAGCACCGATCGCGTCAAGGCGGAACTGGTCAAGCTCCGCTTTTTCACCGGGCTGACCGTCGCGCAAGCCGGCCAACTCCTGGGTATTTCCCGGGCCACGGCCGACCGCTACTGGGCTTTTGCCCGGGCCTGGCTGTATAACGAGGTGAACAAAGGGGACGATCCGGAGTAGAATCCGGTTTTTGCTGAGGCACCCGTGGCCCCGGCGACGCATGGGCTAATAGCGCCGGTACTGGAAGGTGTCGGAGCGTTCCAACGCTATAACAAGGTGCCAAGGTCGTGGCCAGCTCGCAACACGAAAGACTGGAACAGCTTTTTAACGCTGCTCTGAAAAAGGAATCCCCTGCTGAGCGCGTGGCTTTCCTGGACGATGCCTGCGGCGACGATCCCCTGCTGCGCGCCACGGTCGAGTCGCTGCTGAAAGCCCACGATCAGGCCGGCACTTTTCTGAATACACCGGCCATCGATCCGGACGTTACGCTAGCCAGCACGCCGACCAGCGAGCAGCCCGGCACACGCATTGGACCATACAAGATCCTGCAGCAGATTGGCGAAGGTGGTTTTGGCCACGTCTACATGGCCGAGCAGGATGAGCCGGTGCGGCGCCGAGTGGCCTTAAAAGTCATCAAGCTGGGGATGGATACACGGCAGGTTATCGCGCGCTTTGAGGCGGAGCGCCAGGCCCTGGCACTGATGGAACACCCCAACATCGCCAAGGTGCTGGACGCCGGCGCGACGGAGTCCGGTCGACCGTACTTCGCCATGGAGCTGGTCAAGGGTATTCCAATCACGGAATACTGCGATAAACACAATATGCCCACCCGGCAGCGCCTGGAACTGTTTGTGCAAGTATGCCAGGCCGTGCAGCACGCGCATCAAAAGGGCATTATCCATCGCGACATCAAGCCGAATAATGTGCTGGTCACGCTGCACGATAGCAAACCCGTGCCCAAGGTGATCGACTTCGGCATCGCCAAGGCGACCAGCCAGCGGCTGACCGAGAAAACCCTGTTCACCGAGTTCCGGCAGTTCGTCGGCACCCCGGAATATATGAGTCCGGACCAGGCTGAAATCAGCGGCCTGGATGTTGATACGCGCACCGATATCTACTCGCTGGGCGTGCTGCTATACGAACTGCTGACGGGCACGACACCCTTTGATGGCACTACCTTGCGGGCCGCCGACTATGACGAGATCAAGCGCATCATCCGCGAAGTTGAACCACCCAAGCCTTCGACGCGCGTACACACACTGATTTCCGAGGGATCCGATCTTGCCAGCCGGCGACAAGTCGAAGCGGGTGTGCTCTCCAGGTTGATGAGAGGCGATCTGGACTGGATCGTCATGAAAGCCTTGGACAAGGACCGCACGCGGCGTTACGCCACGGCGAATGACCTCGCTCATGACATCGAGCGGCACCTGAACCACGAACCGGTTCTGGCGGGTCCACCCAGTGTGACCTACAAACTGGCCAAGTTTATCCGCCGCAATCGCGCGGTGGTCCTGGCCGCTTCGTTGACCACGGCGGCCATGTTGATCGGCTTGTCGCTGGCCACGATTGGTCTGATCCAGGCCCGGTACGCGCAGTCCGCGCTCCGCACCGAACGTGACGCCGCGGAAACTGCCCGCATCGAGGCTGATGCTGCCCGGAAACTAGCCCAGCGGCAGCAGCAGTTAGCCGAACAGAATGCGCGCGCGGCCCAGCAGGAAGCCGCCAAATTCGGGGCGGTCAATGACTTTGTGCTGGATATGCTCTCCTCGGTGGATCCGCGACGGGCGCTGGGACGTGAGGTGACTGTACGTAGTATTCTCGAGGAGGCCGCCGAACGCATCGGTGCCGGATCGCTCACCGATCAGCCCGAAGTGGAGGCCGCCGTACGGATGACCATCGGCCAAACATACCAGGCGCTGGGATTGTATGACGTCGCTGAAATGCACCTACGGACTGCCGAGTCACTACGACAACAGCATCAGGGGGCAACACACGTC
This sequence comes from Planctomycetota bacterium, assembly GCA_043820985.1. GTDB lineage: Bacteria > Planctomycetota > Phycisphaerae > UBA1845 > Fen-1342 > JAAYXS01. The sequence goes on from JBDRDH010000227.1 coordinate 7,696, forward strand.
AATACACTACGCTCCCGGAGTACGCTGGGCGGCTTATTGGAGGCCCAAGGCAAGTACGCCGAGGCGGAGGCGCTCCTGCGTCAGACTGTCGAGGCTCAGCGGAGAATTTTGGGGGATGAACACTCGGATACTTTGACCACCATGAATCGCCTGGGTATCGCCATGTGGCGACAGAGCAAATACTTGGAAGCCGAGCGCATCCATCGTCAGACACTCGAAACCCAGATCATCGTCCTCGGCGAGGAGCATCTGGATACCCTGCGTTCGCTGGTCAATCTGGGGACCGTGCTGCAGGCGCAGGGCAAGTACGACCGGGCCGAAGTGCTCTTGAGCCAGGCCCTCGAAATCGAGCGGCGGGTATTGGGTGAGGATCACCCGGATACCATGACGGCGATGAATAACCTGGCCTTGACACTCGAACGCCAGCGTAAACTGGACCAGGCGGTAAACCTGTATACGCGTGCCTGGGAGCTTGATTGCCGAGTATTGGGAGCCATCCACCCGCGTACCCAGATACCCTTTAACAACTTGTTGCGCGTGCTGCGGACTCTGGGAGACCGGGAGGCTTTGCGAAATTGTCTCGCCAAGCGCCTCGAGCAACGCCGCCTGGCGGCTGAGCAGCCGGGAGCCGGTGCACTCGTTGTGAATTCATACGCCTGGATGCTGTTGTCCTGCGAAATGCCCGAGTTACGTGATCCCCAACGTGCGCTGACCGCGGCTCTCCAGGCCATGGAGTTGAATGACGGTCAGAACGCCAACATCCTCGACACACTGGCGCTAGCGTACCAAATGTCCGGCGATATCGACTCCGCCATTGAAACGCAGCGGGCGGCCCTGGCCCGCGCGAGTATCGGCGGGCCGTACAACATCATGGAGATGGAGATGCGGCTCATCAGCTACATGGTCGAGGGCGGTTTCTATCTTGATGCCAGTAAAGCCGCCAGCGAACGATTGGCGAAGCAGTTCGGCCAGTTGCCGAGCGCGGATGCCTCGCTGGGTGGCGCGTTGGCACTGCGCGGCCAGGCCTTACTGGAAGATGGGAACTCGGCGGCCGCCGAGAATGTTTTGCGTGAGTGCCTGATCATGCGGCAACACGATCTGCCCACCGAGCACTGGCTGATTGGTGACGCGATGAGCCTGCTGGGCTCCGCACTGGCGGCGCAGGGCAAGCTGGTCGAGGCTGAGCCGATATTGATGAATGGCTATGCCACGATCAGGAATGACCCACAGGCACCAATTGATCGTCGCCGGCAAGCCCGCGCCCGGATCGTCGAGTTATATGAAACCTGGGGTAAACCCGATGCCGCGGCCCAGTGGCGGCAGATCGCCGATATGCCGGAGACTACCAGCGATGGTGACGCCGGCTAGAACTCGAAGTCCTGGTCGGTCAGGCCCGGATTGACTTCGACCTGGGTGAAAAAGTAGCGCCCCAGCAGCTTAGTGCCGTCCGCATCCGCAAATGACTCCACCGCCACCGGCAGCAGCCATTCCCGGTCGAGATGCAGGACCATCTTGGCATCCGGATACGCCCCGCCCTCGCCCTCATAAGGCAAATGCCGCACGATCACGTACGTCGGCCGACCGTCCACCTCGGCGATACCGGCATAACGCACATCGAGCACACCCTTCTGGCGCGCGATGCCATTAAAGCGCTGGAGCAGATCAAAGGTGGCTCCAAAGCCGCACTCGTCGATAGTACGACGACTGACCTTGCGCGCCTGTTCGCCGTTAACCGGGATCATGATGTCCTTGACAAAGATACGCACCACTGCTCCGGCCGGTTCGACCCTGGCAATGGGTTGTCCCTCATCGTTAATGAAATCCGGATCATCTTCCTTGAAGAGGGCCCGTTTGGCCTGGCTAGCGTTCTTGCGCCAGAGCATATAGACAGTGTGCGGCGCCTTGCGAAAGCGCAATTCGACCTCTTCCACGGCAGTCAGCGTACCACAGATGCTTTCCTGCTTGATCAATACACAGCGATAGTCGTCGATTTCCCGCTCATAACGTTCATGTCCTATTCGCGCTAACGCGAGGGGATCACGTTCAGCCAACGCTACGAGCGAACCGGTGCTCGATGTTGCGGCGGACGCCGAGCCAGCCACCACGGAGGTCGCGCCGCGCGCATAGGAGACCGGAACTATCACAGCCTCCGAAGGGGTGGCCGACAGGTGCATCACAAACCACAAAACAGGGGGAGCCGCTACAATGACCACGGCGGTCACGTAGAGGACACCACGGCGGGTACGATTCACATTTTGCTCCGTCAAGAACGGCGGCTCGGCGAGGCTCCATCCTCGGCTCATCTGCGCTTCTGAAATCGTCAGAGTAGCTCGTCGTTCTCCAAGAAACCCGAATACCGTCTGTGACCGCTACCAGACGGTCAGGAGTACGTCGAACAGATTATATGTAGTTGTACCTGCCCAACAAGCACCGGATGCGTCTGGTTGGGGCTCCCAATCTGCTTGCCAGGTGTATTAAATCGCTACCCAGTGCTGGAGTTGCGCCGCGAAAGCGGATGCATCTTGCGCGAACTCCAGAGTGTGGGAATAATCGCTAAGCTCAATAACCTCAGGAGTTTGAATGGCGACACGCCGTATCCACGTTACGGTCGGCGTATTCTGGATAATCCGATCCCGACCGGCCAGTAGCAGACTGGTTGGCGTGCTTAATTCACGCCGCGCAATTCCTGCCAGAATTCTATCCAATTTTCGCGAATTCCAGAGAAAACGCCCGGTTGTCCGTGTGAGCTTATGCGGATCGGATTCGATAAAGGCCCGACCAGCGGGATTCTCGGTGAAGAGAGCGGCAGCGCTCAGCGGAATATCAAAGTAGTGCTGGCCACCAACGAGGAGTGACAAACCAACACCGATTTTGGCCCATGGCCTAATATCCACGGCGGGGAACAGACCTGGAGCGATGAGCAACTGGCGGCGGACACGTTCGGAGCGCAGGTGCGCCCAGGTCGCCGCAAGTTTTCCACCCCAACTGACTCCGACCAGATCCACGACATCAGTCTTCCAACGCTGGCCAGCCCAGTCAGCCAACTCATCCAGATCAGACAGCCAGCGTTGGTAAGAGGGCGTATCACCCCGCGCGGCATCATTCATGCCACTACCACGCCGATCAGGCAACACTACCGTACAGCCGGCTTCGGCCAGTAACGACGCCGACCATTCAAACCAGCCGCCATGTGATTGGATACCGTGTAAATAGAGAACCACTGCCCGGGTTGGCGATCGGCCTGGCCAGACGCGTCCGCGCAGGAGATAGCCGTCGCTCATGTGCCAGTCCTGGAACTCAGGTGCAATTACGGGGGGGCGCATCGGCGGCTTTACAGCTCATCCTGGGAGAATATGCGGAATTTCTTATGCTCCAGCACATGCACGGCCTGGGGCAGGTTATCCACCTGGATAGCGAGGCACGGAAGATGCCTCTCGGTGGCCCAGACAGTATAGGCATTGTTAATGTTGATCTCGCCGGCGATCAAAGCGGAACAGACTGTCAGAATGGCCCGTTTGCCAGGTGGCAACGCCACCACCAGGACCTCACCTTCGGTCACGGGCATGCCATCCTCGCTGAAAATCTGGTAGGCGGCATCCGGATCATCAACCAGCATGCGCAGGATGGCACAATCGACCTTGCCCTCTACCGAAAGCCCAATGATCCGAATGGGTTCGTTCTGAAGCAGACGTGTAATGCGCAGCAACTGACCGAGGCGGTTCTCCAGAAAGACGGTCATTTGACGACAGCCCGCGTGCTCAGCACCTTCCGCCGTTTCAAGGGGTTCCAGACTCATGGCCTATCCGAAATACCCACATAGATAATGACTGGCCAGCCGACCTGAACTTAGAGTAGCCTTAGCCGGTCGGAGTGTACAGACCAAAATGCGGTTTTACCAAGCACATCCTGATAGAATATCGCCGTGGTAGCCGAGGTGGCCTTTTTACATCCCGTCATGCTTTGGGGTCTGGCGGTGGCCAGTGCTCCGGTACTGATTCACCTGCTCCTGCGGCCGCGCCCGCGCCGCGCACATTTCCCCGCGATCACGTTGTTGCGTGCAGCGCTGGTATCTGGACAACGGGCGAACAAGTTGCGCAATTTGATCCTGCTATTGATGCGCGTCTTACTCCTGACACTGGTGGCTGTTTTGTTAGCCGCTCCCACATGCACTCCCACAACCAGTGACTGGACTGATCACCAGCCGGTCGCGGCCGCCATCGTCATTGACGATTCAATCAGCATGACCTACCAGCCCGATGCGGCCAGCAGCCTGTATAGCCTGGCACTCGCTCAAGCCCGGGAACTGATCGACCGGTCGGCCGGCTGGCCGAAAGAATCAATGTTAACCATCCTGGGAGCGGGTATGAGCGGGCCGACGGCGGATTGGACCAATGACCGCAACGCTCTTAATCAGATGCTGGACTCGATCGCCACCCAAGCCCCTCATGCTGATCCCCTTGACTCCGTGTTACAGACCGCCTCCGAGATGTTACGGGATACAAAACTGCCAAGCCGCCGACTGGTGGTGCTGACCGACGGCGCGGCACACGCCTGGGAAGCGACTACACCAGCGACGCTGGCGGGCATCGACAACCTGACTGTACGGATCGTACCAGCAACCGAAGAACGGCGTACCAATCTGGCGATATTGTCCGCAACCGCTCCCGAACGCCTACACCCTGCCGCCGCACCAGTACCGATTCGCGTCAAACTTGCCGCGACCGAGGTGGACAGTGAGTGCTGGCTGGTTGTTCTTGACGGTACCGAGACTCTACTACGCGCCGGTTCATATACTTTGGACGCCAACCAACCACGTGAGATTCTGCTGGAGCTGCCTGCCCAGGCACCCGGCCCCCATGCATTTACCATTCAACTAGATCCGACTGATCGAATGACGTTTGATCAACACCGTTATGTGGCTTTCCAAACCGCACATACCCCACAGGTCTGGCTGATTTCGTCATCGGACGAAGACCTGTCCGCGCTCATCCTGCGTAACCTGTTGGCACCGGAAATTCTGGCTCCCGAGCAGCAGCTCGTGACTCTGAAAATACTTGCTCCCGACACGGTTGAAGCGGCCTTTAACAGAATGCACCGTGATATCACCCAACCCGAACTGGCCATGGTCATACTGCTATCCAACACGGACCTGCCGGCGGTAGCCCGGCAATCGCTATTGCAACATGTGGAACAAGGCGGGCTTTTGCTGTTAGTACCGTCATCGGCGACTCCGGATACGGACTGGCCGGGGATCCGAACACTACTAACCGCGACTCAGCCAGAGATCACTGATCTGGATACTCTCAGCGCACTTCGTTGGGAAACGACCTCGGCATATAACGGCCATGCCGATCTGTCGGAGTTAACCCGCAGCGCTGTACGCCGGCGTGTGTTGCTGCGGGACCTGTTTAAGGAAGTTTCGATAGAAGCCAGCTATATGGATGGGACCGCCGCGATTGTATCCAAGCCGATCGGAGCGGGGCGACTGCTCCTGCTAACCACGGCACCAGCCCCCAGTTGGAGTGATCTGGGCATCCGTGCCGCCGGCCTGATATCCTGGCTGCACCTGCTGATCGATGAAGCGCTGGGGCCACCAGGCGCCATCGGAGTCTTTGCTGTTGGTGAGCAGTCACGGCGTTGCTTCGCGGATCTGCCAGATGGCGGCCTGGCCAGCGTACGGCTGCATACCCAATCAGATTCTCCGCCAGTCTGGCGGCGGCTGGCGCCGGATATTCAGCGGCAATCATGGCCAACGGACCAGGCCGGGATCTATGAGGTCGCCCCGAGCACAGATAAGTCCCAGTCGGGGCGCTAGGTAGTTAACTGGCCGTCGAGAGAGTCTGACCTTACTCCCATAACGATTGCACGGCTACGTACCTGCCTGGGTTGTCAGGATGTGCGGTTTGAGACCTTCACGGATGACACTGTCAATCAGTCAGTAAGTTGGTGGAGCCAAATCGTGGGTATTGGCGACATTCGGCAACTGGTAGCGGCTGGTCTGCTGGCAACTTTTGTGTTGGAAATGTTGCTGGCCACGTATCGGCGTAAGTAGTACTCAACCCCGAGGGAGGGCGAGTCTCCCGCCGAGCCGCGGCTCGCCGGGAGGCTCGCCCTCCCCCAATAGGGGGCGCCTAATAAATATGGGTTAGGCCTTGGTTACGCGGAGCACTTCCTGTGGCGTGGTCAGGCCCTGACGGCACATGGTCCAGCCAGCATCACGCATCAATACGAGGCCTTCTTCACGGGCGGCGTTTAACAGTTGAGCGGCGGAACAGCGCTCGGTGATCATGTCACGCAGTCGGTCACTGAGCGTGAGAATTTCATATAGGGCGCGCCGGCCGGTAAAGCCGGTATTATGGCACTCACGACAGCCGGCGCCGCGGTGCAACACCTCGCCCTTCTTGTACCCGAAATCGGGTGGCAACGCGGTTTTATGCTCGGGGACCCACGCCTCTTTACAACCCTTACAGATTGTCCGCACCAGGCGCTGGGCCAACACGGCTTCAATCGAGCTGGCCACCAGGAAGGGCTCGACCCCCATGTCCAGCAGACGCGTCGTGGCGGTCACTGAGTCATTGGTGTGCAATGTGCTGAAGACCAGGTGGCCGGTTAGTGAGGCGTTGATCGCGACTTCAGCGGTCTCCAGGTCACGCACCTCACCAACCAGAATGACATCCGGGTCATGCCGCAGGAAACTGCGTAGCGAACGGGCAAACGTCAAGCCGATCTTGGGTAGGATCTGCGTCTGGTTGATGCCGTCGAGGTAGTACTCGATGGGATCCTCAATCGTCAGAATCTTGATCTCGGGACTGACAATGGTCCGCAAGGCGGCGTAGAGTGTGGTGGTTTTACCTGACCCAGTCGGACCGGTGACCAGAACGATTCCGTGTGGCTGCCGAATCAATTCACTGAATTTTACCAGGTTATCGCCATCCATGCCCAGTTCGGACAACACCAACTTGACCGAGGTGCGATCCAGAATGCGCAGTACCACGCCTTCGCCGAAGGCCATCGGAATGACACTGACACGCAGGTCGATCTCGCGACCGTGCGCCCTGATCTTAAAACCACCGTCCTGCGGTAAACGCCGCTCGGCAATGTTCAAATTTGATAGGATCTTGATGCGGCTGATGATGGCATTCTTAAAGCGGCGAATCTCGGGGGGCACATTAGCGATGTGCAGTACGCCGTCAATGCGGTAACGCACCGCGAAATCGTTCTCGAAGGGCTCGAAGTGGATGTCGCTGCAACGCTGGTCGACCGCTTCCAGCAGAATCTCGTTAACAAGCTTGACGACCGATGCCTCCTGGGCCATCTGAACGTCGAGATCGGCCGACTCGATCCGCGCGGCGGCGTCCAGGACCTCTAAGTCGCTCTCCTCGACGAGTGTGGTCAGTACCTCGCCGCCAACGCCGTAGAAGGCCTTGATCAGCTTGTGAATTTCGACGCTGGTGGCCAGCACCGGCTCGATGGGCATATTGATGCAGGTCCGCAGCTCATCCAGGGCGTACATGTTGTACGGATCGGACGTGGCGACGCGGATGCCCTTACCATTACGCGAGACCGGGATCAGGCCATATTTGTGAACCAGTCGGCTGGGGACGATCTTGAGTAGTTCGAGGTCGACGTCCCCTTCATCCAACTCGACTACCGGAATATCAAGCTGCTCACTGAAGATATTCAGCACGGCTTTTTCGCTCACCAGACCGGCACGGATCAGGACCTGGTCGAGGCGCTCGGAAGGCGAGGAACGTTGCTTTTCCGCTTCCTCAAGCTGTTCCTGGGTTATCAGGCCTTTCTTGACGAGGACATCTCCAATGGGCATGTCGCTACAACCTCTTAGTCTACAATGTCTTATGGACGAGACGCATCTGTGGACGCGCACCTGTCCCGGTTATTTATATCCGCCCGCTGACTGGCGGTTGCGTTCTGTGACATTTTTTTTCAATCCACAGCCCGCCGGCATACGGACTTGACGATTATCCGGATTCTGAATAACAACAGCCCATACCATACAGCAGGATAGACAACATGATACTGGCGTGTCTGGGCGTAATCACCCTTCTTCAAGCCGGAATTGCCGAACCACGTATAGAGCGGCTGGATAGTGGCTTGCGCGTGGTGATCCTGGAAGACCACACACTGCCGCTGGCCAGCGTACAACTGTGGTATCAGGTGGGCTCGGCTTATGATGCAACCAACACGCCCGGCTTGTGTCATATCACCCGCACCATCCTGGAGCACCAGAACGACGCTGCGTTACGCCTGCGCGCTGCCGGCATCAATTTTGAAAGCCACACGCTGCGCGACGCCTGCTATTTCTCGTCTGTGTTGCCGCCTGATTTTCTGGAGTACACGCTGAAGATCGAGGCGCGGCGTATGGCGGTCAAGCCGGCCACACCGGAAATCCTCGCGGAGGGTTTGGCCGCGGCGGCCCGCGATTTTGGCCTCGAACCGGAGGACGATCACAGCCAGGTAGAGCGCCGGCTCCTGGGTGCCATGTTTCCCAAACAGCCCACCCGGCATCCGCCCGGCTTTGTGACCGACAAGCTGAAAACAGTAGAGCCGGATGATATCAACGAATTCTTCGAGAGATGGTTCGTGCCGGGTAACGCCGTGCTGATGATCATTGGCGATGTGAGTACGCCGACGACGCTGGAACTCGTTCGCCAACACTTCGGACCTCTTGCATGGCGTGAGCCGCCCCACCGATTCGAATATGCGTCCCCCCCCGCCGAACGCATCGACGCCGGCCTGGTGACGACCGCACAGGCCGGTATCGACCTGGCCTGGCTGACGCCGCCCGCGGGTTATTTCGAAAACGCGGGAATCGACGTATTGATGCACTACCTCTGCAATCCGATCGATGGCACCCTTTACCAGGACCTCTCCGCCGCTGGCTATAGCTTGAATTGGAACCGTCACGCCTGGCGTGACCACGGCGTTTTGACACTAACTGTCGATGCCACTGATGCAGCGGCCGGCGACACAAATGTAGCGGCCGGGCTCCGTCCCGGCCGGGAGGGCGAGGCTCCCGCCGAGCCGAATGTAATGGCCAATGGTTCAACTGACCGGTTGCAAACCGGTCCCACAGATGTAGCGGCCGGCGTCTCGCCGGCCGTTCCGATCACCGACATCGAACAACGCGTACAAGCAGAACTCAAACACGTTGCCGCATCAGTTCCCGACGAAATCGCCTTTAACCGTGCCCGCGCACTGGCCGCGCGCGACATGGCAAACGGCCGCGCCGCATTCTCCGATCGCGCCCTCCGTCTGGCCTGGCATGAAGTCATCGCCGGCGACATGCAATTGGCGGCTTACGAACAGCCGCGCGTCGCTCACCTAGCCGTCGGCGACATGCAAGACGCCGCCCGCGAATTGCTCGAAGCGCGAACGGTCATCCTGACGCGGCGTACGGAGGCAACCGACCAGCCTGAAATGTCAGCCGCCCTACCGCCACCGCTCAAGTCCGAGTATCCCACCCAACTCGACAGCGGCGCCGCCCTGGAACTCCTCGCTCAACACGCGACCGACGTCCCGCCCCTAAAATCGCCCAAGTCCCCCGCAACGCTCACCACGCACGAACTGGACAACGGCGTAAAAATCACCGTCTGCCGCATCCCGGGCTTGGAGCCGGTCGAGGTGCGGACGCTCGCTCAACCTGCCTATAGTATCTTTCGCGGCGCCGAAGCAGCTATGGCTATGGGATCAACGCGCCACACCGTGCGACAGGTACGGGACTACCTCTCGTACCACGGCCTGGACATCTACCCTGCTCTGGGTGATACGCGCTCGGGTCTCACGTCGCGCGGCCCCACGACACACGTCGCCCAGTTGATCGAGCTGCAAGCGAAACTCCTACGCTACCCGAACCACGATCCAGATGCTATCCAGGGCGCAGTCACGCGCGGCCTGGCCCTACGGAAGTGGCTTGAGCAGACCGACCACGGTGATGTGTACCAGTATTACCTGCCGCCCGGATTCCTCGGCTGGACCGCTGGTATGCGTCCTATCGTCGACGCCCAGCGCCTGAGCGAGAACCTCGCCGAGCTGGATGAAGTACACGATGTGCAACTGCTGGTCGTTGGCGACGTCGAACCGCAGTCCGTAATGGCCGCTGCGACGCGGGTTTGGTCCGACTGGACCACCAGCGCTGCCGCCCGAGCACGCCAGGCGCGCCCGAAGTCGCGACACTCGCCGACCACGGACGCATTCCCGACGAGTACCGGGTGGATCGAGCTGGCCGATACTCCGCCCTCGCTGTACATCGGCGATCACCTTTGGCCGTCAGACCTTGAGCCGCCGGCGCGTGAGTGGACCGACCGGCTCACCCGTCGGTTACTCGGAGCTGCCCAGTGGAGTGACCCTCAGACGTTTTGGCCGCCGACACTGGACGCAACCCGCGCGTGGCGCTGGATGTGTGTGCCGCTCAGGTCCCCAGACCTGGTCCACCTCTATGCCCGCGTACCCACCGACCAGGTCGCATCCACTTTCGAGGAGTGTCTCGCGCGCCTGGAGAGATTGCAGCACGGGACTATTCCACCCGCACAGATCGCCACGGCATTGCGCCTGGTCCGCGTTGATCAATTGTTGGCTCGGGATTCCAGCAGCGCGATCGCTGACGTCCTGGGGCGCGAGATTGGTAGGCCATGGCTGCTGCCTGATGTAGTGGATCCCACGCAGGTGTCGGCGCTGATCGCGCGGTATTTTCGCCCGAGTGCTCGCGTCATCATGGTCCGCGGCCCCGATGATCTGTCGGCCGAACTACGTCAATTCGAGAGCACCCGCGAGGAATCCCAGCCTGCGCCCGACTCGCCCTTGCCGTGATTCCGTCTATAATGCCGGTTCGTTGTGTGATCAGAGCCCCGAGCGCAAGCGAGTGGGTTGCTAAGTCCAGCACCGTCATGCCCGCGCTTACAGCTTGGGCATGGCACCCGGCTTGGGCATGGCACCCCAAACCGAGCCCCGAGCGCGAGCGACGGGTTTTCGGTGGAAACCCCGCGCTGGCGCTTGGGGATTGGACGGCCGCCACTGAGGGCGGCCGCTACATGTGTGGGACCGGTTTCCAACCGGTCTACTTGTTGCCTTGATGTCTAGTTGCCTTAGTGCCTAGTTGCCTTGTTGCCTTCTTCCCAGGACCAACCATGATCGATATCAAGCTCATTCGCGATAATCCGGACGCGGTCAAGCGGGCCGCGGCTGACAAGAACATGACGGTTGATATCGACCGTATTCTCGCCGTCGATGCTCGCCGCCGCGAGTTAGAGACCGAGTTCAACGAACTGCGGAGGGGCCAGAAGGATGCCGGTGAGACCATTCCGGTCGTCCAGCGCGTGCAGGGGGAGAGCGCAAAACACATACTTGAAACAGCCAAACGACTGCAACAGCAGTTTGAAGCCAGCCCTTCGCTACGCCATCTCCTGAGGCAGCAGAATGAGCAGATCAGCGCCGCCATGAAGCCGGTCATAGAAAAGTTCCGGCAGATGCAGGAGGCTACAGAGCCCATATCCAGACTATATCAGCAGATGATGCAAGATAGTGCGCCGATGCGCAAGGCCTTTGCTGAGCAGTACCAACGTATCCAGGAGTCGCTTGCGCGAGTGACAAAGTCGATCATTCAAGCAACCGAACCGCTTAAGAACCGGCTCAAGGAGATCGACACGGAGCGGGAGAGTATCGACGCGGAATTACACGAGCTGATGCTGCTCGTGCCGCAGATTCCGCATCCAGACGCCCCCGTCGGTCCCACCGAAGAGAGTAATGTCGAAGTCCGCCGTGTTGGCCAGCCGCGCCCCGCCAACGAATTCGGCTTCGAGCTCAAGGACCACCTCGACCTGGGCAACGCGCTCGGCCTGATGGACATCGAGCGCGGCGTAAAGCTCGCCGGCTCGCGCAACTACGTCCTCACCGGCCGCGGCGCCCAACTCCACGAAGCCGTCCTGCGCCTAGCCTGGGACATCATGCTGCAACGCCGCTTCGGTAAGCCCGGCGATCCGAGCACCAAGCTCAGCTTCCAGCCGCTGACCGTCCCGCCACTGGTCAATGACAAGCTGATGTACGGCACCGGCTTTTTCCCGCTGCATCGCGACGAGGTTTATCTATGCGAGCGCGATGGACAGAGCCTGGTCGGCACCGCCGAAGTGCCAGTCACCGGCCTGCACGGCGATGAGATCCTCGAAGCCGACGAGATGCCGAAGTTGTACTTCGCCCGCTCCACGTGTTTCCGCCGCGAGGCGGGCGCCGGCGGCCAGGACACGCGCGGGCTCTACCGCATTCACTACTTCGACAAGATCGAGCAAGTGGTCGTCTGCCAGGCCAACGCCGAGGAATCGGCGTATTGGCACGAGGTGATCATCTCGAACTCGGAAGCGGTTTTACAGGCTCTTGGGTTGCCCTACCGCCTGGTCGAGGTCTGCACCGGCGAGATGGGCCAGGGCAAGCACCGCATGTTCGACCTCGAGACCTGGATGCCCAGCCGCCAAGCCTACAGCGAGACACATTCGGCCAGCAGCTTCCACGATTTCCAGGCTCGCCGGCTGAACCTGCGTTACCGCAACGCGGAGACGGGCAAGCCGGAGTTCTGCCACACGTTAAACAACACGGTTGTCGCCTCCCCGCGGATCCTGATCCCCCTGCTCGAACTCAACCAGAACGCTGACGGCACGGTTACCATCCCGCCCGCGCTGCGCCCCTACATGAACGGTCAGGAACTTCTCAAGCCGTAGCTGCACCAGGGATACATGCGTCAACCCTCGCTGGCGCTTCGGGCTCGGATTGGGGGACGCGCTCGCTCGCGCTCGGGGCTCGGATTGCTCAGCCGCGCGCGGCGCGGCAACAAGTGTGGGACTGGTTTGTAACCGGTCAACTTGTCGACTAGTTGCCTGTTGCCTCGGTGCCTTATGCCAATGGGGGCTGGTCCACCAGTCTGGTGAAACCGAAAGCTGACATGAAGACAAGGACCGGACCACACGATCGTGGCCCGGTCCTGTGTAATCAAAGTAAAAACTACTACACGCGGCCGTGCTTAGCGGCGGCGACGCAGCAGCATCAAGCCCACGCCGAGCAGCAACGCGGCGCTCGGCTCGGGTACGGTCATCTGGAAGAAGCCTTCGAGCACAGTACCGCCGACGTTGATGTCAGCCGTGAAGTAGACATCGAAGAAGCTGTCAATACCCGGATCACCGATCGCGAGCGTCGAGGTGCCGGTGAAGTCCGTCAGGATCGCATCCGGATCGACAAAGCCATCGCCGTCCCAGTCAACCGCGTCACCCTCCTTGAGCAGTAGTGAGCCGTTGACTATCAAAGCCTCGAGCACGCCGCCATCGATATCCCAGATCACGCCCCAGTCGCCGGCTTCATTCATGTATCCGCCTTCGATGGCGCCAGAGACTATTTCGCCGGTCGTGAGCATGTCACCTTCGCGTAACGCGACGTTGCCGTTCAGGGCGACGAACTCATCCACCGCAACGTCGGCGTTGGAATCACCCGTCATGATCCACGAGCCGCTTTCGGTGATGCTCAGGAAGTCGAAGTTGGCCCACAACTCACCCGGCAGGCCGCCAATGGTCGTCGGTATCGGCGAGCCTTCCGCGACCAGGCCGCCGCCGAGCATCAGGCCCGCACCGTTCATGACCATCGCGGCGTTGGCCGTGCTAGGACCGACGAACTGCACCTCGGCCAGGTAGTTGGTACCGAGGGACGAGAAACGATAGTCGAAGCTGACCGTGCTGGCGGTGTCGAGTACCGCGGGCAGATTCGGTACGGCGTCCCCGCCCAGCAGCAGCGGCGTGGTAGTCGAGCCATAGAACAGGCCACGGTTAGCTGTTGTGCCACCTTGCGTGGTCGCGATACCACCTACGAAATAAGGCTTGCCATCGGCGGTGATCCCCGGCCGACTGCCGAAGCTCCACCAGTAATTCGCCATATGCGGGTAGGGCTGTTCCTCGATCGCGACGATGGTGTCATCAAGCCATACGCTATCCAATCCGGTCGTGCCACTCGGAACGTGCGTGCAGGAAGGACTGTACGCGATGGCACCAGCGTTGCTCATGCCCCAGAAGCTCTCGAAGGATAACTGCTGGTAGTCGCCGATAGTGCCTTCGGTTCGGAGTATCGATCCCGCGCCGCCGGCGGGGTTGCCCCAGAAGCGGCTGAAGGTGTTCGTACCATCAGATGTGTTGATACCGAGGCCATAGCCGCCGGCATGGTTGGCGGACGGGTTGCCGAGCGACGTGACGGTGTCGCCGGCCAGTATGTCCCCTTCGTGAAGCAGTGCTGATGGCACATCGGCCCACAAAGTCGGCGCTGCCATCAAAAGCACGAGCAGTGCCGATCCTAGTAAGATGAGTTTCTTCCGCATTTCCAGCCTCCTAAAGCATTGATACACGTAACATGTTGATGTACGGGAATCTGCCGCGCCGATGATCAGACTCCGTTCGCACATCGACCCCCCAAACTCCCTCGCCATCAATTTCGTAAGTTTTAAGATAACAGAATCACAGATTGGCTCACAAGTTTAAACTTGTCGATTCCGGCGGGAATTCGGATGCGGCGTCCGATAATGGTGGCACTGCTATATGCTGATATCTGTGGCTGGCGCAACTGTGCGGCGAGATCCCCGTACTCACGCTCAGCGATTGAATTTCAATGTAGAACGAGGATTGAAGATTGGCTGTTGTGGATCAACAGCCCACTGCTATCGAGCGCTCGCCGCTAAACTTTAACTCGCTATTCATAATTCGCAATTCGCAACTCGATACTTACCCCCCGCCGACCAGGGCGATGAATGGATCAATGTCATACGCGTTCACAATGCCGTCACCGTTGCAGTCGGCCCCGGTGGGGTCGCAGTCGGGGTACTGGTCGTAGTACGCCCCGAAGTCCGGGTAGCTTGAGACGGCCAGAATGAACCCGTCGATGTCGTAGGCGTTGATGATGCGGTCGCAGTTAAGGTCTCCGTAGGGGTAGCCGTTGATGCCGAGATTGTGCTCCCAACCCGCCGCGAGCGCCGCGAAGTCCGTGTTCGGCGACGGCACGTCGCACTGGCCGGAGCCGTTGCTCCCCCACGCCACGATCGAGCTGTCGGCCTTCAGGCCGAGACTGTGCGACTTGCCCGCGTCGAGCGCCACGAAGTCCGCGTTCGGCACCGGCACGCTGCATTGGCCGGAGCCGTTGCTCCCCCACGCCACGATCGAGCCGTCGGCCTTCAGGCCGAGACTGTGCTGCCCGCCCGCCGCGAGCGCCACGAAGTCCGTATTCGGCGCCGGCACGTTGCATTGCCCGGAGTCATTCCATCCCCACGCCACGATCGAGCCGTCAGCCTTCAGCCCCAGACTGTGGAACTCACCCGCCGCGACCCCCGCAAAGCCGGTGTTCGGGGGCGGCACGTTGCATTGCCCGAAGTCATTCCATCCCCACGCCACGATCGGGCCGTTGTCCTTCAGCCCCAGACAGTGATACCCGTTAGCCGCGACCGCGAGGAAGTCCATGTTTGGCCAAGGGACGTTGCACTGGCCGTAGTTGTTGCGTCCCCAGACCACGATCGAGCCGCCGGCCTTCAGCCCCGCACTGTGGCAGGAGCCCGCCCCGACCGCTGTGAAGCCGGTGTTCGGCGGAGGCACGTCGCATTGGTCGTAGTAGTTGTGTCCCCACGCTGCGACCGAGCCGTCGGCCCTCAGCCCGAGACTGTGGGCACGGCCGCCCGCGACCGCTGTGAAGTCGGTGTTCGGCGGAGGAATGCTGCACTGGCCGAAGTAGTTGCGCCCCCACGCCACGATCGAGCCGTCCGCCTTCACGCCGAGACTGTGGAAGTGGCCCCCCGCCACCATGACGAAGTCCGTGTTCGGGGAAGGCACATCGCACTGGCCGGAGCTGTTGAGTCCCCACGCCACGATCGAGCCGTCGGCTTTCATCCCGAGACTGTGGGAGCTGCCCGCCGCGACCGCCACGAAGTCCGCGTTGGGCGCCGGCACGCTGCACTGGCCGGAATAGTCGCTGCCCCAGGCCACGATCGAGCCATCGTCCTTCAGCCCCAGAGCGTGGTACGTGCCCCCCGCGACCGCCACGAAACCCGTATTCGGCGTCGGGACGACACACTGCCCGGTGCCGTTCTCTCCCCAGGCCACGATCGAGCCGTCGCCCTTCAGGCCCAGAGAGTGGTACAAGCCCGCCGCGATCGCCACGAAGTCCGTGTTCGGCGCCGGCACGTTGCATTGGCCCCAGGTGTTGCTCCCCCACGCCACGATCGAGCCATCGTCCTTCAGGCCCAAACCGTGGAACGCACCCGACGCGACCGCCACGAAGCCGGTGTTCGGCTCCGGCACGTCGCATTGGCCGGAGCTGCTCCTCCCCCACCCCACAATCGAGCCGTCGTCCTTCAGGCCCAGACTGTGCAACTCACCCAGCGCCACCGCCACGAAGCCGGCGTTGGGGGACGGCACGTTGCACTGCCCGTTGTCAGTGCGTCCCCAGGCCACGATCGAGCCGTCGGCCTGCAGCCCAAGACTGTGGTACCCGCCGCCCCCGACCGCTACGAAATCGCCGCTCAGGTCGATCCCGACGACCTGTGAGCCCCAACCGACTATTGACCCATGTCCGTCCTGCCCCCAGGCGGTCCCCGCCGCGAGCATGCCGACAACCACGCATCCGCACACCAGTTTGACGATACTCCGTCTCATCGCAATCCCTCCATTATCAAGGTGTCTCGCACGCTCTCATCATTCATCCCCGGCGGCGCGACGGATCAACCGCCACCAACCAGGGCGATGAATGTATCGATGTCGTACGAGTTTACGTCGCCGTCGCCGTTGCAATCGGCCAGCGTGCGGTAGCAGTCTGGATAGAGCCCCTCGTAGTCACACTGCGGGCTAAGGGCGCAGATGAAGCCGTCGATGTCGTAGGAGTTAATGTTACCATCGCAGTTCATGTCGCCGAGCCCCCAGGAAGCAACGTAGAAGGCATCCTTGTCGGTTCCGCGGCCGTAGTCGCCCTCTTCATAGATGACGTGGACCGCACCGTCCCCGTCGGGCAGGTTAACGGCGTAGCGGACCTTGTCGGGGTCCGATACGAACGTCTGATCCGGGACAATTGTCAGCATCTCATCCGTGGCCGGGGCGCCACCCAGGTCCAAATCTCCCCGCAGGCAGGTGTAGACCAGAGTCGTGCCGGTCTGATACAGGGGACCGAACGAGACGTGCAGGTCGCCGGCGTCGTCAAGCGAAACAAACGGATACCACGTGGAGCTAGTGCGGAAGATGGTCTCGCCGACGCAGACCGTCGACCAGTCCGGGCAGAGCTTGGTGTAGTAGACCCGCTCCTGGTTGTTATCGAAATTCCAACTGCGGTAAACCAGGTGCACGTAGTCGTCGGCGGCGACGCACGTCTTGAGCATGGTCGTCTGCTCGTTGGCGGGACGGTCCACCAGGACCACGATGTCCGACCAGGTCACGCCGCCGTCCGTGCTCATCACGGCGCAGATGTCCTCCGTGCTGCGATACCAGGTGGCGACCAGCATGTCGGTGCCGGTGACGACGGGCTGCACGTATCCGCCCCACGACCCGGCCCCGCTCGTGATGGTCGTCCAGTTGATTACGATGTTTCCGTCCGGATCGAGCTTGGCGTACTGGATGTCGCCGCCACCCTGGAACAGGTGTATGTAGTTGGCGCTGTCCACACACCCGTGCTCCGACGCGGTGGCGACGGGGCGCAGGTACACGTTGCGGCCATTGGCGTCGTTGACGACCGCCCGGCCGCCCACGCCGGACCAGTTAAGGTGGGTTTCCAGAAGCTCTCCGGCCGGGCTGAGCACGAAGCGGTCCATGTTGCTGGTCGGGTTGCTGTACTCGTACAGCTCGACGGCGAAGTGGAGATTGCCCACCGTGTCCCGCACGCCGCGCGTTCGCAGGCTCCAGTAGTCAAAATTCAGATAGCTCGCAAGCAGTGACGGCGTGCCCCACTCGACCGTCGTCCGTTGCGGCGACGGGGGCAGGTCGAGGCCTCCCATCCGGACAACCTCTCCGTTACCGTTGGTCGTGAACACATTCGGGTCAAGCGGGCTCTGGCCAAATGCGGCGACCGTGCCGAGAATTGCCACGGCGGCCACCATTACAATCCGACCGGCGTAACTGTGTGCCTTGGACTTCATCTTTCCAAACTCCTTCCCTGTGAGGCCTGTGCAACCATGTGAATCGGTATTACTTCCCTATTTTTTATCATAATGCTCATGGCCGGCGAACACAAGCCTTTTACGGCACCGGCGGATGGGGCTCTTTTTCGTGGCAAGCGCATGATGTTGGGAGACAATGGGTTACGTCTGTTCGCCCGGTGGTTTCGTGGCAGGTGATCGCTATAATCCCAGCCCGAATAACCAGCGCGCGTTAACGACCCAACATCGCGGTGACAGCGCCAAGTGCCAGATGCCACTGGTGGTTCGCCCACCAGTGCGGTGAAACGCACCAAACCCCAACAGCCGGCGAGCCGCCGGCCGCTACTCGTTGCCTTGTTGCCTCGTTGCCTGGTTGCCTTCTTCCCTCAACCCTACCCCCCACCAACCAGCGCGATGAAACTATCGATGTCATACGCGTTCACATCGCCGTCGCCGTTGCAGTCGGCCAGTTGGCGATCGCAGTCGGGGTACTGACCTTCGTAGTCGCATTGTGGGCTGAGCGCACAGATGAATCCGTCGATGTCGTAGGCGTTGACGTTGCCATCGCAATTCATGTCACCCAGGCCGGCGAAGCTGACGCGCACAACCGTTACCGCCGAGACGCCGGTGTCCAGGTCACCAGTTACGTGCACCCGGCCGGCGGTCTCCTCGTACGTGTACGCCACCGGCACGCCGTTCTGCGTCACTGCGGCGGGCTCCTTGTCGGCGGGGATGCGAATGTAAGTCTCGTACGCCAGCGCGGTGCCGGTGACATTCACAAACGTATGCGTGGCGGCGACGGTGCCTAGCTCGCAAGTGATATCCAAG
>JBDRDH010000228.1:0-13448 GCA_043820985.1 Planctomycetota bacterium
CGGCCAGGCCATTACAACCGGCCGCCAGGTACAGATGGGGCTGATCGCCGTAACGAGCAAACCGTGCCAGATCGTGTGTCGAGAGTGCATGAGCCAGTACCGGAATACCCGCGTGCAAGGCGGGTTCCCCGACTGAGCGCATACAGGACGCTCCCCACAAATGCACTATTTGAGGTCGGGGGTACAGGCTCTCCAGCAGAAGCCGAGGTCGCCGCCAGGCCAGCCAGCCACAGATGTGCGGCGTCCAGTGACACTCCACCGGTGTGCCGTCCAGGTCAGCCACCGCCGCACTGTCATTCGTCAGCAAAATCACCCGTAACCCTTCGGCATTCTGGGCCAAAGTCACGTGCCGCAGCATGCGGCCCAGCCGGGCCAGCACATGGGCATCAGCCACATGGAGCACTGGCAGCAGCGGAGCGGCTGATGATTCAACTTGGCTATCGTGGTTCACATCCGCCATGGCATGTCAGAATATCACGCTGTCAGCGCGGCGTCAGCAGGCTACCACCAATTGATTGGCTCAGAAACCGTTATCACTTACGCCATCGTCACTAACGGAAGAATTTTGCGGCAAGGCTGGTTCGCGCAAGATGCGCCAGAAACAAAATATGCAGAGTCCCAGCACGAGCGCGACACTCAGGAACATGATAATAGCGCCACTGACGGTGAGACTTGCCGCCGACTGCGTGGTCTGAGCCAGGAGCATATTGAAACAGCTCATATCTAACCCTCCTCCAGGCAGACGCCGGCGTCCTCGGCTTGCCGGATGGCGCGACCGATGCGATTGCGGCAGGCGATATCGGTCAGGGCTATCAGGAAAATGAGAAAGACGCCGATGCCGATGAACACGAACTGGGCCACAATCGCGTCCGTGCGCCCCTCCTGGCGTTTGGCTTCCACCTCAGCCCCCAGATCGGGCAACCCTTCTGGCAAGTTAGCGGCTACAATCGGGCTGCCTTCCGGCCCAAGGATCTCTTCAATCCGGTCCGCCAATTCCTTCTTGGCGAGTTGCTCGTCCGTCAGATGCCCGGTAATCGCGGACACGTAGACTGCGCGCTCATACGCATTGGCACGCCGAGTGGGGCTCATGCCGTCGATGTAGTCGCCGGACTGGGTCCATGCCCATGCCACAAGGATGACGATCAGGAACGTGGGCGTGATGTATCGGATCATGAAGGCCATCAGGCGCGGGACGCGAAAGTCGGCGCCGCGGTTCATCTCCTTCACCCCGCGCTCGGCCCCGATCACCCACCCGAACACCAGGACCGTGCCGGTCGCCGCGAAGATCATACACAGGTTGATCAGGTGATCGGCGTAGTCCAGGGCCAGCGTTTTGCGGCTGAAGTACATGGTCAGCGCGGTACCCGCCGCGGTGATCAATCCCAGGATAGTGACACTGGCCCGCCGACCGAGGCCGAAACCGTCTTCCAGAAAAGCGATGGCGGGCTGGAGCATACTGAGCGAGCTGGTCACCGCCGCGAAGAACAGCAAGCCAAACCACAACGCGCCAAAGAAGTTCCCCAGTGGCATAAAGTGCATGATGGCCGGCACCGTGACATAGCCCAGCCCGAAAGTACTGCCGGTGGCGTTTTCGGCTCCGAGGAACAGGAAAGCGGTCGGCACCACGATCATGCCACCCAGAATGACCTCACAAAACTCGTTGGTGCTCGAAGCGCTCAGGGAGGTCAGCACGACGTCGTCGTTTTTCCGCATGTAACTGGAATAACACAGAATAATGCCGAAACCGACGCTGAGACTGAAGAAGATCTGACCGGCGGCTTGCAGCCACACCTTCGGTTCCTGGAGTTTATCCCAGTCGGGATTCCACATGAAACCCAATCCCGACGAGATGTTGTCAAGCGTGAGCACACGGATGAGAATGACGAGGGCGCACAGGATCAGCAGCGGCATGGCCCACTTGCAGAAGACTTCGATACCGCGCGTCACACCCTGGTAAATGATGAAGAAGTTCACCAGGAAGCACACCAGCACCAGCCAGATCGTCCGTTCGGTGCTGAACAGCGCACCGTGATCCGCGGCCCCAAACACTTCACCCTGGTGCGCGCCCGTGGCGGCCACGATAGCTTGTATTTCCTCCTCGCGACCGGCGACGCCCGTGGCGGCCTGTTGAAACAACTGGGCGAACCCCCCACTGGCGAACTCGATGCAATAATCCAGGCACCAGGTCTCGAGCAGGATGTAATACATGTAAATGGTGACTGGGATCAGAAGTGCCATGGCGCCCAGCGCTTTGGCCGGGGCGCGCTTCCAGATGGCGTACATAATGCCCGGTGCGTTGTTCTGACCATAGCGTCCGCCCAGGCGGCCCATGGTCCACTCGCACCAGGCGATCGGGATGCCCAACACCAGAAAACTGATGATATAGGGAATCATGAAGGCGCCGCCGCCGTTATTGACCGCGACGCCGGGGAAACGCAGGAAGTTCCCCAGACCAACCGCCGAGCCGGCGACCGCCAATACGACACCTAACCGTGATCCCCACTGTTCTCTTTTCGGTAGCGTCATGGGCTCAGTGCTCATGTGATAGCCGTCTCCCGCATCGCCAGACCGTAAGATTGCTCAAGATCGCTGTCGCGGCATCCTAAACAAAGTTGCCACTTGCGGCAACGGTTGCCGTTGGCGGCAAGTGCTGGTATTGTCCACCAAACCCTGCAATTCGGAGTCGCTATGTTCGTCCTCGCTGATTACTCCGTTGTGTTGGAACAAATCACCAGCGCGATGAGCGCATGGGTTTGGGCCACGCCCCTCTTCATCCTGCTGCTGGGCTGCGGCCTGATCTTCACGGTCGTCACCAAGTTCACACAGTGGCGGATCCTCACGCACGGTTACGCCTGCATCCGCGGCCACTACGACAAGCCCGGCGACACGGGCCACATCAACCATTTCCAGGCCCTATGCGCCGCCCTGTCGGCCACCATTGGGCTGGGGAACATCGCCGGCGTCGCGCTGGCGGTCTCGGTCGGCGGGCCCGGGGCGGTGTTCTGGATGTGGGTGGTGGGTTTGTTCGGCATGTCGCTGAAGTTCATGGAGTGCACGCTGGCGGTCATGTTCCGCGACGTCCGCGACGTGCCCGACCCCAGCGCCCCGGACCTGGTGCGGAAGGACGCCGAGCAACGGACGCTCGAATACGAAGGTGAAGCGCCCCCCGAGCCGGGGGCCCGGCCGGTAGCGCGGGGCGAGGTCCGCGGCGGGCCGATGTGGTACATGCAGAAGGGGCTGGTCGACAAGCTCCGGGAACGCGGCAACGGGCTGTGGGTCGTGTTCAAGGTTCTGGCGATCCTGTTCGCGGTCGCAACGATGCTGAACTCGTTCGGCGGCGGCAACATGTTCCAGGGCTGGAACGTGGCTGACACACTCAACCAGAACTTCCATATTCCCCCGCTGCTCTCGGCCGTCGTGGTGGCCGCGCTGGTCGCGCTAGTGATCATCGGCGGGATCAAGCGGATCGGAACCGTGGCGGCAAAGCTGGTCCCGTTCATGTGCGTGGTGTACGTGCTGGGCGCCCTGGTTGTCATCGTCCTGCACGTGACTGAGATCCCGTTCTACATCGGTCTGATCGTCAAGCACGCGTTCACGCCGATGGCTGAGACCGGCGGGTTCATCGGTGTCACGTTCTGGCTGGCGTTTCGGCACGGGATGGTGCGGGCGTGCTTCTCGAACGAGGCCGGCGAAGGCTCGGCCGCGATGGCGCATGCCGCCGCCCGGACCGAAGAACCGATCCGCGAGGGCGTGGTGGCGGGCATCGGGCCGTTCGTGGACACGCTGGTGATCTGCACGATGAGCGCGCTGGTGTTGCTGATGTCAGGGGCGTGGAATCGCCCGGTCATCGGCACGGTTCAGGAACTGCGAACGGCGATGGTGAACACGGAACAAGGCGAGACGAACGAGGTCGTCGAGCAGATCGTCGTCGAGTGCAACAGTGATCTGCCGGACAAGTTCCGCCGGCAGTACTTCGATGCGATCACGGCCAGCGACGGGCTGGGCCTGGCGGTGCTGGTGGAGCGCGAGCAGGGCAAGGAACCCAGAACATTCACCTGCCCAGTGGCCCAGATCGACGGCGATCAGGAGGCCGGCTGGACCGGGGTGCGCGCCATCACGCTGGACGCCGCGAAATCGGAGAGTCCCGAAACGGAGCGCGACAAGCTGGCGGTCGGCCAGCCGGTGCATTTGGACATTAGCGGAGCCAAGCTGACCGGCTTCGCCTTCGACCTGACACTGCCCGGCTTCGGCAAGTACATGGTGACGCTGGCTGTCTGTTTGTTCGCGTTCAGCACGATGATCAGTTGGAGTTATTACGGTGAGAAGGGCGCGGAATACCTGCTGGGTCCGCGGGCCATCCTGCCGTACAAGTTCGTCTTCGTGATCTTCGTGATCTTTGGCATGATGATGCCCAAGTTCCAGTACGTATACAACTTCTCCGACGCCACCACCGGATTGATGGTCTTGTGCAACCTGCCGGCGGTGCTGATACTATCACCATATGTCCTGCGGGCCGGGCGCGATTACTTCCGCCGACTGGACGGTGGGCAGATGCCACATCTGCGCTAGGTCTGGCAGCAAGGAACGCCTGAGATGGCCGATACCCCCGAGACCATGCCGCCTCCCAAGCATCAAGGCAGCCGCATCGCGGCGACCGTCAAGGCTCTGGTGCGCACGCGCGTGATGACCGGGCTGATCGTCGTGCTGCCGATCTACGTGACAATCCTGCTGGCCAAGTTCGTCTTCGGCGTGACGCGCGATGCGTCGCAGTGGGTGGTCTTTGCCCTGCTTGAGGCGAGTTGGTTCCAGAAGCGCGTCTGGAAGCTCGAATTGCCGAAGGGCGAGTCGTTTGACCTGGCCGTCGTCATGGAGCGTTACCCCTGGCTGGACTGGGGTATCGCCATTTTCTCGGTGTTGTTGACCATCTTCCTGCTGTATATCATTGGCCTTTTCGCCGCCAACCTGGCTGGTCGGCGCGTCATCGCGCTATTCGATAGTCTGATAGAACGCGTGCCGTTGGTTAAAACCATTTATCGCTCGTCGAAGCAGATTCTCTCAACCTTCAGCGGCGATCAGACCCAGAGTTTCCAGCGCGTGGCCCTGATCCCCTTCCCGCATGAAAAGATGCGC
Source organism: Planctomycetota bacterium (assembly GCA_043820985.1). Classification (GTDB taxonomy): domain Bacteria; phylum Planctomycetota; class Phycisphaerae; order UBA1845; family Fen-1342; genus JAAYXS01. Next base: position 5,131 of record JBDRDH010000228.1, read on the forward strand.
TGCGTGGGATTTGTGACCAACATTTTCAAGGATTCTGTTTCCGGCGAAGAGCTCTGCTCGGTGTTTATCTCAACAACCCCTAATCCAACTACCGGCTACCTCCAGATCCTGAAACGCAGCGAGATCACCGAACTGAACTGGACAGTCGAGGAGGGTGTCCGCGCTGTCATCTCGGCCGGCATACTCATGCCCGACTTCCTGACAATCATGTCGAATAAAGACCTGCCCCCCGACGTACTCCAGGCACAACGATTACCCCGCAACGATTCAGACTAACAATCAGGTGCGGAAGTCGTGCCTGGTGGCAAGAGTGTAGCGGCCCACACGCGTGCGTCCGCCAGCCCAAGTTGAACACTTCTGACCGTTTTTTGCTTTCTTTGCAGGTTGGAACGTGCTGTGGAGGTCCTGAGCGTGGTGGTTGCGGCCGAGATCCAGGTTGATCACCAGACCGACGCGACGCCGACGGGATTCGGAAGGAGAGACACGCATGTCTGATAAGCTACAAAAAAAGCCGAATAGTTTGCAACGGGGCGCGGGTGTGGGTTGGCGGGAGATGAGGGTCTAGTGTAAGTGTATTGCTGTTAATTGGTTAGCGATTGCACGGCAGTTTAATGTTAGGTGTCGGTGAGGGTGATTTAGTAACTTGGCACGTGAGCGGTTTCGGACATATTAAATTTGGAATGGGGCCGTTTGGATCTCGTGAGAGGGGTTTCTACAACGCACTGTTGTACAACAGTTTTGGGTGGACAAAATACCCCGAACAATGCGACAACGCGGATCGGGATGTCGGTGGCGGGCGGTGTCGGGAGCGTGTGCGCATGGGGGTTGTCGAACGAGGGTTGACGCGGAGTCGAGGCGGGTTCGACGGCGAGTCGAGGGCCGGCCGGCGAGCGTGCCAGATGCAAATCGGATTTGCACCTTGAGGCGGTGGCGCCTCTGTCACTCTTGAGCCGGGGGTGTGCTTCGGGCGATCGCCTCGGCGACACATAGCCAATTGTCCGGTAACTCCAGGACTTCCGCCGCTTGTGTGAATCGTTGCCAATCGCCCTTCCCCAGCAGGCGCGCCACGGCTTCGGCGGTTATCTGTGACAGCATCCGCGCCGTGTGCGACTCCAGGGTTGATAGCCGGTCATCCTCCATGGTGCCGAGCACGCGGACAGACGACACAACGTGTGCAAATCGTTCCGAACTGTGGGGCGGGACATCTTCGGGGGCCTGTTCAAATACAGGGGCCGCTTTCGTCCATGCTCGCCATGAAGGGAGATCCAAACCGCGCGCCAGATCGGCGAAGCCGGCGCGGTCAATTTTGATAAGCGGGAAGCGCTCTAATAACTCACAGCGGTCCAGATGGTCAAAAAGTGAGTCCTGGGGTGGTCGAGGAAGCTCCGGTAGCAGTGTTCCGCCCCGCCGTCGATAAGCCAGCTTGACGATTTCATCTTTAAATCCATATGTTGATGATAGATCCTCGGGTGAAGGGCGAGCGGGCGGGGACGCTATAAGCCGCCGGCCAAGCGTGCCTTCGCCGATCAAAGCAAGGTCGAAATCCTCTAGTGATAATCCCTGTTGAATCTCGGAGTGTAGCTCGTGTTGTACCTCCGCGCCATGGCGGGCGTATGGCATGCGCACCTTGTCAAAAGGCCAGTGTTTGCACGTGTGCCAATAGGCGGCCGGGAAGAAACAGGCCGCGAAGTTGTAATCGTAAGACGTGGATCGTATCCAGCCATAAAGCGCTGCTTCGGAAGCTGAAGGCCGGTTGTAATCGAGAAGCGTACTGGCGATTGCCGTGCGTTCATCCCAACGGTACGGAACCGAAGGGCGCACACCGCGGGGGCAGCGACTATCGATGGCGCCCCTCACATGGCCGTTGATGTGGCGTAGTAGATCAGGGGTGACCTGGGAAAAAACATCTTCCAAAAACCGAACGAGTCCGCGCCCTGGTGGTGGCGAGGCTTCTGTTTCGTTCACGAAGGCTGCCATGTCCGAAGCGCAAGCCGCATGCGTCAGCAGCTCGCGGTCAGCGGAAGATAGCCGCCGCCGGCGGTGCACATCACCCAGTTCCAGCCGGGGCAAGAGTACATGATTGACCAGGATGAATACCAGTGGACGCCAGGATTCGCGGCGGGCCTTGCGAGCTTCCGGGGCGGCCGCTGGGTCTGGATCGATACCAGCAAGACGACGGAGTTCCGCCGCTTCGTGTTCATCGAGGGATAGGGCTTCTGAGATTGCGGCCATTACCCTGGCGCTTGGGCGGTGCAAGCCTCGTTGAACGCTACGAAGGTAATTCCGGGATAGCCCAGCAGCCTTTGAGGTAGCAGACGGCGAAACCCCCCTCTGTGACATTAGTTCCGCCAAGCGGGAGCCCAGTTGTTTGGGGCGATACATGTCTGAAATCATACCGAGAAATTATTTCTCTGGTAGGTTGTATTGTGGGTTGACAGGGCCATGATGCACTGTACACTGTGCGGCGATGACCGGAGCTGTGTGCTCAGAGGATTGCAATGAAGACTCTTGTAACGCTGGATGTGGATCGTGTTGAGCGGCGACGAATCTCATTGGGCATGTTGAAGTATGAGCTCGCTCAAGCCGCTGGCGTGCATGGGAATTCGATCACTGCCGCAACAAATGGGCGTGCTGTCGGGCTTGTCGTGGCGAAGAAGGTCGCGGCGGCTTTAGGCGTAAAGCTCAAAACCTTGATTGACCACGTTGTGGCAAGCGCCGACCAAGCCAAGCTGAGTGAGCCGACAGGAACTGCCCCGGACCAACGATTGAGAGAGGCGATTTAGCGCGGAAATTAAAAAAGGGTGTGGATGTGAACGACCTACAGGGAAATAAATCAGACCAGCACGCTCCGGCGGACTCCACACCCCCGTTGGCGCGGCAATCAGCCCCGGCGGGCGCTTCGCAGGCGCCCGTTCGGGGTTTCGTTTTTCAGCCCGAGATCGCGGTCATGGTGGCACGGCTCCGGTATCAAGCTCGGCTCGGGCGCTCCATGGGAGTCAATGTGCGATGAAATGCGGCCGTTTATCCTGGCTCACGAAGTTGCCTCCGGCAACGAAGCGCACGCTGGACGCGCAGATTGATGCCGATGTGGACACTGCCCGGACGGTCTATGACCGGCTTAAAATCGTGTATTACTGCCCGTTCTCCACGTTCCAGAAATACTTCACGCGGCGGCGGCGTGAGCGGGACGCACGACGCGAAGACGGCAAGCGACCGGCAACCGGTCAGGCCGTCGATTTGGTAGAAATCGAGCGGGATCTATTGATTAGCCTTCAGGTTCGGCTGACGAGTGGAACTCTGCGAGCATCCTTGCTCAAGGAAATCAGATTGTTTTTGGCTGAGCTGCGGAAGCGCGGCCAGCAGCCAGGGGGGCGGCCATGAAGGCGACGGCGTCCACAACCGCGGCACTGGAGGCCAGCCGGCATGGATGGTTCGGGCCGGCGCGGTTGCTTCCGGCATTTGGAGGTACAGGCGGTGCGTGCCGAATGCGCTGGCAACGGTGGGTAAAAGCCCTGCCAGAGCAATTGAAGCGCCTGACCGATGGCGGCTGGCAGGTACGCGGGGATGCGATCCTGCCGAGTGGGGAGACCGTGCAACGGTTCTGTCAGGCCGCGCCGCTTGGCGGTGTCCCCGAGGACATGAAGCGTGGCGGCGAGCTGGTAAAGCGGAAGTGGCTCAACGAGCGGGAAGTCCTGCGGATAGACAAACAGTTTCAGCAGTCGTGTCGGCATGGGCCATCGGCCGTGGCCTACTTCGACAAGCTCGAGCGCGTGCATGGAAACCGCATCCGCGAGCTGGGACGATCGCCGAAACGCTCCGCCATGCTGGAACTGCGCGATCGACACGGCAGAGGGGAGCCGGGGGACAAGCGGCCGGGACGGTCGGGGCGGAAACGGCTGCCGATCGATGACCGCGTGCGCGCGGCGTATGCCGACCTGGCCTTACACAAAAACAACTTCTCGCACGCGGAGGCGTACCGGTACGCCCGCGACGTGGCCGCCGAGCTCGGCGTGAGCATCCCGAGCAAGGCGACGATGAAACTGGATTTCAAGCGGTGGTATCCGCAACCGGCGGTGGAGCTGGCCAAGCGGCCGCGCGCGTTTGAAGCCAAGTGCCTGCCAAAGATGGAGCGGGCCTACACCGAGATCGCGCCGCAGGAATGGCTCAGCCTGGACGGGCATGTGCTGAACCTCCGCTGCCAGGCGCCCGACGCGCACAAGAGTGGCAAGAGCATCCGCCCGGTGTTGACGGGCGTACTCGACATCCGCACGCGGATGTTCGTGGGTTCGGACATCCGGGGCACGGAAAACAGCAACGGTATCCTGGCCGGGCTCAAGCGGGCGTATCAGGAGTACGGCTGCGCGCGGCACTTCTACGCCGACAACGGCGAAGCCTACAAAGCCTCACTTGGACACCGCGTGCGGCCCAAGCTCTACGATGATCCACGCATCGGCGATCTGTGTCGCGAGACCGGCGCCGAGCGGCATAGCGCCATCCCATACCAGGGCTGGGCCAAGATGATCGAATCGCACTGGCGGTTCGTGGTGGAGCGCTTCGAGCGCTACTTCACGAGCTGGTGGGGGAACCGGATCGACACGCGCCCCGAGGACGCGGCCAAGCTGCCGGTCTGGGACATGCCCACGCTGGATGAAGTCCGCGACGCCTGGCGAGAGTTCCTGAAGGCGCACCACGCCGAACCGCAGTACGGCGACGGGATGTACGGCCTGTCGCCGCAACTGGCCATGGAGCAATTCCGCAGCGAGATTCGCCGAGTTGACGGCGATGTCCTGGACTTCATTTGCACGCGCGCGGTCGGCTATCGCAAGATCGGTCGGGACGGCGTGCGACATAATGGGGTGCTGTACGGGCAGTACGACGAAGATGTGTTCAAGCTGCAAGGCCAAAAAGTGGTGGTCAAGGTCGATCCGGCCGACGCCGGGTACGTCTGGCTCTACGACGAACGGACGGGGGACGTGTATCGCGCGCACAACCGGCGGCTGGATGGCAGCTCGCAAGAGGACGTGCGCGAGGCCGCCAAGTTGCGGGCGAAGTTGCGGCGGTTGGCCAAGGAATACCGGCCGAACCGTGATTTCCTGCTCGAAACGACCACCGGGCAGATCATGCGCAAACGCGCCGAGCGGGCGGAGGCCCGCCAGGCGGCGGCGCGGGCCGCGTTGCCCGCGCCGGCGGAACCCAGCGTAACGATCGTGCGCGGCGACCTGGCCCAGCCGGTCAAGCGCGCCCAACGTCAGAAAATCAGACGGGCCGGCGCGGGTCGAACGGCTGTCGCGGGGACGTCGAACGAGCGGCGCGATCCGTTCAAAAAACTGGCTGAAATCGGCGCGCAGGAGCCGCCGGCAGCAGAGAGCGGCGTAGATAGGTTTGATTTGTGGGCGATTCACCGGCGGCTGGGGCTGGATCAGGTGGAGCCCGTGGAATCCGAGGCCGGGTAAGAGGCCGGTTTACAGGAGCCGATGGTATGGCGTCCAGCGTCGTGAAACGTAACGCACCGGACAAGCGGCCGTCACGGGCCGCGTCGTCGGGCCGGTATTGCCGGCTCACGGCCACCGGCTACGCCATATTCCCGCCCGAGGCCCTACCCGCGCGGATTCTAGGGCAGGGCCGGGTCCAGGTTTGGGTTGACGCCGAGCGCCAGGCGCTCGCGTTCGCGGCGGCGCAGGCCGGCGAGCGAGCCTGCTGCGCAGTGGTTGAGTGCGCCGCCGGCCGGCGGGTGAACGTGCTACCGGCGTTACAGGAGCTCGGTCTGCGAGCGCGTGAGGTGGAAGGGGTTTATCCGATTGGCAGCGAGGACGACAGACTAGTGGTGGAACTATGATGTCCACGGAACACAACCAGCTGAATCCGCCGCATGAGCCCACGGACGGGCCGCGCGACGGTTTCGAGGTATTGGGCCGCAAGGCCCGGGTGGATTACAGGATGCTCAAGGACGGGCAGGACCCCACACCGGAAGTCCAACAGCAGCTCCGCAGCGAGTTGGACGATTGGTGCAAAGATCATTCGAGCCCCAAGGACCCACATAAGCCTTATCCGCTGAGTCAGACGGCGGCGCGGGTCGGAGTCTCGCCTTCGGTGCTCACTGAATGGTTGCGAAATAAATACAAGGGCGACAGCTCCGCGGTAGCGCGCAAAATCGACACGTTTTTCGCTGAGGAACGCGAACGGGCCGGGCGCTACGACTTCCGCCAGACGGCGAAGATCGAACTCACGGCGCGTATCTGGGGCACGATTCGGGCCGGCATACGCGGCCGGACCATGCCGGTAATCATCGGCCCGCCGGGTTCGGGGAAGACGGCGCATGCGCTGGCGTTCGCCAAGGAACGCGGCGGCGTGGTGGTCCTGCGGATCGAAGACGCGCCGGCGGATCGGCGCACGGTTACGGAGCTGCTCTGTGACGAGACCCAGGAGCTCCGCCCGATGAAAGCCAAGCCACACCGCCGGCGGCTGGATTCGATCAAGCAATGGCTGCGCAAGCGGCGCAACACCGTGTTGATCGTCGATGAAGCGCAGAAGCTCTCCGCGTCCGGCTTGGAGTTGTTACGCGACTTGCACGACGGCTCCGACCCGACCGGGCGGCATTGCCTGCCGATCGTGTTTTTCGGTGACGAAAACTTCTACAAGCTGCTCAACAAGGCCAAGTCCGGGGCGTCGTCCCCGATCGCGCCGCAGATGATCCGGCGGATGATACCAGTCTTCGACATCGTGAAGGACGGGGCTTTCGACAGTGACGGAACGCTCTACAGCGTTGACGACATTGTCAAGATCGTGCGCAACGATCGGGTGAAGCTGTTGACGGCCAAGGCGTGTGGCTGGCTGGCGTTGCTGGCCAATACGGAGGGCTACGGGCTACTTGGATTTGCGATCGCCGTGCTCCGCCAGGCCGCCGACCTGGCCGGCTCGGACGAAAAGATTGACGTGGAGCATTTGGGCGAAGCGTTACTGATGACGGCCGGCCGGTCACTGGCCACCGAGGTTGACCAGGCCGCCGGCGGCGAGCTGCTGAGGAGAGTAGGTTGATCGTGAGACTGACACCGCCGCACAGCGTAGCCCGCAGACGGCCACGCGTCGCCGCTGGTGGGCTTGTTGGTGGCGGCGGGAGTGTCGGGTCGGGCGGATGGCATAGAGCGGGGTATACGGCCGGGAACGGTGTGAGGTAGCGGTATGGCCGATGAGCATGAAATTCTGAAATACCAGCTCGACATTACGGATGTCGAGAGCAAGGCGCAGCGCATCCTGGAGCTGCAACAACAGATCGCCACGGCGCGCGCGGCGGGGGAACAGACCAACGAGCTGGAGAGCCAGCTCAATAAAGAGATCGAGTCGCTGGGCAAGCTGGGGGAGCAAGAGAAAAAAGCTGTATCCACGACCGATGAGCTAACACGGTCCAAGGATAAATTGGCCAACACCGTAACTCTTGTGGGGGGGCGCTTTGGTGGCATGATCGGACAGCTTGGCGGTGTAGTTGAACTGCTGGCGTCCGGTGGGAAGGCCGCGATCGCGCTGGCCGGCGCGCTGGCGGGTCTGGCCATTGGTAACAAGATCTTCGCCGGTATCGAGGAGGCCGCCAGAAAGGCCACGGAAGCCCAGAAGGCATTGAATGAAGCCATCCTCGCCAGCCAATACGGCAAGTACGCCGAGGCCGCCGAGATCGGTGAAAAGCTGGCAGGCCACGGCGCGCGCACCCCCGAGAACATGCAAGCTGCACAGCAAATGGCCGGCCGGCTCGGGCTTACCTGGGGAGTGGCGCAGGGGGAACGTACCAGTGTGGCGGCGCTGGCGACGGCGGCTGGTGTCGGCTCGCCCCAGGATGCGGCTGTCCTGGCGACGATGATACGACGTGGCGTTCAACTCGACACACCAGAGAAGGCGCGCGATGCGCTGAATATAGCCCGCAAGGAAGGTGTGTATGACGCGCTGCTGGCGGAGGCGAATCGCTCCGCCCAAGACGCGGCGTCGCGACACGAGCGGGTTAAAGCCGCCGCCCCCGGCGCGCGGACGCCGGCCGGCATGCGGCCGGTACACGAAGCCTACGATGCGATGCGTGCGACCGGGCGGTTGCCGGAGGACATGACGCGGAGCGACTTTATTGAAGCTGGTCTGGGGTTCCCGACCCTCAAGGAAGAGATAACCGGCGATTTCGGTACCAGCGAATATAAACGCAAAGTAGAAGAGCGCATGAGGCTGGCGGATTTGCAGCGGCAGTATAGCTGGGTGCAAGGGTACGTCAAACAGGTCGAGGGGATTCAAGCGGGCGCGGGGCCGATGAGCACATCGCCCACACAGCCACAGGGTGTGCCGGA
>JBDRDH010000229.1:0-3430 GCA_043820985.1 Planctomycetota bacterium
CACGGCGGTCAGATGCGAGGCTTGCATCAACAGAACGTGCTTGCGGTGGATCCGGGCACGCGACGTCCCATCGGCCTGATGTATCAGCATCATCATCGTCGCCAGTCCCGCCCTGCCGGTCACGACCGAGCTGCCCGGCGCGGGGTTTCGCTTGAGGAGCGGGAGTCCTACTGGTGGATAGAGGCGATTCGCGCGATCGGATCACCGCCCGCCGGCGTGCGCTGGGTACATGTTGGCGACCGGGGCGAGGACATATTCGGCGCGTATGACGATGCTCGGCGTTGGGGAACAGACTGGCTGATTCGGATTGCGCGAGACCGTCGCATTGAGACACCCCACGGCCCAGACTCGCTGTTCTCCTACGCACGGCGGTTGCCGTGCGCGGGGCATCGCCATCTGACGGTGCGTCGCAAGGGCGGCAGTTCGCAGGAAAAAGTCGAGTTGAGCGTGGCGACCGGTCGAGTGATGTTGCAGCCGTCGCGTTATGAGCCGGGCTATCGCGAGCGTGACCCGATTGAATGTGGGGTCGTGCGCGTGTGGGAAGCGGTTGCGCCCCCGGACACAGAGCCGCTGGAATGGTTGTTATGCACCAGTCTCCCGTGTCAGCCGACGAAAAACCTGTTGTTTGTCGCGGAGGGTTATTCGCATCGTTGGATCGTCGAAGAGCTTCATGAATGCGAGAAGACCGGGTGCCAGGTGGAGATGCGGCGCCTGGAACACGTGGATCGACTTGAGCCATTGATCGGCCTGTTAAGCGTTCTTTCCGTCTGGCTACTGGAGCTCAAGTTTGTCGCCCGCGACGAACCGGATCGACCGGCCAACATGCTATTGGACAACGACGCTGTCATGGTTATGGCCCAATACTTGAAGCGGCCGCCCGAGGAGTTGACCGTAGGTCAGTTCTGGCTGGGGATTGGGCGTCTCGGTGGGTACTTGGGCCGCAAGCGCGATGGCCCCATCGGCTGGCTCCGCGTTTGGCGCGGGTGGCAGAGCTTCCAACTCATTCTCCTCGGAGCCGCCCTGAGTGAGGAATGCCGAAGAAGATGTAAGTAACAGCAAGGCTTAGGCCCGGGGCTACCTGCGTGTGCCCTTCGGGGCGTCGCGCGGTCCCCCGTTCGAGTAGACTCGCCGGACGCGCTGAACACGTACCGGGCTGGAAGCCCGTGCCAGGCGTTTTTCAACGGGCCTTTCGCTCGTTCATTGCGGGGGGCGGTGGCTGCTTCTTTGATCGTTTGCCAGCAGAGAGGTGCAACTCAATGGCCGTTTCGAAACCATCGCCGGACGTTCTCGCGTTAATCATTTGTGATCAGATCATCACCGACCGGTTGACCGGCAAGCAATCGCTGATCGGCATGTTCAGCCGGGTGCACACGCCGGTGTTTCCAGCCACCCACCCGCAGTTGAGTGTGTTCGTGGCCTTGACGGAGGGCTACGGCGAGACCGAACTCACCATCCGGATTGTGGATGCCGACGACCAGCGCCAGCCGATCGTCATGGGCAAGGGCAAGGTTCGATTCAAGGATCCGCGTGCCATCGCCCATCTCGCCCTGCAGTTTCACGGGCTGCGTTTCCCCGAGCCTGGTTCCTACCGGGTGCAACTGTACTGCGGCAACGAACTCCTGCGCGAGGCTCACCTCGACCTGATCCAACTCACGCGTCGTCCACGGCCGCCAGACGCTCCGCCCGAAGCACCACCCGAGCCACCGGAGGTGCTATAGGTCTTCGCTGACCGAATCGGGGCGCCCGATATCGATCGCAACCCCCGCACGCAGGCAGGTGCGCTGCGACTCGCCGGATAACCTATTGGGGAACTTCTAAACCGACCTACCCCGCCCGCCGATGGGTAAATGGAACCGATAATTCGTTCGGTGCCGGTCCGATAAGGCGGTCACCGCGTATGGCGATCGCAGCGTCCGAGCGGTCAGACGATCGGCATCGGCGAGGGAACCTGACGAGGGCTTCCCATCTGGGGAGGCGTATGCTGGAGTTCAACCATGGCGAAACATAATCGACGAGGCCGTTTCGTGCGATTGGCCGCGGCTCTTGCCGTCGGCGGCAGTGCATTTCAGCTCAGCGGGTGTGATCCCGACGTGCGTTCAGCCCTGCTGACCGGACTCGAGTCAACCACCACGACACTGTCGACGACCCTGATCGATGTGTTCTTCCTGACGCTGGAAGAAGATGCGAACGCCACTGGCAACGGCAACACGACCACGTAGCCCCCCGTGGATATCGAATCGGAGTGCGGCCGCCCCGCCGCCGCCGATCGGTCGTCGGCCGGGTTGTCGGCTGCAGCCTGTCGAGCGCCGGCGTTCGGCGTGGCACATTCCATCCAGGCCTGACACCATCCGCGGATCACATCCGAGCCGGCAAGTGCGGCCATCGATCACATGACGGGTACAACTGTTCAGGCGTTCGGTCTCGTTCGCCCGATGAGTTGATCACCGTGCGCAGCCCGAGTATGCTCCTGGTGAACGCCGGCTCGACACTGGGATCACGAATCCCCCGACGGCGTCCTTGACCCGTCGTCCGGCACGCTGGGCTGAACGGCGGCCTGGTTACGGTTTCAAGAGCTGAGGAACTTGGCATCCGCCCGGCTGACCGCCATGCCGGCGGGTGACTGTGCGGAGTTTTCGGACATGGCAGACTACAAGCGTCGAGGCCGCCTCCTGCGGCTGCTGGCGGCAGTGGCACTCGGCGGCAGCGCCTTCCAACTGACAGGATGCGATCCGGCGGTGCGCGGAGCGTTGTTGGGCGGCCTTCAGACCACTACAAACGCCCTCGCGACCACCGTAATCGATGCGTTCTTCATCAGCCTGGACGACAGTCCCTCGGGTGGGAGCAACCCCTAGCGGGCGGTTGAAGAGGTTTTTGTGCTCCGCATGGCACCGGCATCTTGCCTGCATCGCAATAACAGTTCGTGCAGGCCGGAGGCCTACGCCGAAGACGACCTGGTGCGGTACTGCTAAAACACCGCAAAGGCACTGAACACAAGAAACGTCAGCGACATCAGGGCTAGAAGAATGATGATAAACTCGGTCATGGCCGAAGAGGTCAACATGGCAAGGCTCCTCCGCGAATGAGAATGCTCTTCAACCGGCGTTCACCGGTAAGCCGGCCCGGCAAACCGGCTTGCCGGCCCTGGGCCTGCGCGCGACACATCACTCTTAGCGCACCACGTGGACCTCGTCAAGGCTCCCCGCTCACACCGATTCCAGTTTGAGAATCTCGGTTCACCTGCGGCGGCGCTGCCTGCGTCGGCACGGCCGCGCGGGGTTAAGCCCGTGGTCTGGGCTTTGGCCGTTTTCGGGCGTGCTGGATCTTTGGCTGCCGGGCCGTGGTTCTCGCGAAGCTCAGCCGGCCCTGGCGAAGAGCACGGCCGCTTCAAGCGGGATCTCTGATTCCTGGTGCCTCGTGGTCGGCTCGGCGG
>JBDRDH010000230.1:0-43290 GCA_043820985.1 Planctomycetota bacterium
TCGCCACCCCATCAACACCGACGGCACCCTCCTCTCCTGCGGCCCCCGCGACTGGCCGGGTGAATGAGGGGTGAGGATCGAGTAGCGGCCGGGCCCAGCACCGGCCGTCAAATGTAGCGGCCGGGCCCTGTACCGGCCGTCAAATGTAGCGGCCCGCGCCCTCGCGCGGCCGAATCCCCGTAGCGGCCGGGCCCTGTACCGGCCGTCAGATGTAGCGGGCGGGCCTCGCACCGACCGTCCCATGTAGCGACCGGCCCCCAATCAGAACCGTGAGCGTTAGCGACCGGCCAAAGGCCTACGATCACAGCCCTTCTGATGTTGAAGTCCGGCATAAAAGCGCTGTTTGCAGCGTGTAGGTCAAAAGTGGCCAAGGTGGTCATGCTGACACCCCCCTAAACGGAGCATCTTGGTTATTCGGGACGTTGGGGGAGCCGGGCAGGTAATCAGGCTGGTTCGGTTTTCAAAGATCACGCGCGGCGACGAAGCACCGGGCGAGGGATTCTAGGGTGTCTAGATGGGGGGAGTCAAGGGGGGGGAAGAAGAAGGCAGCAAGGCAACGAGTGGTGGTCCCGGCTCGCTGGCCGGGATTTCCCCCGCCCTGTCAGGGCGGACATATTAACAGGGCCGCCTCTTATCCACGGGTTGCGCTGCGCTCCACCCATGGCTATGCGCCTGCGCCCCTGCGGGGCGGAATCTCGAAGGGTTTGTCGCGCGGACGGGAATGCCTTCCTTGTTGCCCCGTTGCCTAGTTGCCTTCTTCTTCAAATCTATTGCCTCGCCCATCCCTCCATGCTATGCTCCCCATACATAACCCAAACGGGGCCACGGGGGCCCCTCACCGGCGGGAGTTTGACCTATGCAGCAAATCCCCCGTAATCCGAACTCGGTCGCTCGCCGTCCGATCGACGGACTCTGGCGGGTGGCATGGCCAAGCGCAGCGCGGCCATGTATGTCCCGCACTAAACTGCGAGACAGAGCACGGCCTACAGAAGATACACGACTTCGCGCCCGTCTGGCAGACGATCCAGAGGCGTGCTGCGTGGACAGGAAACCGAAGTTCCGCATACTCTGCGGATCAAGCTGATGGTTGTTAGGCGGGAGGATCCGAGGAGATTCGATGGCTCCCAAGAAGTCAAACTCGAAGAAGAGCGCAGCGAACAAGACTACCGCGAAGAAGGCCACCGCCCGACGTCAGCGAGTAAGCCAATCGACCATTCCAATTCATTCGCTGCGTGAGGCGCTAACCGTCGCTCAGGCCATCACTGACGAATTCGGTGGAGATCCCACAACTCCTCACCAGGTTGCCATGGCCCTGGAGGTATCTCCCACCTCATCGGGGTGGCGTTCCTTGTCAGGTGCAGCGGTTGCATATGGCCTTACGAGCGGCGGCTATGGTTCCGAGAAGATCAGCCTGACGGACCTCGGACGCCGCTGTACCGCGCCTACCGCCGAGGGTGATGATGTTCTGGCTCGTGGCGAAGCTGCCCTTACTCCCCGCGTCCCGCGCGAGTTCTTCGAGAAGTACCACCGCAACAAGTTTCCAAGTGACACGATTGCGAAGAACGTCCTCCAGCAGGACTTCAAAGTGCCCGCAGACCGAGCACAGGACGCCCTGACTCTGCTGAAGGAAGACGGTGCTTTTGTTGGGATTGTCCACCAGACGAAGACAGGCCCTTTCGTTTCTACAGACGATTTGAAGCCAGCACCCGTCACTCTCGCGAGCGAACCCGAAAACGCCGGCCGAACCGACGACCAGACGATCCGTGCCGATGCGTCAGATGCGGATACGCCAGAAGTCCCGCTCGTAGCGAAGCAACCTCCAACGCTCGATACGGCCTTCAAGGTGTTCATTACTCATGGAAGGAACAAGAAGATCGTGGATCAAGTCAAAGATGTCCTCGATCTATACGATATCGAGTATGAGATCGCCGTCGAAGAAGAAAGCCTCGCCATTCCCGTTCCCGAGAAGGTCCGATCGGCCATGCGACGTTGCGCGGCAGGGGTCATGATCGTGTCCGCCGACGATGAGAATGCAGCTCAATCAGGCACCATCAACAACAACGTCTTGATCGAGATTGGCGCGGCCTTTGTTCTCTACGATCAACGAGTGGTGCTTCTCTGGGATAAACGGCTCAAAGTTCCGTCGAATCTCCAGGGGCTGTATCGTTGCGAGTTCGAGGGCGACGAGCTCACATTCTCAGTGGGCACGAAGCTCGCTAAGGCAGTCAAAGGATTCCGGCGCTAGTGCAATCAGTGGCGTACGGTGCGTCTTGACACACCGTTGCGATGGCTAAGTCGTTGTGAGGATGAAGACGCTGCGGCGCCTCGAAGCTGTGTCTGTCGCTGGAGCAGATCGATCCAGCGGCATGTTGTGCGGACCGATGTGAGTGTCATTTGACCGACAAAGGAGGAACTACATGAACGAGAGCAAGCCGACCGTGACCGTCGTGGTTTCGACCAAGAGTCCGGGGATTGCCATCCTGCTTACCATCCTCTTCGGTCCGATTGGGATGCTCTATTCCACAATCCTCGGCGCTATCGTGATGTTTCTGGTGAGTCTCGTGGTGGGCATACTGACGCTTGGACTGGGGTTGCTATTTACCTGGCCGATCTGCATACTCTGGGCGGCGCTGGCGGCCAGCGGCTACAACAGAAAGATCCTCTCTCAGAGGTGATCAGCCCATATCCGATCTCGCAAGGCGATGTCCCAGCAGTGTAGGGTACGTCTGAACGCATCGACACGAGTGAGTGTCGTCAGGCTCTCAAACCATGCGCCTACGTTTTCCTGAATCCGAGATCAAGCGAGTGGCCCAGCGGTACGAGGTGCCTGAGGCCGAAATCAAGCTAATCGAGCTCAAAGCCGAGGTGCAGCGGTGCGGCTACGTTACCAAAGATCAGTTGAGGCGGGTTGCTCATTGGAAGGCGGCCAGAAGTGCCAGGCACGTTGAGAAGAACGATGACGATTACGTGCGCGAGATCACGTCGTGGGCGCTGAAGGCTCGGAGCGAACGTGCGCGGATTGAAATCCTGACCGTGCTGGATGGCGTCGGGTGGCCAACGGCATCGGCGATTCTGCATCTGTTTCACGAACGGCGCTATCCGATTCTGGATTTTCGCGCCTTGTGGTCCGTCGGCTTGGAAGTGCCCAACCAGTATTCATTTTTATTCTGGCAGCCGTACGTGGAGTTTTGCAGAGAAGTTGCACGCCGTCACCATGTGAACATGCGCACGCTGGATCGGGCACTGTGGCAGTATTCGAAAGAGAATCAGGGAGGGTAGCGAGACGTTGAGTACGTCGGATTGACTGCCACCGGCTCGGCGGACCATTCCGAGCAGACATGTTGAACCATGTGGCCCGCACAACGGACCCTACAAAATTAGCTATTCGCAATTTATAACTCCCCTCCGCGTCCTCGGCGCTCTTGGCGTCATGGCGGTTCCGTCCCCCTCGTTGCCTTGTTGCCTAGTTGCCTGGTTGCCTTATTCTTCATGCCTTCGTGGTTATCCCCGCATTCAAAATCCGCTATTCGCCATTCATAATTCACCAAACTCCGCCAATCCCCGCCATTCGATCCATCCTCTGCGCCCTCTGTGTTCTCTGTGGCTTAAAATCCTGCATGACCGCGAATATCAATTACCGCCATAGCCGACGCGCGCGCACGCTTGCTCCCACGGACCCCCAACGTCTCGATAACAAAGGTGGCCAAAAGGGGGGCGCGCAAACATGACCACCTTGGCCACCTTCGACTTATGCGGCTCAAACAGCGTTATTATTTCTCCCCCCACACGCTCGATCATAGATCCTATGGAAATGGCCGCTACGGCCAGGCGGGAGCCGCGCCCTCCCCGGGACGGCCGGTACAGAGCCCGGCCGCCACGGCTCGGCGGGAGCCTCGCCCTCCCGGGCGCGGGCCGCTACGCCGGGACGGGCGCGTCGCCGAGTTTGCCGCGCTCCAGGCGGTTTACCACTATCGCCCCGATCGAGTCGCCTAACACGTTTGTCGATGTGCGGAACATGTCCAGGAACGCATCGACCGCGAAGATCAGCGGGATGTAGTAGATCGGCAGATGCACCGCCGTCGCGACCAGTACCATCGTTACCAGCCCCGCGTCCGGCACCGCCGCGGCGCCGACCGAGGCCATGACGGCGGTAATGAAAATCAGCAACGTGGTCATCGCCGTCATGGTTATGCCGACGTCGTCCAGGCCGCCGAACATCTGTATCAAAAAGATGACGGCGATGCCCTCGTAGAGCGCCGTGCCGTCCATGTTCATGGTGGCACCCAGCGGCAGCGAGAAATTCGCCACCTTGGGCGAGACGTTGAGATTCTGCGTGACGTTCTCGATGGTGACCGGCAACGTGGCGGCGCTGGAGCGCGTGGTAAACGCGATCATCCAGGCTTCGCGCAAACCCCGCCACAAGGCGAGCGGCCCAATCCCGCCGATGTACTTGCAGATCAGCAGCAGCACGACCACGTGCACCAGGATTCCGCCGATGACGGTCCCGCAATACCAGCTCAACGTCTCGAAAATGTCGGGCCCGTTCTCGGCCACCAGCTTAGCCATGATGCACGTGATCGCGAAGGGCGAAATGGCCATCAGCCACGTCGTGACCTGCATGATGACCGCGTTAAGGCCCTGGAAGAACGCCACGACGGCCCCCGCGCGCGGGCCGCCGACAACGGTACAGGCCACCCCGAGCAGCAGCGCGAAGAAGATAATGCCGAGCGAGTTGCGGGTGGTCAGCGCCTCGAAGGGATTCATCAGGATGGGTTGGATGAGATCTTCCTTGAGGATGTCGCCGGCCGTGCGATCCTTGGCCCCGGACAGCTTCGCGAAGCGCTGGGCTTCCTCGCCCTGGGCGCTCTCGGCGCCCTTGGCCTGGGAGAGCATTTCGACGTAACCCCGCCGCGGTCGGCCGTTTTCCTTCAACGCCGTCTTACCGCTCTGCTGCTCGTATTCGGCGCGGATTTCGTTCTGAAAGGCGACCTGTTTGTCGCGGACGCGCAACGCGCCGGCTTTCTTGCCCGGCTGGATGGTCAACACCGCCACCAGGCCAATGACTACCGCGATCGTCGTCGTGGAGATGTAGTAGACCATCGTCTTCCAGCCGATGGCGCCGAGTTGTTTCATGTCCGGCAGGCTGGTCACGCCGGCTACAATGCTGGCCAGAATCAGTGGGGCGATGATCATCTTCAGCGCACCCATGAAGATGGTTGGACCGAATAAATCCAGCCACCATAAAACCCCTTCGGTCACACCCAGTACGCTCTCATTGGGACCGGCCAGAACACTGACTTGAAAAGACCTGGCCGCCAGTGGCCGTTGAGCTTCATCATTATGAACAAACAGCACTTTGACTTGCTTGTTATCCAGCGGGATCTTGCCGACGAAGGGCTGGAGACTCCGCATGGTATTCGGTGCGAGCTTCGTTTCGATAGACCGCGGGGTGCTCCCCGCCGAGAGAGTCAGTGGCAGCCCGTCGCCTTTCTCATGCGGCGTCAGGTCCAGATAGTTATGCCCGACGGCTAGTGTGAGCGTGCCTTCGGCCGGCGTGGCTGAGTCGAAAGCCACATCGAAACGCACCATGGTCTTGTCGGCGAAGTCGTTCACGTAGTACAAGCTCAGACCGGTAATTATACCCAACGCCATTCCGACGAAGATGAGATTGTGAAGCTTGAATTTCATGGGCTCCTCACTCTGCTGGGATGTGCTGACTGTGGCCGGAGTGTAAACGCCGCTGAGGCGCCATGGCAAATACACTACGTACCATTAGCACATTTTCAGAAATGATCCGGCGTCCAGGGAGGGCGAGGCTCCTGCCGAGCCGCGCTTTTTCAATTAGTTTGTCCCACCGAGGTAATGGGCAATTATTTAACCCGCTCTAGCACAATACCCGCGGTTTATGGTGGCTGGCAGTGAGAGAAATAAACAGCGGGTTACGACCGGAGTCGTAACCCGCTGCGAGTAAGGCACTCTCGTTTGGCACGGCCGAGCACCCTCCAAGTGTAGTAGTGACAGGATCTTAGCAAACCGCCCCCAGCGCCCGGGGGCTCGTTGGTCACGTTATGGTCACGTACCCGCACCACTACGGCACTCCGCGGTAAAATACCGCCAGCCAGGAGCCGCTCATGTCGCCAAAAGCCACAAGTCCCGTCGCCCGGCGGAGCGTCTGGCTGGTCACCCGCCTCGATCGCCAGCGCGCCAGGTACTGCATACGCTGGGTCGATCCGCTCACCGGCCTGGTGCAGCCGATCACGTTTCGCTCCCTGCGAGCAACGTCCGGAACTCAGGCGGCACTTGCCGCGGCGACTCGCGCCGGCATTATCTCGACATGGTCACGGTCGCGACCCAGATCGCCCGGCACCAGTCACTGCCGGAGCTGCCGCCTTACACTCCGCCCCGACCTCCAGCCAGGCCATGACCGCCGCCCGTGTGTAGCACGCCGCGTGCTCTTTTCTAACAATCTGGTGGGTCCTTACCCTGGCCGGGTGCAATATTTCGCAGTGTAGTTACTGACTGGCGAACGTATGGCAAGGTAGGTGTGCGTTACATGTTGGATGAAATGATGCCCGGCCCTAGGCGGCGGCCCACGCCACAAGTTATCCAACCTTGCTGGTGGCGATCAAAACGGCCTTGTCCAGCCTGCACGAAAGCCAATTGGTGCAGTTACTTATCGACTTCATGCTGACGTGCGAGACATCGGGAAGTCGGGCCAGAAGCCGCTGGTCATGGTGATGCTGGCGTCGGGCTGGCCGATGGTGCCGGACAGCCCATAGTCGCCGCCGCCGTCGATGGTCCACCAGTCGAGGGCGAAGTCCTGAGCTGCCGTGACTCCGACCAATAGCGGCATCAGGGCAGTCAACCGGCGAATCGCTGTGTGCGTGATCCGGTTCATCCCGCGCCTCCCGTATTCGTGTTCGGCGGTTCGGTCGGCCTAGACAGACGCTCCTGGTAACCCAGCCCCAGCTCCTCAGGAACTCCGTGGGCCTCCGGATGCAAATACGTCCCACATTCCTGCCCAGGTTTGTCAACTTCCACGGGGATGCGGTTCGTGTCGGCCCATGCGTCCTGCCGGATGCCCGTGACCTGCCACGAGACCTCGGCGTTCGACACGCTGGCGCGGATCGTGAAGCGGTTGTCCATGATCTTGCGGACGACCTTGGCTAGCACGAACACGTCCGAGTCGGCTTCGTCGACGACAGTGAGTTGGTAACGGAAGTCCCGGTTCAGCGCCTCAAAGTACTCGGGCAGTTCGATGGTCGCGTAGCCCCGCTCGTCCGTCACGATGTTTCCGTTATAGACATTCATCATGTCCGGCGACTCGACGAACGAGTGCAACAGGCACCTGTTCTCGGGATCGAGCGGGTGGTCAATCTTGAACGAGCCGCCGCTCTTGGAGAGCGATCCATAGACCTCGACGTCGCCTGCGAACTGGCCAGCCAGGCCCGTCCCGCCGCCACCGACGTCCTCGATAGCGCCAAAGATCGCTATTCCCGTGTCCGTTATGCCTGCGACACCAAGGTTTGTGTCGGAGGTTCCGAGCACGCCGATCGCGCCCAATGTGGTGTTTTCGTCGCCCCAGACGCCGGTACCACGGAAAGCATACGTGAGGGCCAGTTGGGACGGCGCCACATTCGTGGCGCGGATGGCGTGGCCACCCCAGGAAGCGTCGGTGGCGGCGTTTTCCACGTTGAGCGTTGCCGGGGCATCGGGGCCGGGGTCTGCGGGCAGGTCGGCCATCGCGTGTACCTGGCCATCGACGTCGAGGCGAGCCTGCGGATACGCCGTTCCGATACCGACGCTGCCCGCCATGTAGTAAATGTCGCTTCCGGACTCGCTCCACAAACCGTCCGCTGCCGCCGTGGTCTGCAGTGTGCCGTCGGGGAACATAATGCCGTCCGTACCCGGCGTGCCGCCGACGTGCAGCTTGGCGGCCGGGCTGGTCGTATCGATGCCGACCTTGCCGCCGCCGCCGACGAGGAGCACGTCGTTGCCCACGCCGCCGGTTGGGCGGTGGTTCAGATGGAGCGTGTCGCCCACGCTCTCGATCTGGTTCGAGTCGAATAGCAGCGCCTGACCAGCGCCATTGGTGATCTTGAGCGGCGCCTGAGAGTCCGGGTCCGGGTCAGCGGGCACGTTCGTCCAGTCGTCGATGTGCAGCCGACTGGTGGGCGAAGCGGTCCCGATGCCGACGTCGCCCTGAAGGCCGACGTTGCCACTGGAATCTTTGATTGTCAGGATGTCCTGGCTGTGCGTGCCGCTGTAGATACGAAAAAAGCCGCCGCTGTCACACCAACCCACGAGGTAGCGCTCACCCCCCGGTCCGCGGAAATCGATGTCCGCACTACCGGAGGTCGCGTACGTGGACTGAACGAGAACCCGGGCGTTCGAGTCGTCGCTGAATACGTGCAGCGTCGTCCCGGGATTCGTGGTCCCGATGCCGACGTTGCCGGCGTTGGTGTTGTAGATCTCATCGCCGCTGGCTGCCCAGAACCCTGCGCTCCCCGGGCTGTCTAATGCGTATAGCGCGTAGGGGGCCGGCGTCAGTTCCTGGCGCGGACTCAGCGTTGTACCGTTCACGGCGATCTCCAGCCAACGGGCGTCGCCGGTGAAGGCGACCTCGCCCAAATCCAGCCAGACGGTGAACAGGCCCTGGGCGACGCCCACGTTGTCCACCAGCAGCGTTGAGCCAACCTGATCGCCCGGGTCAACGCTGAGCGGATCCTGCCAGAGCGCGAACTCAAAGTCGGCGGTGTCGTTCACTGGAGCACCAGCCAGCTTGAGCTAGCCCTGGTAGGTGAACATGGTGCCCGCCGGCGTCTGGGCGTTCAACCCCGCTGACGTGGCCGCCACCACAACGATAACCGTTCCGAGTGCGATACGCTTCGCGCGCATGTCTGTCCCCTTTAGATGCCGAGATGCTTCTCTCGTCCCCGAGTGTTGCCCGGGGACACACTACCACCCCGAGGGCGTCGGAATGCACCGATTTTGCGTGATACCAGCTATAATTTGTCTCTGGCTCGCCGCCGAAGATGCCTGGTTTGAGTTGGGTCTTCGCGGTCACCGCGGGAATCTTGTGAACCTCGGTCCGCCTGGATCAACCGCCGCCCACTAGCATGATAAATGTATCAATGTCGTAGGCGTTCACGTCACCATCACCATTGCAGTCGGCCAGTTGGCGGTTGCAATCTGGAAACATACCCTCGTAGTCGCAGGTTGGACTGAGTGCGCAGATGAAACCATCGATATCGTAGGCGTTGATGTTTCCGTCGCAGTTCATGTCGCCGCGGCCGTACGCGGGAATGCCCGGCCAGAATCCGCCCGAGAGGGAATAGTCTCCGCCGGTCATAGCTACTCCCGCGCCTGATTGGCCAACGGTGCCGGACAGCTCGTAGTCGCCACCGGTGGTCCACATCTCGCCGCCACCGCCGACCGTCCACCAGTCGATCGAGAAGTCTTCCGCTGCCGCTACCGTGCCGGCGGCGAGGATCACCGCAAACCTGACACTCAACTTCAACGTCTTATTACACATGACTGTTGCTCCTGGTTTCCGGGCTCGCCCGAGCCCGATTCATGCTCTGCATTCCTGCGTACTCAATGCCCTCGTCGCCCCCTTGATTAGGACAGCGAAACATCTCCTCCGATCAACGTAGAACAACTACTCCTCCTGGCTGAACGGCGAGGGCCCCGCCTTTGATGAGGATGCCCTTGGTCTGGTCTCCCCGGGTGTACAGCCGCGTGTGGAGTCCTGTGGCGCCGTAGAAACGAAACTCGCCCGTATTCGGTTTCAGGCGCATGTGCAACAGGAACTGGACGAGTTGCCCGGCCTCGAACGTGGCCGGTCCGCCACGACAGTCCCGGTCCACGTACCGGTACGGATAATCGCTCACACGCGGGTAAGTTCCGAAAATCGGCGAGGACAGACTGCAGAGCGGCACGATGTTCACGATCATGTTATCACCCTCGGGAGCCCCCCCCGCCGGCAGATACAGAGCGTCAAGTTCGTACCACTGCGTGAAGCCGTCATCCCAGCCGTAGTTCATGTGGTATTCGGGAAGGTAGTAACCATGGAACCACTCTCTCCAGCCGTCACAGACAATGGAGTGTCTATATATTCCGAACTGAATGGGGCGGTTTACATTCAGGTTGTCTTTCAACATACCTGGTCCGTCCCACCATTCATCTGCCTCGTAATTGTCACGCCTTAGACGTATAACATTATCATCGTATAGCGAATCAATCAGCATCGGCGGCACGTTAACGTGAAAAGCCCCAGACGCGCACGGATTCTCATCACCACTGCAATAGGTCGTGTCTACCGCGACACCCACATCGTGACAGAACCAGGCCACGGCATTGAGCTGCGGCGCCGGTGAGTCAGGGGACACTCTATCGGGCATCAGGGTCCAGTCCCTCCCCGGAGGCCAGCACCAGTAGCGCATGATCTGGGCAGTGGCCGTTGCGACACATCCAACCGCGCAGTGCGGATCAGTACAGCCGTTGTGTCCGACCGGGCACGCCCGATTGTAGGGATCACCCTGGTGCCAGTGCGAAGTGAGTAGTATGCCGCCCTCCTGGTAGTCGTTTCGTGGGCTGGTTGCCAATGTGAGCTTAAACTCTCTTGGAGATATTGCTAATGCGTCCCAGGCCGGGCGGTAGTGGTAATCCACAATGTCCTCCAGGTCCTCGGTCCGCACCATTTCAATGGGACCGACCAGGGACTCAACGCTGTCCAGAAGGTAGGCCATCTTGCTCTTCAGCAGGTCGGCCGGACCTTCCTCCGATTCCGGATCGAGATAAGAAACCGTGGAGTGGGCTTTGACCGGTGCCAGTTCCTTGAGCAGCGATACCACGATGAAACCGCCGGGCTCTACCGTACAGTGATAGCCGAGGACGCGACCTCCGCGCGTGAACTCCTGGATCGCCGTGACATGGGCGGTGTCTGATCCGCCCCAGTCACCTTTGGAGTGGATAATCTGTGCGATCCAGTTCTCGGCCACGTTGTTGGCTTCGTCGATTGTCGCAATCTCGGCTTGTGCCGACGTGGCCAGGACTAGCACGAACAGCGTCGCGAGTATACTTGCGCTTTTAATGTGTATCATGGTCAACACCTCTCCGCTACTGCAGGGTGACAAGTACCAGAATCTGACCCTTGTCACCCTCAGCCAGGCCTTGCATGGCCTTGCCAAGAATGGCCCCTTGCGCCAGCTCGCGGTCGGTGACTTTCATGGCATGGCCCGGCGTGGGTGATGTGGTCAGCAGATCCCCCGGTTCAACGGCACCGTAGGTTGCGTCAACGTTACAGTATACCCTTCCAGCCAGGGCCACGTCGTAGTCGAACTGACCTGATCCAAGACGCACTCCCGATCCGAGCCCGTTGGCGCCGGCGACAATCCCGGCGACCTTCGTATCGTAGGCCTGACCGCTCACCGCCAGTTGACCAGGACAGTCCACGTCGATGACCAGCACGGTGCCCGGACTGGCTTGCGCGGAACCGTTAACATCAAAGCCCTCGGCAATGTCCAGCCCCTCGCCCAGCTCGATCAGCACGCTGTTGTCGGTGGCACTACGCACGATCACGTTGCCCCTTACATCCAGTTGTGCCGCGGGGCTCGCTGTGCCGACGCCCACGTTGCCAACCGGGTCAACTTTAAGGGCCACCGTGCCGGCGGATCCGGCGCTGCCGTAAGTCAACTGTATGCCACCTTCACCGTTGATTGTCAGGCTGCCATTGGATTCGGAGCCATTGCCGACGAAGTCGGCCTTGTTGGACAAGAATGTGTTGTTGGCATCTTGCCGGAGCGTTACCGCTTTGTTTCCGTACCAGACGCCGACGTTGCCGCCTGTAAACATCGCGTCGCCCGCCACCTCCAGCTCTTTAGTTGGCGAGGTTGTTCCTATGCCCACATTGCCGCCGCCTGCTGCCAGTAGCACGTCGCCGGAGGAGCTATCGTTGAGCTTGATCGATGTGTCTCCGCTCTGATTGGATGCGTTAATGCTGCTGAAGTCGAACGTGAGCTTGCTCCAGTTACCCATCACTATGGACTCAGTCGTGAGCTCAAGCGCGCCTTCACCCTCGTTGGCGCGTTTTCTCACATACAGTGGTGATGTGGGTCCAGCCGATCCGATACCAACGAAGCCACCGTCGTAATAGATGTCGCCACCATTCTCACTCCACAAGCCGTCCGTGGCCGCCGTGGTCTGCAGCGTGCCGTCGGGGAACATGATCCCGTCCGTACCCGGCGTGCCGCCGACGTGTAGCTTGGCGGCCGGGGTGGTCGTATCGATGCCGACGTTGCCGCCGCCGTTGACGAGGAGCACGTCGTTGCCCGTGCCGCCAGTCGCTCGGTAGTTGAGGTACAGCGCATCGCCCACGCTCTCGATCTGGTTCGAATCGAAGAGCAGCGCCTGACCAGCGCCATTGGTGATCTTGAGGGGCGCCTGAGAGTCCGGGTCCGGGTCGGAGGGTACGTTCGTGGAGGAGTTGACGTGCAGCCGACTGGTGGGCGAAGCGGTCCCGATGCCGCAGTCACCGGTTTGCGTCAAGGTAAGCAGATTCGCGCCTTCATGACGCAAGCGGAAATCGCCAATCCCGCCCCAGTTGAGGTAGCCGTGGCCCGCACTTCCGTCGTGGCCCGTCTGAACGAAGTTCAGCGGGTCGGCGTAGTTTGAGGCCCGCACCGGACCCATCGCGTGCACTTTCGTCAGCGGATCAGTCGTCCCGACGCCGAGCGCGCCCTCCACAAGCAGTGCGTTCGCGGGGGCGGATTCGACCCCCGCGTAACTCGTTCCGATGACCGCGTTCCCCTTGACGTCGAGCGTGTTCTGGGGGTTCGTCGTCTCGATGCCGACGTTGGCATCGAAGCCGACGTTACCATCGGCGTCTGTGATTGTCAGGATGTTCCGGCCCTGCGTATAGCTGAAGATACGAAAGAGGCTGGGTACGTCATCCCAACCCACGATGTAGCGCTCGCCTCCTGGCCCGCGGAAATCGATGTGCGCGTGGCGGGAGGCGGCGTCCGTGGTCTGGATCACAATCCCGGCGTTCGAGTCGTCGCTGAATACATGCAGATTCGACTGGGGGTTCATCGTCCCGATCCCAACGTCTCCATCGCCCTGGATTACTAGCGAAACTTCCTCAACGCCGTCGTTGCCGGTGTTGGTGAACGCGATGCCACCGTCGGGATTGGCGCCCGTGCCGTCCACCTTCTCGAAGACCAGCGCATCACAGTAGGCGCCAAAGAAGTCGTTATCGTAGCGCAGCCGGAAGGAATCCATGTCTGGGACGCCGTTCGGGTCGACTCCACCCCACAGTAGAAGCGCCGAAGGCGAAAGGTACTCATCGTTGGTAAACCGCAGTGGCCCGTTGTGGACCTGAAGCTTCGACGTCGGGGTGGTCGTCCCGATGCCGACGTTGCCGGCGTTGGTGTTGTAAATGTCGTCGCCGTTGGCTGCCCAGAATCCCGCACTCCCCGGGCCGTCTAGTGCATATAACGAATAGGGCGTGGCGTTCAGCGGCTGGCGGGGTGACAGCACCGTGTGCGGATCAACACTGTCCCACGGACGTACGGCCACCTCCAGCCAGCGCTCCTCGCCAGTGAAGACGCTGCTGCCGAAGTCGAGCTGCACCAGAAACAGGCCATCGCTGATCGGCCAGTCGTCGACATGAACATCGCCGCCAATTTGCGAACCAGCGGTGGGGTCATCATATAGCTGGAACCGGAAATCGTAGTCGCCGTCGGCGGCGACCCCCGCCTCCTTCAGTTGCCCCTGATACGCGAAGGCCGTACCCAGCGGCTGCTGCGCTAAAGCCGCACTCTGGCTCAGGACCAGCCCCACGGCCAGGATTGTGATTGCATTCAGCGATCCTCTCATGGTCTTCTCCTTCTTCCGTGCCCGCTAACGCGGCGCGCCAGCACCGTCGCCGCGGCCGATAAACTGCGATTCGCTACCAGCGTGCAGGCCAGATTTGGTATAATGGATCAAGCCTGTTCGGTAGCGGGACCGCATTCCGAATTGGGTCCCGTCATAAATCAGTTCGAAATAGAACCGCACCGCTGATCAGATTAGTGAGAGATTTCGTAAGATGGCCACACCGACAGACCAATCGGTAACCCAGTTGCTGGATGCCGCGAGCACAGGCGATGCCCAAGCGGCGGCCGACTTACTTCCGCTCGTATACTCCGAGCTACGCAGGCTCGCGCAGTCGCAGATGGCGCGAACCCCGCCAGGGAACACACTACAACCTACTGCCCTTGTCCACGAGGCGTACTTGCGGCTGCTTGGCCGGGACGAGCCCTGTTGGAACGGCCGCGGGCACTTTTTCGGAGCGGCGGCCCAGGCCATGCGCCAGATACTCGTTGAGCAGGCCCGCCGAAAAGCAAGCGCAAGACATGGTGGGGGAAAGAAGCGAATGAAAGAAGCGAATAGATCTCGACCTGACGGACCCAGAAGCTACGCCGCCGGCGAAAGATCTCTTGGCCTTAGACGAAGCTCTGAAGCGGCTTGAGCAAACAGATCCGCGCAAAGCTAAGGTCGTGATGCTGCGGTACTTCGCGGGTTTGTCCAACGATGAAACAGCGGCCGCGCTCGGCATCTCGGTCCCGACGGTTCAGCGCGAATGGCGCTTCAGCCGCTCCTTCCTTTGCACAATACTTTCCGATGGTGAAACATCGACGTAACGGACCGTTGTGATGGATACGGCGAGATATAAGCGGGCCGAGGAAATATTCCACGCCGCTGTCAGCCTGTCCACGGAGGCACGGGAGGCGCTGCTGGAGCACGAGTGTACACACGATCACGAGCTGCATGCATTCGTTCAACAGCTCCTGTACCACGATTCGACCGGAATGGGTGACTTCATGCGCCAGTCACCAGTCACGCCGATCGATGAATACGACGCACATGTGGCGCCCACGTTACCTACACACATTGGCCGTTATGAGATCGTCCGCGTCATCGGCGAGGGTGGGATGGGTATCGTCTACGAAGCCCGGCAAGAACATCCACATCGAACAGTCGCGTTGAAGGCTATCCGCTCCGGGCTGCCGTCCAGGAGCCTGTTGCGGCGATTTCAACATGAGGCGGAGATCCTCGGGCAGTTGCAACATCCTGGTATCGCTCACATCTACGAAGCGTCCACCGCGGAAGTAGACGGTTTTCGGGGCGCGAAACTCAGACAGCCTTACTTCGCCATGGAGTACGTCACCGGCGAGTCCCTCGGCAAATATGCCGACCTCAATGGACTGGATACCCGAAAACGCCTGGCACTCTTCGCGAAGATCTGCGATGCCGTGCAGCACGCCCACCAAAAGGGGGTCATCCACCGTGACCTCAAGCCCGGAAACATTATTGTGGACTCAACCGGGCAACCGAAGATTCTCGACTTTGGCGTGGCACGGGCCACGGATGCCGACATGCAGACGGTCACGATGCAGACTAACATCGGGCAACTCATCGGCACCGTGCCTTATATGAGCCCCGAGCAGGTAACCGGCGACTCCAAACAACTGGATACGCGCTCGGACGTGTATTCGCTCGGTGTGATTCTCTACGAGCTTATCAGCGGCGCGCTCCCTTATGAAGTGCGCGATCGATCGATTGCCGAAGCCGCGCGCGTGATACGCGACGAGGAGCCCACGCGACTAACCACGATCGCTCGCGCCCTGCGCGGCGAGATCGAGACAATCGTCCGCCGGACGCTGGAAAAAGACAAAGGGCGCCGCTACCAGTCCGCGTCGGACCTGGCCGCCGATATTCGGCACTACTTGCGCGGCGAACCGATCGAGGCCAAGCGTGACTCAACGCTGTACGTCTTGAGGAAGACCATCGTCCGACATCGACGACTCACGGCTGCCGCCATTCTCTTTACCGTGCTCCTGTCGGTCTTCGGCACGGTTTCGTTCATCCAAGCGCAGCGCAACCGGCGGTTGGCAATCCGCGAGCGCGTGGCCCACGGGGAGGCAACCGCGGCGCTGACGGTAAGCAACATCGAGCGTGGTCGGCTGCTCGGTCGAACGGGGCACCTGGCGGAAGCGGAAGATTTGATCTGGCGCGAGTTCCTGATAGCCTCGGACTCAAATCACGCGTTCTGGGCCCTTTGGGAGCTCTATTCGCGCAGCCTCGGCCTCGCCACCTTGGGGCGTATCGATGACTCGCGCTGCCTGGCCTTTGCGCCGAACGGACGGTTCGTCGCGGCCGGCGGTCACCGCGGGGACCTGAAGCTGTGGGATTTGGTCGCGGGCCGTCATGTTGCGGATCTCCCTGGACACACCGCGAGTATCACCGGCGTACACTTCAGTCCCGATAGCCGATTCCTGGTCTCCGTCTGCATTGATGGGATTGCCAACGTTTGGGAAGTCGAATCTCACGCCACCGTTACAACGATACGGGACGCTCATGGTGGATTCCACTCTGCGCGTTACTCCCCGGACGGCAGGTACCTGCTGACAGGATCAGGGGACTGCAGTATCAAGCTCTGGGACCCTCTTACTGGCGAGTGCGTCAGAACGCTCGCCGAGCATGATGCGGGGGTCAGGTGTCTGCAATTCAGCCGCGACGGCTCCTTACTCGCGTCCAGTTCCGATGACGGGATCATAAAGCTATGGCGTGGTCTGCTCGGCCCGTCGATCGCCACGCTCAAGGGCCATCGACGCTATGTGCTGCTCGCGTTCTCGCGAGACGGTCAGAAACTCGCGTCGGGCGGCCAGGACAAGATCATCAGGATCTGGGATCTCAGTACCTATGAGTGCACGCGGACCCTCAATCCCTCAAACGGTTCAGTGCGTCTGCTCCACTTCATTGACGACGGCCGGTTGCTCGTCGGCGGCTGGTGGCGCGTCGATTTGTGGGATATCAGCACTGCTGAGTACGAGAACCTGCTGCCGCAGGGAGTTGACGGGGCGGAGATGAACGCGGATGGTCGGCTCTTGGCACACGCCGCCAGTGACGACCTGTACGGCGGGCATGCGGTTCGAGTCTCCGAAGTCGAATCTCAAGGCGGCTTGTTACGTCTCGACGACTCAGGCCGAGGGCCAGTTGCTGTGAGCCTGGATGGCCGTGTCATAGCCGCGAGCGGCGGGGAGGGGCAGATTCAACTGTGGGCAACCGCCACTGGTAGGCTCCTGGCTACCTTGGCGGGCCACCCATCATACGGAGCATCTTGTCACTTTGATCCAACCGGAACTCTGCTGGCGACGTGTGGTTCTGATCACGTTGTGAAACTCTGGGACCTCTCGACCGGCAGAGAGGTTAACTCGTTTGACGGACACCACCGGGCCACGCATCGCTCACTGTCTTTCAGTCCGGACGGTGAGTCAATGGCGACAACACGCCAGGACAAGACGGTGCAGATACGGGAGGTTTCTACCTGCCGGGTACTGTTGACGATTCCGTCCACCGGCAAGGAAGCCCTCAGCGTGAGCTACAGCCCAGACGGTAAGACGATCGCAGTAGCATATCGAAGCGGCGGTGTCCGGCTGTATTCGCCATCGGGCGAGTCAGTAGCACACCTCAAGACGATCGCATGTCCCTGGACGGTCGCGTTTCGACCGGACGGCAGGAAACTGGCGATCGGTTGCTGGGGCCAGCAGTTCCAGATATGGGACCTGACAACGTACACGCGAGATGCGCAGTTTCTCGAACTGCGATCGGTCGTGTGGGGTGTAGCGTACATGCCGAACGATCCGAACATCCTCGCAACTTGTAGCGATGATGGGACTATCAGATTGTGGGATCTGCACACACGTCTGAATCTTCTGTTGCTCGAGCCATTTGGACGTTTTGGTGCGAACTCCGTCGGGTTCACGCCGGACGGCAAAACGCTCGTCGCTTCGAGTTCCAACGGCTCAGTGTGCGCGTGGGATCTGGAGTACTACCAGCGCCACATGGCCGGACACGTGCGGTTCTACATGGACCAATTGCGCCCCGAGTTGGGCGATGCCATCCAGAAGGACTACCTCGCCGCATGGTCGGACGATGTGTTGAGCCGCCCCTGGCCACGAATCGGCCCGCATGCTCTACGCCAAGCGGACTCCCACTCACCGACAACGGACACCATTGGCGTAGATCCCGCGATCATCGCTAGCTGGAGCCATCGTAATACTGGTGACACGCGTGACAAACGCAAACCGTAATCAGGCAACTGTGGATCAAGGATTCGCGAATTGCGGGCTAGATTGGTCTGACTGTCAGCTAGCGCCTATGCGGGTTCGCTAACACCCTCGGTGATTGGCCTGCTATGCAGCCGTTCAACCTTGTGTTGTGAAGTCGACAGGGAAGTACAGAACATCAGTTGTATTCACGAGTTACTTACAGCTCGATTGCGGCTGACATCTCTGGGAATTCCCGTCTCGATCAGCACATAGCTCGAATCGTCACGCCGCGCTGGTGTCTTTGGGGTGTAGCCCTAATCGTGAGCAATACTCCAAGTCCACTACCAGATCTCAATACCAGTGGTAGTCACGGTCACGCAATGGTCACGTGAAGGGGGTAATTCAGGGCAATCAAAAAGGTGATCGATAGCTTGTTTTCCACCGCCAAGGCGGTTTTGACCAGCTATCGACCACCCAGAGAGTAAGGAGGGTAGTCAGCGTGAGTAAAACATCGACCGCCGAGAGGGAGCGACTTAACCAGAAGTGGCGAATCCTGGGATAAGAACTGCTTCCCGAGGAAAAGTGGCCACTGATGGAGCGAGAGCGGCCATGTTATAGGACTCTATATGTGATGTATCCTGCGGTTTTTTGCCGTGTCTGATATATGACGGGACTTGTGAAGCACGGCATACTGTTCAGGGCGACGGCTACGGGCTACTATCCGGCTTGCGTGTCTATTGGTTGGGTTTGCTGGAAACTAATGGTGTATTCCCGGCGTGGCGCGGTCACCAACTCATAAAAAGCTGCAATTAGCACGGGCCTGGGCCTCTGGCCACCCGGTCTGGTGTGCCTGGCAGGTGAACTACCGCTGCAACTTCCAGTGCTCGTTCTGCCATTACTGGGCTGATCCCATGGGCGATCAGCCGGAGTTGAGCGTACGCGATTACTGGCGTGGCTCACATAAGCTCTCACGGCTGGGCTCGCTGTTGATCAGCCTGGCCGGCGGCGAGCCCCTCATCAGGCCGGATATCGTCGAAATCGTCGAGGCCGTGGCACGCTGGCACTTTCCATTCATTACCACCAACGGCTGGTTCGTCAACGAAGGTCTGGCCGAAGATCTTTTCGACGCCGGCCTGTGGGGGGTGTCCATCAGTATCGACTATGCTGATTCCGACCGTCACGATGAAAAACGGGGCGTCCCGGGAGCTTACGAGCGTGCCCTGCGGGCCATCGAATTGTTCAGCCAGGCGCGCCGCCATAAGTGGCAACGGGTCAATTGGATGACGGTGCTAATGAATGACAATTTGGACCAGATCGAGCCCATGATCCGTATGGCCGCCGACCGTGGGGCTTATTTCATGGTTCAGCCCTATGGCGTCCGCAAGACCGGCTCGAAACGTTTTGCGCATGCCTACAATGGCATGGTGGGGAACTACCTGCTCAAGCTACGCCGGAAATACTCCAATTTCCTCAGCAATCCACATTTCCTGTCGCAGTTTGACAAGGCGTTGAACGGCGGCGTGCCCGGCTGCCAGGCTGGGCGTGGCTTCTTCAACATCGACTCGGTTGGCGATATCGCGGCTTGTGTCGAGGAACGCAACCAGCCGGTGGCCAACCTGTTCCGCGACTCGGCTCAGGAGATCGTTCGCCACCTGCGGGCCGACGAGACTCCCAGGCACTGCACGGCCTGCTGGTATAACTGTCGGGGTGAAATCGAGGCCCTGTACAATCCGCGGGGCGTGGTCAGGAGCCTGCCGACCCTGTTGTTCGACCGTGGCAAGCCGCCACGCTTGCGGCCCGCACTGGTTCCCACAGGCCACCAATGACACCGTCGGAACTGGCCGCGGCGGGTTGCGACGTGGGGGCCGGGGCTTATCACCGCCTGGCAAAATTCGTGAGATTATTATTGTCGGCAAATCAGCGCGTTAACCTCACGGCGATCGATAATGAGGGGGAAGCCTGGATTAAGCATATCTGTGACAGTCTGGCACTTTTACCGCAGATACAAACCGGCCAGCCAGGCACACTACTCGACCTGGGAACCGGGGGTGGTCTGCCGGGAATCCCATTGGCATGTGTCTGTCCGGAATTACAGGTGACGCTGGCCGAAGCCACGCGCAAGAAATTAGTGGCCGTTGAGCGGATTGTCGCGGACCTGGAACTTGGGAACGTGCGTTGCATCTGGGGGCGGGCCGAAACGCTGGCTCATGAGTCCGCCTATCGGGAAAAGTTCGATATCGTAGTTGCGCGGGCGGTAGCCAAACTGCGGGTATTGGTGGAATACGCCAGCGGTTTCGCGCGCATAGGTGGGGAGTGTTGGTTTTTCAAATCGGCACCGGGGCTGGACCAGGAGGCACGGGCGGCGGCCCAGGCTGCCAGGCTATGTGGCCTGGAAAGGGCGGACGATCATATCTACCAATTACCGGAGTCGCATAGTGCTCGCGTGATTGTGGTTTATCGCAAAAAATCGACCTTATCGCGGGATCTGCCGCGCGAGGTGGGGCGGCCGAAAAAGCGACCACTTTAGATAAGCACCAACGAAAACAGGGTGGGATACCGAGGTGTTCTCGAGAAGTAGATGGCGGTGATTGTTGCGGGCAACGTATTTGCTAGACCGTGAGATTCCGCTAGCATGGGCGTCGCGGGTGGCGCGGGTGCCACCGGCTGAGTCCAGCGGGTAGGTTGTTGACATTTCGCGTGGAGGATCCGCCGTGTCAAAGCGAACGATTGTGTCGATGCCAGGCGATGGGATTGGGAAAGTTGTTCTGCCGGAATCCGTGCGTGTACTGGCCGCGGCCGGTTTTGAAGCCAAATACGTGCATGCCGATATCGGTTGGGAGTTCTGGATTAAGGAAGGTAATGCGCTACCAGAGCGGACAATCGCGGCCCTAGAAGAGCACAAAATCGGCCTGTTCGGGGCCATTACTTCCAAGCCAAAGGATAAGGCGGCGGCCGAGCTGTCGCCAGAGTTGCGGGACAAAGGCTATGTGTACTACAGCCCGATCGTCGGTATGCGGCAACACTTCAACCTCGACGTCTGCATCCGACCCTGCCTGTCGTTCCAGGGCAATCCGCTGAACTTTATCCGCCGCGAGGGTGACGGCTTTGTTGAGCCCAAGGTCAACACGGTGATTTTCCGGCAGAACACCGAGGGGCTGTACAGCGGCGTGGAGTGGACCAATCCGCCGGACCAGGTGTATGACGCCTTGTGCACGCATAAGAAGTTCGAGCATTTCCAGAGCTGTCCGCGCGCCGATCTGGCGGTCTCGACGCGGATATTCACACGTAAAGCCTGCCGGCGAATTGCCCGGGCGGCGTTCGAGTATGCGAAGAAGTTCGGCTACAAGTCCGTCACAATTTGCGAGAAGCCGAATGTCATTCGTGAGACCTCGGGCATGCTGACGTTCGAGACGCGCGCGATCGGCAAGGACTACCCCGGCATCGACGTCTGGGAGACGAACATCGATGCCCAGATGATGTGGCTCACCAAGAATCCCGAGGATTACGGCATCATCCTGGCGGGCAACATGTTCGGCGACATCGTCTCCGATGGCTTCGCGGGGCTGGTCGGCGGCCTGGGATTCGCGTGCAGCGCTAACATCGGCGACGAGGTGGCGGTCTTCGAGCCGACACACGGTTCGGCGCCTAAGTACGAGAATCTCGATCCATCCATCGTCAACCCGATCGCCATGATCCTGAGCGCTTGTATGATGCTCGAGCACATCGGCGAGGCGGACAAAGCCAAGCGTATCCGCGCCGCGGTCGCCGCCGTCGTTGCCGAGGGCAAGACGCGCGTGTACGACATGCTCAAGCTCAAAGGCGGCCCGGACGTGATCAAACAAGGCGCGGCAACCACAACCCAGATGACGGACGCGATCATCGCGAAGCTGTAGAGATCCGAAGTAGCGGCCGCCCTCCGTGGCGGCCGAGAAGGCAGCAAGGCAACGAGGCAACTAGTGGTGGCCGCCGTTCGTAGCGGACGTGGCGAGACAAATCAGTAGCGGCCGCCCGGAGCCTGTCCCGATCCATCGGGATGGCGGCCGTTGATATGCAATAACTCGTGTCCGCGCGTGATTGGATTCAGACCGGTTAAAAACCGGTCCCACAAGTGTAGCGGCCGCCCTCTGTGGCGGCCGTTCCGAACGGGCAAATGGACAATACTCGCAAGATGCCACCACATAAGCGAACGACTTATCGCCGCAGCCATGCGGTTCGGCATGCGGACTGTGATTACTCGGGCAATATTGACGTTCACTTGACGATATGCGCCGCGCGCGGCACTCCATTCACTGAGACAAATGTCGCCACTGTCGTATGTGGCAGTGTTGAGACGGCCTGCAGATTGATGGAGTACCGGCTATATGGGTTCTGTTTGATGCCGGACCATCTGCACGTGTTGCTGTCCCCGGCGACATCGGGGCGCAAGGTTGGTCGCTGGCTTGACCGGTTCAAGAGTTTCACTACACACGAATACATGAGGCTGGGCGGGCCGCCGCTGCTCTGGCAACGATCAGCGTACGATCATATCTGTCGCGAGGGTGAAACGTCAGAGACGGTACTCGGCTATATTGTGGAGAATCCTGTGCTGGCTGGTCATGTTGAACGTTGGCAGGATTGGCCGTGGACGCGCGTGTTTATAGAAATATGAGCGCAAGTTGTTCACCGACGGCCGCCACGGAGGGCGGCCGCTACTTATGACGGCCGCCATCCCGATGAATCGGGACAAGCTCGGGCGGCCGCTACGGGATGATCTCAGGAGGATTCCGGGGGGGATTTCTGGGTTGTTGCCGGAGTGGACTCCGTAGAGGGTTCCGCGGGAAAATCCAGTTTGATCCCGATCTTGTAGCCGCCGACGGTCTGTGTGCTGTGCATTACGCGGCCGACCAGTAGAAAAGCATCTTCACCGAGGGATATCTTCATCATTAGTACCGCGTGTTCCGGAATCTCCTGGCGAGTGACGATCATGGCGCCATGGTCGGAGATGTTCAGTACCTTGCCGGTTTGAAGCTCAGGTAACCCAGCCTGTTCATATGCCAGCCTGGCCGTGCCCAGGGGGGCAATATGGCGTGCCTCCCGTCGGCGGTGACCATGATCGGGCATCTCTTCATACCGCTTGACGGCAGCATGCCAGTCTTGTCGTGAAGTAGGCTGCAACTGAAAATCCAGTATCACATGTTCCAGCGCATCAGAACCATTTATGGTTATCGAAGGCCCGACTCACCCAATATACTGGAATGTTCATATAAAGGTACAACCTGCCCGTTGCCAATAGGACCTCTGATTATACCCGCGAAGGCCAAAATCGGACCCGTGTGTCGTATTCGGCTACCGCCGGATTCCCGCGGATATGTCAAGCAGTATGAAATCCATGCGTCGAACAGCAGCTTTACCCCTATTTTGTGACCATCAGGTGTGTGTGCGATGCACTACCTGGCGAAGCCACCACTC
The DNA here is from genome assembly GCA_043820985.1 of Planctomycetota bacterium. Taxonomy (GTDB): domain Bacteria; phylum Planctomycetota; class Phycisphaerae; order UBA1845; family Fen-1342; genus JAAYXS01. The sequence continues at coordinate 23,544 of JBDRDH010000230.1, forward strand.
AACTGCCCGGTAAATACTTCTTCCGCCGGGCCGGTCTGGAAAACATGGTCACTGGATTCCTCCCATTCCAGTTGTAAGGCGCCTCCCGGCATTTCGGCCGTAATGGCGCGATCCGTCAGATTGTTCAATACCCCGGCCACACAGGTGGCACCGGCTCCGGTCCCGCAGGCTTGTGTGGCGCCACACCCGCGTTCCCAGTGCAGTATGCACACGTGTGTTCGATCGAGGACTTGCACGAAATGCACGTTGGTCCGTTCGGGAAACAGGGGATGTCGCTCAATCAGCGGTCCCCACTGTGCCAGTGGTACGTCATCCAGGTGCTCAAAGAAGACCGCGTGCGGATTCCCCAGGGATACGCAGGTGACCTGGAGCATGGCCTCCGGGAGTGGCACCATGACACCCACCACGCGCTCACCACTCAATGCGACGGGAATTTTTTGTGGGCTTAGAATCGGCGCGCCCAGATCGGTACGCACGGCCTGGATGTTATCATTGGCATCAAACCGCAGCTCGGCCGTGAGCACGCCGGCATCCGTGTTAATCCGCATGGGATTATTCTGAACGTGGCCATTTTCATAAGCCCAGCGCGCGGCGCAGCGTAGTCCGTTACCGCACATCCCCGCCCGCGAGCCGTCGGCGTTATAGACTTCCATCCGCACATCAGAGTCGGCGGCAGTGGCAGGCGCCATGAGAATCAAGCCATCCGCGCCGATGCCGCGCCGGCGGTCGTTGATCAATCGCGCTAATTCCGCGGGTTTATCCACCACCTGATCGAAGAGGCTAACGATCACGAAATCGTTCCCGAGGCCATGCATCTTGGTGAATTGTAGAGGCATGATCGATATCAGGTTTCGGCCCGGTCGCTACGTCGCTGGTACCGCGTGCTACGGCTGACGGTCGTGTTGGCGCAGCCAGCCTTCGGCGGCGGAGCGGCGGAACTTGTAATTGCCGGGTCGGGCGCAACCTTGCTGAACCAGCGGATTGTTTGATTCAATGACGACGTCAACGAGTTGATCGCCGCGGCCGGTGCCGAAGAAGCCCTCCAGACGGGTCAACTGTCGCGCGCCTGAGTGCACGGGTAATGTGGGCATCCGGCCACGAAGCGTGCGCGCGAACTCATTCTGCGCAAAGCTGGTGGACAGATCCAGCACGGATTTGCCGCTGTCAGGATCGAGCACGCCCAGGCCATCCTGCTTCAGGCGATTAAAGACCACTTCGACATCACCCTGTCCCAGCAGGTCCGGGATAGGTACGTTGCGTTGAATCTGAGACTCAGTGCCCCAACGCCGCATGGCATTGGTCACGGATTCCTTCGGCAGCAGGCCACGGCGTTGGCCGGTGATCTCATTGATGGCCTCGACCAAACCGCGATCGAGCAGAAAGACTTCGAAGCGGTCGGTACCGCGCTCATAGAACATGCCGAAGTTCCAGGTGCCGCGTTTGGAGAGTGTGGCCACCGGACTATCAACGGTGAAGTCACTTTTCAAACCGCCCTCGGCGACGCCGGCCCGGATACGGCCATAGCCCACGCCGATGCGGACGCGCTTGGTGTCCTGTGTCTTATAGCATTCGCTGATGATGGTGCGGCTGGCCGAATCGATCACCATCGCGGTATATGGCTCCTCCTCGCCGATCTGAAGCTTGACGGCTGAACGGATGCCGGTGCGGATGATGGTTTCCTGCGGGTATTCATCGCCCACCTGGCAGGGTTTCCAATCGCGCGATTCGAGCGGGGCGTAATGCGCGTCACCCATGACCTCGATGACCTTGGCCATCACACCTTCCTGGCCGGCGGGCGCGGTGGTGGGTTGATCCGTGGCCGGATCATCCTGGCCCAAGGCGGGGCAGATTAACAGGGTTACGAGTAAGAGACTGATCGTGCATACCAGCAGGTGCCGTGTTCGCGTCATTTGCATATCTCCCGTATGCCAGCCGGCCACGAGACCGGCGTTTAACAGAAGTTGTCATTAATGATTATCGGCCGACCAGCCCGTTGGTCAACTGTCTCTTTCGCTCGGATCACCGGTCGTGGCCTAATAATCTGCCCAGGGGGTCAGCCCATTTCCCCAATGCCAGGAGTTCCGGCCAGATGCGTGCGGCGAAAATGATGTAGGCGATGTTCAGACCGGTTACCAGATCGTAGGTCAACGAGCCACGCGGATGCCGGCCAAACTGTACCCAGCCACGCCAGCCCGGAGCCGGTCCCGACCTGGGCTTTTTACCGTGCCCATCCAAAGCCTGTGCCGACAGGTAGGCATGACGCAAACGCCGCCAGACGGTAAACGCGGGCAGGATGGCTTGTTGCCAGAGCACGGCGGGGACATGGCCGCACAGGCAGGCAATCAGAATGGCCGCAAACCGTTCGCCACGCAGCCAGTAGCCGACACCGCAATCCTCGATGATCTCTTCCGCACGCGCCTTGATATAGCTGATCAAAAAGGCGTTACACATCGCGATCAAGGCCAGAAACTGGTATGTCAAATTGCCGCTCATGGCGAAGTGCAGGGCACAGCCCAGATAAATCGCCATATCGCTGAAGCGGTCCAGCGAGGAATCCAGAATGGCGCCAAAGCTACTACTCATCCGGCCTTGTCGCGCGACGGCCCCGTCGAGCATGTCACAGGCGCCGGAGAGGATTAACATCACCGCCGCCCACAGCGGCCACCAACCAACCGGACCGGCGCCGCTGTAGAAATACGCCAATTGCTGCGATGCCCCACGCGCCAGGCAATAGCCGGCACCGCAGGTAAACAGGAAGCCCACAAAAGACAGGATATTCGGAGTAATTCCCAGGCGGATCAGGATTGCAGCCACGACTTCACGGGCCGCTACAAAACCGCTCCCGATGATATGGCTGGTGCCGGCGGATTCTCCACTGGCACGCAGGTCCTTGAAATCCCGCGTGGTCATTTCGCCGGTAGTGCCTGGATCTGTCTTCTCCGGATCCGGTGCTGGCATATTCCGCTGCTACGAAGACTGTGTATCTTCATCCGCCGGCGGCTCGGCCGGGGGCTGCTCGTCCGTATCGGAATCGGCTGCCTCGGTGGGCGGCCGCGGCTCGAGCGGCGGGAACTCGTCCTCGGGCTCTTCGTAGTAGATCTCGTCGTAATCGACCGCGTCCACGTCACGCCGCAGCAACAGGTACATCTGGGTACTGCCGCAGAAGAAGAAGCTGACGACAAATCCGCCGACCAGACCGACGACCATGAAGATCCAGCAGGCCAGGAAGATCGTGGCCAGCCATTCCGAGCCACTTAAGGGGGCGTTGGCAAAAGTGCCCCAGAACGGCGTGCCGCTGGTGGTCGGTAGCAACGCCAGTTCTTCCCAGTCGGGCATGTGCCACATGGCGTCGAGCTTACTGATGGTGCTGGTCTGAGAGCTGCTCATGGCACCGAAGAAGCTCATCCCGGCGCCGGTCACGACATGCGTCAGCTTAAGCAAGACCGTGCCGATGACACGCACCATCACGAAGGAAACTCCGCCATAAAGCAACAATGCCACGGTGTAGAAGCCGGTGTTCCAGATACGCTGGCCGATATAACCCAGGGCGTGGGTGACGGCGTCAAAGGCGTCGGAGCCTTCGACCGCGATCGTGGGCCACATGAGATGCAGACCCAGCACGGTGGCGATCAGGATCATGGCCAGGGCAAAGCCTCCCAGCAACGCCAGGCCATAGAACAACCCGGCCAGGACCACCCCAATGTACGGTATCGCGCCGACCAGGCCGCCCAGCCACATGACGATAGCGGCCAGTATGAAAATTCCAGCCGGCACGGCGGGGGCCAGCAGCAACCCGGTGTAACGCTGGCGAGCGAACCGCAAGGCCTCGCCAACCGAGATACTTTCGTCGCGGGTGGTTTGCACGGCCGCGTGGCGACAGATGGCTCCGCCGAAGAACGCGAAGACGATAAAATGCAGAATGGCATAGAAGACGGCAAAGCACGGACGTTGCGTCACCAGCCAGGCGATGCCCTTGCCGGCCGAGGCGATACTACCCAGCATCGAAGGTTGTGGGCTGAAGGCCCCTTCGGCAATCCCCCAGCGGAAGGTGCAGACTCCCCGGATCGCACCCGCGAAACAACCCATCTCGTATTTGAGCATGCTGATGAATGGTCCGGCCGGATCGGTCCGCTCCAGGTTGTTCAATGCCACCTGCGCGGGAATTGTATTGTCGATCAGCTCACGCTCTTCATCCGTCGGATCAGTTCCAATCATAAGCAGGGGAGCGATAGCGCGTAATAGTCGACCGGACAGGTTGAAGTCACTCGGTTCGCAACCGGACATGCCCAGGCGGACGGTGTCCGCGGCCCGTTTCAATTGTTCGCGCTGTTCCTCCTTCTGGTTGTCCGTCAGGTCTTCGTCGGCGTCAATGACATCCAGAGCAGCGGATAGCCGAGTGTCAACAAACTCCAACAAATTTGACACATTGGTTTCATGATCCGAGGTTTGCAGTAACGCGCTCACCGGCCGAGTGGTCAACTGCTCCTCGATCTCCGGAGCACTACGCTGCCCGTCAAGCTCGACGATGGCGTTGGCGGCCAGGCGCCGCCGCGTCTGTTCAGCCTGCGTTTTCCAGGCCTCAAAAGCTTCCGGGCCTTGCATGGTATAAGCGTCGATCTCGGTCAGCCGGCCACCTTCCTCGATCAGGACACCTGAACCGGCGGAGAGCCAGATGCCGTCCAGAATGCGGCCGCCGATGTAGCAGGAAAGTACACAGGCCAGTCCCAGCAGCAGGCGCCACCCGTGAGTAGCCAGCCGGAAAGTCTTGAACAGTCGCAGGAAAGGGAATACCTGTGTCCACGCGATACCGCGCAATTCGGACCGTTCGTTATCCATGTCTGTCTCCACGCTTTGCTTTTTACAATCCGCTTGTAATCCGGGCTCGGTAGCGCCCCTGGGCGGAGCCGTGGGCAAAGGCCCACCCACTCGCGCCGGTTCTCATGACGCCCCGCAATCCTCTTTCAAAAAGCCGACTATCAGGACGCGTCCGCTCGCGGCCCGGTCAACTTATATGAGAGGCATTATAGGGCGTGAGCGGAGAGCCACAAGCGGACCCGGCGGTCATGGAAAAACCTGCATGCCGGATCATGGCAAGGCGCGGATCAGCGAAAAGCTGGTGTAGGGTGTGGGCAGCCAGCCACGATCATCCCAGCCGCGGTTCCAGAAAGTGTAGCCGATCTCGTTGTGGTGGACGGTACGGATGTATTCACCCCAGCCGAAATCACCGGTGCGGGTTGGGTCCTCGATGTATGCAAATACCAGATTGTCCGCGCCCCGTGGCCGAAAACTCAGTGAAAGTGGATTCTTGCCAGCGATCAACGCTCCTAAGGCTAATTGCGCGCTGCCCAGGTCACCATGCCAGACACCACCCAGTGTTGGTACACACCAGACACCCACCCGTCGCCAGGAAGTCTTCCCAAGCCTGGACGTCCGGGGGGCCAATAGCTGCCGGAGATAATTAAACTCGTCAACCTCGGGGGCGCCGCGCAGGTCCAGCCCGGTTATTTTACGTGGCGACAGGCGTACCTGTTCCCAACGCGTCAACCAGAGCTGCTCGTGCGGGGCCACGATTACGCCGAAGGAGCCACCGCCCGAGGCGGCTACTGGCGTGCTCGTCATACCCATGGCGCGACCCAGCAGGCGTTCGCCCAGGTCGGCATCAGTGCTGTATCTGCTCCCAAACGCCGCCGGTTCGTTGGCGGCGCGCAACTCCGAGGTGCTCATCACCCGCCAGACGCGCGCGTTCGTGATACCGGTAATGCGGTCCTGCCCATCAGTGACCGCCTGCCAGCTCAAGGCATACACATCTCGCTGGCCGGCGTAGTGCTCCACAAAGATCGTGGGGAAGGCATCCTGGCGCGGATCCGGGGCCGTCAGAGCCTGCAAAGCCTGGCTGAGCCGCACCAGAGTATCAGACGGCGAACCGCCGGCGGATAACTCAGGGCCGCTGCTATAGCCTGCCGCACCATAACTGGAGGCCTTTCTGGCCGTAACCGCCTGTAGAGTTTGTACAAAATCCGCCAGGTTCGGTGAGGGTGTGGCAGCTAGCGTGGACAATTGATCGTCCAGGCCGGCGGGGGCGACCGGGGCGGCAGGGGCGCTGCGGTGGCGATTGGCGTAACTCAGGCTAGCGGGATCCCAGGTCCAGACATAACGCACTCCCGGGCCTTCATGCGTAGCTTCCGCGGATAACTCGTTGCCGGTCACCTTGGCCGGGTACTTCTCCGGTGTCTGGCCTGATTCGCGGGTGAGTTGCTCAATAGCTTCACGTTGACGCCGTTGTTTGAATTCCGGATTTGTGGCCAGATTTGATAGGGCTGCAGCGAGTTCTGCGCGCGGTCCGTCCAGATCAGTTTGATCCCAGACCAGACCTGCTTTCGTAAGACGAGCCGGCAGGTTAATGATAAAGCGCTCATCAGGCATGCCGGTCGGTGGACCTACGGTGGCCTGAACCGGTACTAAACATGGATCGTCGGGAGTGACTGGTTGTGGTGTACATTCCAGCAAATGGAATCCCTGGTAATAAGTCGCTCCCGGCTGTGGTGCGCGCGGTATCAGTTGGCCGCGCAAAGACGGCCATTCCGTCTTGAGGTTATCTGCCAACGATAGCGATTTTATTATTGAATTTACACCGGCGGCGATCTGCTGGCGTGCATCCGATAGGTCGGCGTTGTATTCCAGGCTATCCGGATCCCAGCGCGCGGAGATCTGCGCGATGTCCCGCGGCTGCGCGTTGTATGTAATAATCAAACTGCAAACATCGCCACTTTCAAATGGACTCCGCGTAGCTACATGCAATACCTTGGGCAATGCCAACTCTTGTGCCGTACGGATGGTTAGCGACTTGACTTGTTCCTGCTGCAGAGCTTTCAAGTAGGCGTCGAAGGCTGCTCGTCCGGCATCATCCGCTGTCAGGACGTCGGCGACCAGCCCACCGGTCAGTTCGAAATCCGCTTCCGCGCGCGGGTCTTTGGACAATCGAGCGTGGACAAATACGTCGGCCTGCCGAGGCTTATCGCGAATGGCCAGCAGCCGACTAGCCGATGGTCTGACAATTTGCAACCTTTCGTGGTAATCGTCATGCAGGCGAATTCCGATTCTTTCCGGAGTATCAAGCATCCGCCAGACGCCGATCTGTGGCCGGAACCAAGCCAGGACTTCGTTTGGTGTCGGCGACAATACTCCCCGTTGTTTATCAAACGTTAGGTCGGGGAATGGGAATAATTCGTGCTCGTCGCAGGACAAGATTATTTTCAGGCCAGTTTCGGTATCACCTTGGAGCGCGGGTGGATCGCAGGTCGGTGGCAGCAGCGCCCCGAGTTCCACGAGAAAAGCATCACTAACTTGATCATAAGTTGGTGGAGGTGGAAATAACCGCTGTCGCCATTCTTCCTTGAACGTGACTTTCTCGATTTCATCGCCGGTGATCTCACCAAGCTCAATGATAGTATTGGTGGAGGGATCCCGGGCGCTCAGGCGGGCAGGAAGCTGGTCGGCCGGCTCGCAACGCAGAATATATTGTGCGGGGGCCCGACCAGCCTGGAGTTCGACTTCCGCGTATTGATCTACCTGATCCTGGAGTCGCACCAAGAGCTGGGGTAGCTGTTCAGCCGGATCGGGTGGAGGTGGTTCAATAATCTCTGGCGGTGGCGGTTCGTCCACTTCAACAGGTTCAACCGTCACGGGCTGGTCGTCTGGTGGTGGAGTTGCCTCCACGATGGGCGTAGGCTCCGGATCGGCGGTCACTACCGTTTCGGATGGTGGGGGTATATCGCTCGCTGTTGGCGCCGTCTCCACGGGAGTTGCATCAACGACGGTCGAATCCGGCACGGAATCGTCCGTGACGACATCCGTGGTGGAGTCGCTCTGTTCCGGCTTGATCACTGTGGAAGTACTGGGTGGGGCGTCGGGTCTTTCGGGTTCCGTGGTGCCGGGGCGGCTAAACAAATACCAGCCGCCGGCGGATACCGCGACCACGAATACCACTACGGCGATCAGCGGCGCTCTCTTTCTTTTTGCCTTTCGCCGCTCGCGGATGTTGGCTTTCAATTCAGCCGCGCGCCTGCGCAATTCATCATTCAGGAAGGGCGAGCTTTCCACCTCGCGTACCGCCGCGCGCGCCGGCTTGATCTGATCGGCCTGCAAAGCGGTAGCAGCTTCATTGAGCTGCTTTTCCAGGTGTTTGTGCTGGCGAGCGAGATGCTCCTGGCGCGCCGTGGCCACCGCGGATTGCGTCTTGGACACCTGCTGAATGAAATCTGGTGGCAGGCCGTCGGATGCGATCCCCTTAAGCACCCCATCGGCGGCATCGAAATGTTCGCCGGCGAGATGTTGCCGTGCCTCAGCGAGTTGCCGCGTAGCCGTTTCCAACGCCTGGCAGACCTGGGCCAGTCGCTCGGCCTCCTGGGCGATGTCGGCGGGCAATCCGGGGGCTTGAAGCGCGGCGTCTTCAAGCATTCGCCGACAGCCGGTTGTGTCGCCGCCATCGTATGCTTCCCGGGCTTTCGTCAGCACGGTACGCGCCATTTCCAAAGCGGCCTGACGTTGTTGCTCCTGTGCTTCCTTGCAGCGCTCAACCAACGCCCGCAGAGTCGCTTGCAGAGGTTCCGGCAGGTCTTCACTGGCGGCAGCCTGTTCAGCGACGACGGCGGCTTCCGCGGGTTTAACAGCATCCAAAAGTTGTTCCGCGCGGCGTTGCTGTTGGAGAATATTGTTCAAGCGATCGCGGCATTGCGTTAAACGCGTCAGGCGGGGTTTGATTTGCGGATCGCTGACGTCGGCCGGTATCATCGAAAGTCGCCTCTTCAGTTTGGACAGATCGGCACGCTGCCAGTCCGCCTCCGCCTGATCCAGAAACGTGCTGTACACGGCACGGTTGGCAAGTTTTGTGCGAACGCTCTCCAACAGGACCTTCGCCGGCTGAGCAAGCTCTTCGTCCAGGTCCGGCTCTGCGAGCAAAGCCGCCAGGCGCTCCTCGGCGAAATCGTAAGCGGCGCGTTTTTCATCCTGGACGGCGGCGTGATACTCCGCTTTTTGTTGCTCCTTGCGTTCGGTGATCTGCTCAACTTCACCAAGCAATTGTTGGGCCTGGGACTTCCGCGCGGCCGACAACGCCGGGTCCTGCAACAAGCCCTGTAACACCTCGCGGGCTTCGTCCAGCGCGCCCTTGGCGACCGACTCGCGCGCGGAATCCAGGTAAGCCACCGCCAGGGCATCCGCGCCTGAGGCCACGAAGCGCTCCTGCTCGTCACATAGCTCGATCAACTCAGTGGCGGCGGACAGGACATCCTCTTCGGCTTCGGGATCGTCGATCACCTCGCGAGCCGCCTGACGGGCTTTATCGAGGTCCAGGGCCGCAAAGGCTTCCTGACTGGTGGCCACACGACGTTCGCGTATTTTGCGGGCGCGAATGTCGTCCTGCTGTTCTTCCACCCGCGCGGTCCAGGGTGCCAATTGCGTGCGCCACAATTCGGGCAACTGCTCATTGTCGCCCCAGGGTTTTAACTTATCCAGACAACCCTCGACATCGCCGTTGTCCAGCAGTTTGTTGGCTTGATCGATGGCATCCGAAGCGTCGACCCACGCCGCGTTTGTGTTGGCCTTCAGCAGGTTCGCGGTTTCTTCCGGCACGACCAGACGTTGAGCCGGATCGCTGGCTAGATAGCGTGTTAGCAGCTCGGACCAGGCGATAATAGGTTGATCGGCACTCCGGGCCAGGCCGGTGCGCTGCCGCTCGAAAGCCTCGGCCCAATCCGGGCGTTCCTCTTCCAGCGGGTAAGGATCCAGATGAAAGTAAAGATTCAGTGAGGGATCTGAGAGAGCTGCTCCATAAGGATGCTCACCCGTGGCGATGATATGCAGGAGTACGCCGAGTGAGAACGGGGTGGCTTTCAAGTTCAGGTGTGACTCGCTCTCGAGTAGCTCGTGAGCGAAATATACGACGATCCAGCCGAATTCCCGGGCTTCGTCCTCATTAAGCAATGTCCAGATGCCCGACGCGGTGCGACCGTGGTCCGCGGGCTGGACGCCGGAATCGCAGTGCAGATATCGCCGGGCTTCAACACCACAGACACGTTCATAAACCGGCGCGATCCCGAAATCTCCGAGCTTGACCCGGCCGGTTTCATCCAGAAATAGCGTGCCGAGCTGTATACCGCCATGCAGAAATTTTTCCGCCGCCGCGGTTTGCAGCGCTTGACCGAGGGTGGACGTCAGCCACCAGAGTGTATTAATGTCCGGCCGCTCGTCGGCTTGGACCGCGGCTTGAGGATTGACTGGCAAAGCTGGCTCGTGCGGGATAATAAGCTGATTGCCCTCCTCGTGCACCTCGCCGCTGACGCGTAAGACACCCGCGCAATGCCGAGCCAGGTGCATCTGTTGTTGCACGGCGTGGGCCATACGCGCCACAAACCGCGCGCGCTCCTCCGCGCTCAAATCCGGCGGGATATTCACCACCCGGCAATCGGCCAGCTTGTCAGCGAAAGGTTGAAAGGGCAAAGTGACTCCAGGTTCAACCGCGTGGAAAACCATTGATGGTTCGCCAGTACGCGTTATGTAATCGCCCGACCCTGAAAGTATATCGACTGGGCATAACTCCGGGTCAACCAGCGTCATTGGCAGGGTGGCCGTGACCGGTCCCGGCCGGCAAGTGGGTTACCCTAACCCGCAGCACACACGCACCGAGAAAGAAAACCACTATCAAAGGTGCCTCGATCCAAACATGTTGATAAGCACCCACCACGGCAATCGCCAGCAAGAGGATCACTGGGATGGTGCCGAGGGTAAATGCGTTGCAGGTCGTTGCCAGCTTCACACTACTGCCGGTCAGCCTGACGAGCAGTGTCAATAATAAACCAGTGCCGGCGATCAACACCGGCCAGCCGACTGCCAGATCAAAGTATTGTAGGATCGCTTGGGCGGGCACAGCGGCCGCGAGCAGCGCCAGACACGCGGCGTGCGCGGTGGTGGGGCAGTCCAGTTTGAGGGCGGAGCGTCTCAGGAGCAGACATAACAGCACGAGGAATATCAATGTCAGTATATCGCGCCAGGGCCAGGACTCGCTGGCCGTCGCCGAGAGCACGCTCATAACCGCTATAACCACGCATACGCCGCCAGACAAAGTACCAATCAGCCGAGCACTGGATATCAACCGTCCCGCGGTTGTCCAGGCCACCCCATCGTGCAGTTGTTGCTGCCAGAATCCCGCCAGCCAGAGCAGATAAACGCCGGCCAGTGCACAACCGAGCAGGATGTTGCCCGTCGCTGTCGGTAACCAGGCCATGACCGCCAGAATGACGAATTCACCAATCAGCACCAGCCCAAGCGCCCCGAGTGGCTCACTTCCACGCCGATGACCGGTAGTTAGTACAGCCAGCGCCGCCAATACGACTGCGATTGGGATGAGTGCCGATGTTGGTGCCAACAATGCTCCGATAGCGACAATCGTGGCTGTGAATACGATTGCGATCGTGAGCAGACGCGCATCGGCTGGTGGATCGATCAGACGCTCCGGCTCTGATTGCCACACCCGCCGACGATAGCGCCAATGCATGATGGCCGGCCCGATGGCGGCCAGCAGGCAAACAACCGCCAAAGCAGTTAGCCAGAGCGGTACTGCTCCGTGGAAATCAGTTGGAATATATCCTCGCCACAGCCACAGAGCGGATGCCAGCAAACCCGCCGCCGCATAACGCGCGGTCGTGGCGTGTGGGGAACGAGTCCGGTGGATACACAGAGCCAGCAGAATTACCAGACAAAGCGTCAAGGCCAGGCGCGGGCGCGCCGGCAGATCGGCAGACGCCGCCAGGGCGATGCCGGTGGCGACCAGACCAAAGAGAGTCACGGCTTGAGCGCCGACCAGGTGTCGTACATATAGCGTGGGGCTGGGCTCGTCCGTCTGCCGCTCGATCCAGCGGATGGTGATATGCCACAGCACCGCCAGGGCGGTCAGCACGGCTGCCAGGCGCAGGGTAATATCCGTTGCGGTTGAAGCGGGGACATAGGCAAATAGTAAAAGACCGCTGAGAGCCGTGACGAATAATGATTCCGGTACACCCACCGGCAGACGCCGGCGACCCGCCCAGGCCAGTAAAAACGCCGCGCCGGCAACCAGGCAAACCACCAGCGGATTCGCCACCGAGACGAAGGATGATTCCGTAAACTGGAGGATGGCAATCAACACTTTGTGCAATCCGTTACAAATTCCGGGTGCCGGTGAACTGCCCGGCATGATATAAAGGCACAGCGGTCGCAGCGGGTGGCCGCTCAGTCAGCATATTCGGGCAGAATCACGATGTCCGCAACACGCCGTCCCGACAACGAAGCATTTCGCCGCTTTGTCCGGCGTGTCTGGCAACAGGACGTCGCGCCGCTGTTACGCGGTGAACGCGCCGCCGAACGACGCAAGGCCGCCCGCGTCGGCGGCAAGGTGGCGGCGGGGGGCGGACTGTTGATCGATGGCCTGTTGAGGCTCAAGGGCCGGCCGTTCACACGGTTTTTAACAGTAATGGGCACCACGCTCGGGGCGCTGCTGCCGGATGTGTGGGATTGGCGCTGGTACCGCGAAAATGCCAGCCCGCGCCAGAAGAAGGTGGTGCGCGAGCAGGTGCAACGCCGAGCCGGGGAGTTGCCACTGGATGAAGCCCTGGCACTATTCGGCCTCCAGCCCGGCGTCACTCCCGAGGAATTGCGATCGGCCTGGCATGCCATCTCCCGCCGCTGGCATCCGGACAAGGCTCCTGACGAACGACGCCGCTCCGAGTATCATGTCCGCTTCGTGGCGTACCAGGCCGCGTACGAGCGCCTGCGGGCGGCGTATGAGAGTGGCGAATTGGGAGTTAAGAGTGGGTAGCGGTCCGCCGCAGATGTCTTGTAGCGGCCGGGCCCCGTACCGGCCGTTGGTGCTGGCGAACGTTTTCTGTGTTCTACGGCCGGTACAGGGCCCGGCCGCTACGCCTCCTCGCCGTCGCTGACTCCTGCGGCGGACTGGTAGGGGCGTGATATTGCACGTTGGAGCAATATGGCGAAAGAATCGTTTGAAACTTTGCTGAAAGAGTTTCACCGTTCGAAACGGTTGATCCTCGATGAGTTCGCGCGGCACATCGTCGGGCAGAGCGCGGTCGTCGAGCAGATGCTGGCGGCGGTGCTGACGCGCGGCCACTGTCTGCTGATCGGCGTGCCGGGTCTGGCCAAGACGCTGATGGTCTCGACGCTGGCGAACATCACCTCGCTGATCTTCAAACGCGTGCAGTTCACGCCGGACCTGATGCCCTCCGACATCACCGGCACCAACGTCATTGACGAAATGCCCGACGGTCGGCGCGAGTTCCGCTTCGTGCAGGGTCCGATCTTCGCCAACATCGTGCTGGCGGACGAGATCAACCGCACGCCGCCCAAGACGCAGGCGGCGTTGCTCCAGGCCATGCAGGAACGCGAGGTCACTTCCGGCTCGCAGACTTACCCGCTGCCCAATCCTTTCTTCGTCATCGCCACGCAGAACCCCATCGAGCAGGAAGGTACTTATCCGCTGCCCGAGGCGCAGCTCGACCGCTTCATGTTCAGCATCTGGGTGGACTACCCGACGCTGGAGGAGGAGCGGCAGATTCTGAAGACCACGACGCGCACGGCGGAGGGCGCGCCGCGCACGGTGCTCAACGATCGCCAGATTCTCAACATGCAGAAGCTGATCGCGGCGATTCCGGTGACGGACTATGGCATCGAATACGCCGCCGCGTTGGCCCGGGCCTCGCGGCCGAGCGATCCGAGCGCGCCGGAGTTCATCAAGAAGTACGTCGACTGGGGCGCCGGCCCGCGTGCCGGTCAGTTTCTGATCTGGGGCGCCAAAGCCACGGCGGCGATGGACGCCCGCTACAGCGTCAGCCTGGACGACATCCGCGGCGTGGCCCTGCCCGTCCTGCGCCACCGCATCGCCTGCAACTTCGCCGCCCAGGCCCAGAGCCTGGACTCCGCCAAAATCATCGCCCGCCTGATCAAATCAGTCCCCGAGCCGGAGATCCCGAAGTACGAACCCACCGCGCCGCCGGTGGCGGAGATTGTGGAGGAGGGGGAGGCGTAGTATATCAGTACCGCGAGCGTCAGCGACCGGCTTAATCAGAGCCCCGAGCGCCAGCGAGCGGGTTGCGTGAATATTCACGGATTCAATGAGCGGATATCCAATCAGAACGCGCAGCGCCAGCAAGCGCCCAATCTGCCTGCACCACACAAATGTGTTTCACGTGAAACACGCTGGCGACGAGCGCAGTAACGCCGACGAATACGGCAACGCCGGCTGGGGCCACGGCGCCAAAATGTGCCAGATCAGCGCACTGAGTTAGTTTTTACGCCTATCGAGCACAAAATCGTTTCCGGCATCGTAACGCCGCTTAATGCCTCGGCATTTGTAGGGTGTGGCTCGCCGCACCAAAATTGACTAACGCGACAATACGCTCTTGTTTCGTTATCCTAGTAGTCACCTAGGTCGGGAGCATCTTGAAAAATGAGACGTCGCCTTCGTCCAACATCCGACTCCGCTCTCCTGCCATTCGGAGCGTTGCTGAATTGCGACCTGTTCTCTAACCATTGGCTGGAGTACCGGCTACTGCTCGAACCGGAGTGGACCGAGTTGCGGGCTGAGTCGGACGGCGCACTAGCACAAGCAACAGATCTCTGGCGGCAGGAGCGCGACCGCGTCGAGCAGTACGGCAGTGAGGCCAGCCTTGAACAAGCCTTCATCCAGCCACTGTTTGAAATTCTAGGCTGGAAGCTGATCTATCAGACCTGGCTGCAGAACCGGAAGCCGGACTACGCGCTGTTCCTGGACGATCCATCCAAGGACGCCGCACTCGCTGCCGGTCGAAATGCGCCGGATTTCTGGCAACACCCGGCGATTCTCGCCGACGCCAAGGCTTGGCACGTCAACCTGGACCGCCCGATCCGCGTAGGGAGCCAGCGCGAGTACCCACCCGAACAGATTGAATGGTATCTCGACCGTAGCCGGCTGAGCTATGCGATCCTGACGAATGGCCGGCTCTGGCGCTTGATTCCTCGTCAACTCGCACCCGGTAAAGCCCGTTTCCAGACCTATCTGGAAGTAGATCTCCCGCGACTTCTGGAAGCTCGCATGGGCGTCAATGGCGGTCAGCGCACATTCGACTTGGATCAGGCCACCGCCGAAGAGTTCTTCCGATTCTACCTGTTCTTCAGCCCACGGGCGTTTGAGTCGCGTGACGGCCGGCTACCGCTCGTTGAACGAGCCCTTAGTGGCAGTTCTGAATACGCCCTCTCGGTTGGCGAGGATCTCAAGGAACGCGTCTTTGAGGCCTTGCGGCTGTGCATCGAGGGATTCCTGATCCACCAACCCAACGGTCTCGATCCCGTCCGTGACCTGGAGATGTGCCGCGAGCAGAGTTTCGTATTGTTGTATCGACTCTTATTCATCATGTACGCGGAGGATCGCGCCCTGCTTCCGTACCGCCGCAATGATGTATACACGCGGAATCGCAGTCTGGCCCGCCACCGCGACGAAATCGCCGAATTGCTTGACCGAATAGATCAAGGACGGCAGCCAGACTACCCACCTGATCAGATATCTATCTGGAGTGACCTGCTCTCGCTGTTTGACCTGATCGACCGAGGCCACGCCCGCTACGACGTGCCGGCTTATAACGGTGGCCTCTTCGATCCGGGTCGACACAGCTTTCTCACAAGTGTCGAGTTGCCAGACCGCTACCTGGCGCGTGTCATTGATCACCTGGGGCGAGCGGAAGATCCACAGCACAGCGAGCGTGGACTATTCCGCGTTGATTACCGAGATCTTGCGATCCAAAACCTCGGCAGTATTTATGAGGGATTGCTTGAGCTCCGCCCGCACTTCGCGACCGAGCCGATGATCGTCATCCGCGAACGCCGTGCCACCAAATCGGCGGAACGAATCATCCCGGAATCCGGAACCGTCCCATCTGGCTGGGAAGCCACCAATAAACGTTACAACACCAACGAAGTCTACCTCCAGACCGACAAGGGCGAACGCCGGGCCACTGGTTCTTATTACACGCCGGATCAGATCGTTGCCTACATAGTGGATAGAACGCTTGGGCCACTATGCCGGGACCTCTCAAAATGCCTCAGCGCCGAGGTCGCTGCCGGCGAGGAAAAACGCAAGAATGCTCGTGGTGCCAACCGCGAAGCGCTAGACGCTCAACTCGACAAACTCCGACAGGACTTCGACGACCGCGTCCTACGGCTCCGCGTTTGCGATCCGGCGATGGGCTCCGGGCACTTCCTAGTCCGGGCTACGCAGTACCTCGCTGAGGAGATCGCCACCAACCCGTACACCGGCGATCCCGATGCCGACCAACTCCAGGAAGACGAATCCGTACTCACCTACTGGAAACGACGTGTGGTCGAATCTTGCATCTTCGGCGTCGATCTGAACCCGATGGCTGTCGAACTGGCCAAGCTCGCCCTCTGGCTGGAGACCGTCTCGGCCGACGCCCCGCTAAGTTTCCTTGACCACCACCTGCGCCCTGGTAACAGCTTGATCGGCGCCCGCGTCGCCGAGCTCGGAGCTCTGCCGGGCGCGATGGAGCTTCAGCAGAACGTCTTCAAACAGCAGGTCGAGCAACAACTCCCCGTACTGCTGGAGCCGTTGATCAAGATCCGGGAGATGCCGTCGCAGACGGCCCAACAGATCAAGGATAAGGAAAAGCTGTATCGGCGGACGTTCCAGCCGCTATGCCAGATGTTCGAGACCGTCGCGGACCTGTGGTGCTCGACGTTCTTCGCCCACGACGACCAGGCTGTCACGCCGGAGCAATACCAGCAAGCGCTTCAGGCACTCCAGCGAACCGCCGACTTCAAGAAACTCGTCAGACAACCGTGGTTCGGCGCCGCGATTGAACCCGTCCGCGCCCGCCCGGTCGCGGCATTCCAATGGGAACTGGAGTTCCCCGAGGTGTTCTTCGACATCAGCCGGCAGGAACGCGACGCCAGCTTCCACCGTGGCTTCGATGCGGTCATCGGCAACCCGCCATACGATGTGCTCGCCGAGCGCGAGCTGACTCGCGACCTGCCCGACGATCGTGCCGCCCAGGTTCGGCGATTCCTTTCATCGTTCAAGGACCTCATTGACGCTGAGGACATGTTTCGTCCTTCGAGGCGTGGCAAGAACAACCTGTACAAGCTGTTTATCTGCCGAGCGCTTGACCTACTCGCCGAGGGCGGCCGTTTCGGCTTCATCGTGCCGATGGCGCTGCTTGGTGACGATCAGGCCGCCGACATCCGCGCGGCGATGCTGGATGCCGGCGCGTTCACGTCCGTCGACGCTTTCCCGCAAAAGGACGACCCAACCCGCCGTGTATTCCCCGAGGCGAAACTGTCCACGACAGTGTTCACGACGGTCAAGACGGCCGACGAACACGCCCGGCAACGGCCGTTCACTGCCCGCCAGCACCCGGCAGCGCAAATCCAGGACTCGTCGCCTTCGCTGACGTTGCAGACCGACCACATTCCGCTCTATGACCCGTCGAACCGTAGCATTGTGAGCTGTTCCCAGGACGACTGGGACCTGGCGGTGAAGATCATGGCCGGCGGGCGCATGACACGCTTCGGTGAATTCGTCCAGTTCTCGCAAGGCGAAGTGAATGAGACCGTCCAGCGGCGTGCGGGAACCCTCATGCCAAGTCCGAGCGGCGCCAGGACGGTCATGCGTGGCGCCAACATCTGTCTGTACATTCTGCGAGAAGCGTCGCAGGGACGCGACATCTATCTCAACGCTCAGCGGTTCCTACGCGGGAAAGGCGAGGATACCAAGGCCTTCCATCACAGGTACAATCGCGTTGGACTACAGGAAAGCTGTCCGCAGAACAACTTTCGGCGCATCATCGCGTCGTTCATCCCCGCCGGCGAGTACTGCAACCACAAGGTAAACTACATTCCTCAGCCAGCCTCGCAGCTGCCGCTTGAGTTGGACCTGGCCCTCTTGAACAGCAAGCTCGCGGACTGGTACTTCCGCCTCGGCAGTACCAATGCGGCTGTGAGCCACTATCAGCTCCATAACCTGCCGTGCCCGGTGTTTGCCGACCAACGGACTGGCGCGGACGATTCCACCCGCGACGCCGCCTTCGCGGCGATTTACGCTGGTAAGCCGGACGTCGCCTTCGCGGCCTTGGCGCCGGCCCTGGCACGGCCGCCGTTCCCGCTGGCCATCCAGAACGTGCTGGTTGAGCTGGTCCGGCGGATCATCGCGATCGAGCAAGCCCGCGGCGAGATCGCTCGTACCCAGCGCTCCCACCTCGCCGATGCTGCCCAACCCCTCCAGGACCTCATCGACCGCATTCTCTACGCCCTCGCCGGCCTCACTCCCGCCGAAATCACCGGCCTCGAAGACCGCCTAACGCGAATGCTTTGAACCGCTCGCCAGTGCTCTGATGGGGAAGGGTAACCGCCATGACGCCAAGCATGCCACATAATCATGTGTGGATGGGCTACTTGATCCCTCGTTGCCTTGGTGCCTGGTTGCCTTCCTCCCCCCTTGACTTCACACCCTATTAATCCTAGAATCACTAGCCTTAGAGTCTGCCCCGACAACCGGTGCCCGGCGGATCTTTGATAAATGAACCAGCCCGATTACTCAGCCCGCCACCCCCAACGTCTCGATAACAAAGATGCCCAAAAGGGGGGCGCGCAAACATGATCACCTTGATCACCTTCGACCCAAGCGCTTCAAACAGCGTTTTTATCGCGCCCCTTCCAAACCAAAGTGGTGCAACTCGCAGCGCCCTTCGGATCCACAGGACTTTTGGCTACTTTCGGCCTATGTGCCCACCCCGAGATCATTCATCCACACACTCTCAACCCTCAATCCTCGATCCTCAATCCGCCACTTTGAACGTCACATCAACTTCAACCGTCGAATCCAGGGGTAGTTCGGCGACGCCGACGGCGGCGCGGGCGTGTTTGCCGGACTCGCCGAAGACTTCGGCCAGGAGGTTGCTTGCGCCGTTGGCGACCAGGTGGATGTCGGTGAAGCCGGGGTTCGCCGCCACGTAGACGACGACCTTCAGCACGCCGGCGAGTTGATCCACGCCGCCGGCCGCATTCGCCGCGACCGCGATGGCGTTGAGCGTACACACGCGGGCGGCGGCCTGGGCGTCTTCGAGCGTCCGCCCGCCGGCACCGCCGACGTGGCCGGTATACGCGATCTTCCCGTCCTGAAGCGGAATTTGTCCGCTGAGCAAGAGCGTATCGCCGTGGCGAATCGCCGGCACATAGGCACCGACCGGCGCGGTTACGGGCGGCAGGGTGATGTTAAGTTCATTCAGGCGCTGACTCGCTGTGGGCATCTGGTGGCTCCGATTGAGGATGTATATGAGGTTTCGCCGGCGGATCGGCCGGTTCGGCGGCTTCGTCGATTTCCTGGAACTCTTCCGCGACTTCCATCAAAAACAGGTAGATTTCGCCGAAGGAGCGGTCCTGCTCGGCGCGTACGCGGCGCGAGCGGATCAGTTCCAGCAAGGCCAGAAAGCGGCCAATGATCATCAGCCGGTTGGCACAGCCATCGAACAGTGCGTTGAAGGTCGCCGGGCCAGCCTCTTCCAGGGCGGCGACGATCTCGGCGGCGTACAGCTCGATCGGTGTATCGTCGTAACGCACATCATGCCGCGACGGACCCCGACCAATCGAAGTCATCACTTTGCCGAAGGCGTCCAGCAGATCCCAGACCTGAACCTCCTCCAGCTCCAGCCCCTCC
>JBDRDH010000231.1:0-3174 GCA_043820985.1 Planctomycetota bacterium
TCGACGAAGAAGTCGTGTCGGCTGAGGACTTCGGTTTCGCCGGTGCCGACCAGCGTTTCAGGTGTGACACCCCGAGCGACCAGCTTCCACTTGGTGCTGGCGTCGGGGACGATGATAGTGACCGTCGCGTGTCCGTCGGCGTTGGTTTCGATACGCGGATTCCAATAGGCCACCTCGGGGAAATACGTTCGCGGTGGCGCGGTTCGTAGGACTTCGTTGAACTCGAGCGCGGCGGCCTTGCTCGCCGGATACCGTCGCCGGGCCATTTCGGCGTTGAAATCCCAGACGCGTTCCTGCACCTGCTTACGCGCCTGATAACGCTCGACTGGCAGTCCCAAGCTAATACCGCGTGTTTTGAAGCCATTAATATCGTAATGGCCGTACATCTCCTCGCCAAGGACGATCCGGCCTTCTACGGTCTGTCGCAGCTGGCCGAGTGCTGGAACGTCTGAATAAGCGCCACCCCCATATCGTAGGTTACCTTGCCCAGTCTGGAACAATTGCGCGCCACCGCCGCCAGCTACAGCGCCGCGCCCCCGCATGCCGCCGCTGCGGTCGAACTCGTCTATCGGTATCGCTTCGATGCTCCTCTCCTGACGATTAACACCGAACTCTGGTGTGCCGAATTGTGCCATCACGTTATATTCACGTATTACATCTGCTAGCTCGCTTGCCTCCATCTGGCGTCCAGCGCTCTGAGCCGAAATACTCGCCATTGCAGACGCGTCAAGTTGCTGTATGAGGTTCCTGATTGCCTCCATTTGATCTGGGTCAGCGGACACTATTAACCGGTTTGTGCGCATGTCAGTCGTTATTCGTACACCTGATGACCTGTCAGATCGTCGGCCAGTAGTACCAGTAAAGACCTGTCGCAGGGCATCACCTACAATCTCAGCATTGGCGTTGTTAAGCTGTATGAACTCATTATCGGTGACATAAGATTCACTCGCCGGTTGGCTAAGTGCGTACCCGCCGCGCGTCGAGGAGCTGCTCCAATCTTCCAATCGCCGGGCTTCGGCCAGGAGTTCGGTGACCATCGGGCGCGTGTGGGCGGCGTAGCTGAACATGCAACTCGTTTCCGTGCGCAACGCCGCGCGCCGATAAGCGTCGTTCTGGAAGAAGCTGACGATCGACGGTGCCGGGTCGGGATAGCGCGAGAGCAGGGCACTGTCGATCATCGCCAGGCCGACTTCGGTCTGCACCGGGTGGTCCTGTTGATCCGTGACGGCGATTTCCAGCGTCAGCTCCTCGCGCGGGCTGTACGTTTCCTTGTTTGGCTTCAGCGCGATGTTGAGCTGGCGTTCGACCGTGAACTCACGCGTGGCGGCGTGCAGGCGCCCCGGCTTGAGCGCCGCGCCGGGCTCCATGACGGTCACGCTGACTGCGAAGTTCGGAAAGTGCGGATGATCGACGACGATATCGAGCGGATTGTGACCAGCGTTGAGTTTGACTGTACGGTAGCCGATGATCTCCTCGCCTTCGTAGGTGATCAGGGCGAGGTGTGGGGGGGCGGCGTTAACCCTCGCTGGCGCTTCGGGCTCTGATTTATGGCCCGTCGCTGACGCTCTGGGTTCTGATTTAGTGCCCAAGCGCGAATGCACGCTAAGGGCAATCGTTTCACCGACCTTGTAATGCTGCCGATCGCTGAACAGCCGCAGGCGCGTGGCGTCTTCCTCGTCGGATACCTGCAAGTACGTTTCGGCCTGTATGGTATGCCCGAACTTGTCCGTGCCCTCGGCCCGCACTACATAAGAACCACCCTTTTCGAGTTGCATGGCCGCTCGCGCCAGCCCGGTTTTTTCATTTGTCGTGACCTTGAATGTCTCGACCTGGCTCTCCGCCCACCCGCCGCGATTGTGTGTGCGTAATAGAGCCGTCAGCGTCATCTCACGCCCGATCGGCTTACCCTCCAGGTCCTTGGTCGTGATCTCGAATTCGATCGGTTCCTCCGCCAGGTACGCCGGCTGTGGTCGTACTGGCAGCAGTCCCGCCCGGAACGCGCGGACGGCGATATACAACGTGCCCTGGACCGAAATGTTCAGATCCGCCTGCCGCGCAGCGAAGAGCACGGCGCCTTCTTCTGGGAACGGCGTCGAATCGAACTCGAAGGCAATTTGCCCTTCGTCATCGGTCACGCCGGTGCGCTTCAAGGTATCGCCGGTCCACAGATGCATTTCATATTCAACCGTCTTGCCCGCCACCGGTTCGCCGTAAGTGTAGCTGGCGGTCAGCTTGCCCTTGATCTGCTGCCCGCGCATCACCACCGGCTCATCGAAATCGAACCGCAGCACGGCCTTAGGCAGTTCGTACGTGGACACGGGAAAGCCCGTGGAGAAAGTGGGTCCGTCCGGCCGGTGTACGATCAGGCGATAATCACCGACGGGAGCATCAGCGGCGACGCGGAATTGCGTCGCGAATGAGCCGTAATCGGTGAATTCGAGCACCTCGGTACTCAGCACGCGACCCTTGGAATCCACCACGTCCAGCTTCCAACGCAGCCGCTCGTCGTCGGGCTGCGTCGGTCGGCGGTACTGCCCCTCATGCACTTCACGCACAATCCCCCGGATATTCACCGCCTCGGTGGGACGGTACACCGGTCGATCGGTGTACAAATATCCGCGCGGTTGCAGGCCGCTGGAGAATTCCAGACCGTGCAACACCAGTGCATTGCCGGCGATGTGCCCGTCGTGCTCGGCGAAAACCGACAGTTGCCCCATCTCCTTCAGGTCATCCGATTTTTGCTGCCAGACGCCGTCGGCTCCGGTCGTGCCTTCGAAGCGCACCTTGCTGCCGTCGGATATGAGCACCTGCACGTCGGGCGCTGGCTGCTGTGTGCGCATGTTCTGGGCGAAGACCAGCACCTGTCGCCGGGAGCTTTTGATGATCACGTCGATATCGGAACGGATCAGCAGGGCCGTGGCTTCGATGCGCTGGATATCGGCGACATCCGGCACGGTAGCGGTGCTGGTCTCGTTGCAGACGTTGACCGCGTAGACGCCGGGGCCTTCAAAGGGTATTTCGATTTCCTGGGTAATCGGCTTGTAACGCTCGTAGCCCGCGACCGTTACCTCGAAGGTGCGGTCCGGATCGATCAGCAGCAGGTCCAGCCGCTCGACGCCGCCGAGGCCGTGACTCTTACGGAAGTAGTCGCGCATATCGATGCGGTAGAGCTTG
>JBDRDH010000232.1:0-3339 GCA_043820985.1 Planctomycetota bacterium
TTTGTCGCCGAAGCCTGGGAGGGCGCGGCTCCTGCCGAGCCGCTCAGCGACCGGTTAAAAACCGGTCCCACAAAGGTAGTCCGCCCCAACGAACGATGGGGAAAGAGGTGCCCGGGCCCGCAAACAGCGGGTTCCGGGCACGCTTATATACCCACAATCTCCCGACGATTATCAGCAAATACACCCGTAATACCGAGTATAGGCCTGGAGTCCGGCTTTTCAGCCGACTGACAAGCGGCCAGAATATGGGTGAGCCGTATAGTAGAACGTCATCAGGAGGAATGTTGCCCGTGCCTCTAAATGTTGATTTACTGGCCGTGGACGTGGATGGCACGCTCCTGGATTCCAATCACTTGCTACCACCCGCGAACCGGGCCGCCTTGCACCGTGCTCACGAGGCTGGTATCCGCATTGTGCTCTGTACTGGTCGCAGCTATCCAGAGACGTGCCCGATTCTGACAAAAATCGGTCTCGATCTGGATGCCACGGTGACGGCTTTTGGGGCCTTGTTAACTGATAACCGCGATGGCCGCACACTCGAACGGTTCGTAGTGCCACTGGATGTATCCCACCAACTGACCGAATGGTTTCTGACGCGTGGCTTTTGCGTCCTGTGGCTCAACGACCGCGAGCAGACTGGTTTGGATGGTTATATCATCTCCGGGTCTCGGCAACATCCAGCGGTCGATCGGTGGCTAGCCCAGACGCCCTGCCAGATTGAGCGTGTGCCCAGGCTGACCGACGATTTCCTCCCTCCCATACGTATCTCAATCATCGACGAACCGGATGTGCTGGCGCCAGTGTCTGCCGAGTTGCAAAAAGCCTTCGACGGCAGTATCACCCACAATCTGTTACGTGCCCCGGCATATAACCTGACCATCATTGAAGCGTTCGCGCCACACGTAAACAAGTGGCACGGTATTGAGCGATTGTGTCGGCGCTGGGGTATAAATCCGGCTCACACAGTGGCGGTGGGCGACGATGTAAACGATCTGGATATGATCCGCTCGGCCGGCCTGGGTGTTGCCATGGGAAATGCCCACCCGGAGGCCAAGCGCGTGGCGGACCGCCTCACCGCCGACAACGATTCTGACGGCGTCGCCCTGTTGATCGACGAGTTGTTGGCTTCAAAGCGGAGAACCGGGTGCTGACGACCAGGTATGCCCCCGTGGAAATCACCTTGATCGTGCTGGTTGGAGCCGGTCTGACCATGTGGTGCGGCTACTATTGGCATTACTGGGCCATATTGCCGGCATTGCTCGGTTTGGCGTTGTTGAGCTTCTATCGCAATCCGCCCCGTCAGATCCCCGCCGGGGACAATCTGCTCGTGGCACCTGCCGATGGTAAGGTAGTGGAGATCAGTCGGGAGATCACAAACTCTGACAGTGGCGCGCCCAGGTTGCGGATCATGATATTCCTGAGTGTCTTCGACGTACACGTTAACCGCAGCCCCTGCGCCGGCCGGGTCACCGAAGTCAATTACGCCCCCGGCGAGTTTCTCAACGCGCTGCGCCCCGAGGCCGACACACGCAACGAGTCCAACACCTTGCACATCGAGCCGCGCGCCCCCATTCCCGGGCCAATCCGTGTGCGCCAGATCGCCGGCGTGCTGGCCCGCCGCATTGTCTGTCACGTTTCCGTCGGCACGCAACTAGCCACCGGTCAGCGGTTTGGTATGATCAAACTAGGTTCGCGGACGGAGTTGTGTCTTCCCGAGAGCCCGGACTGGGAACTGACCGTCGGCGTGGGTGATACCGTCCGGGCCGGACACACCGTGCTGGCCAGATGGCACCGTGGCAACACCGAGTTGGCGACTGATATGCCCAACATGGAAACGGCATGATTCTGACACCACCACAGCAGCAAGAGAAGGAAGTCGAGCCGCGGCCGGGCCGCCTGATTGGAATTAGCCTGTTGCCAGCTACCATGACACTCGGGAATCTCTTGTGCGGCTTTCTGGCCATCTTCGCCTGCCTGTTGGCGGTGCGGGCTGAATATGCCCAGGTTTACAACGTCCAGCCACGTGTTTTCTTCCCGCGCCTCGAACAACTTTTCCCGACCCACGTGGCGGCCGGCGCATACTTGATCGTGCTGGCGATGATCTTCGACGCCCTGGACGGCCGCCTGGCACGTATTACCCGTCGCACGAGTGAGTTTGGGGCACAGTTGGACTCCATCTCGGATATCGTCAGTTTTGGTATCGCACCGGCTGTCCTGTTTATCACCTTGCTGGTACGGCCGTTCGCCGTGGAGTCGCCGGAAGTCCCCGATGTTACACCACTCCAATTCCGGATCGGTATGGCTTGCGCGCTGGTCTACGTCGTCTGCGCGGCGATTCGTCTGGCCCGTTACAACGTCGAGAACATCCAGTCCGAATCCGCGCAAAGCGCCTTTAGTGGCCTGCCGAGTCCCGGCGCCGCCGCCGCGGTAATAGCGCTCCTGGCTTTGCACGAGCACTTGCGACACACTGGTTTCGCCGGCTGGGGTGTGGACTGGGCCAACGTCTCGCGCTGGCTGATCGCCCTGACGGCTTTCAGTGTTGGATTGCTGATGATCAGCCGCTTGGACTACGTCCACGTCTTTAACGTTTACGTCCGCCGCAAGCGGCCACCCACCCACCTGTTATGGCTGATAGTTATCCTGGTGGGAGCGTGGTATTCCTTCGAGCTGTTGTTGGTCGCACTGGCTTTCGCATACGTGCTCAGCGGTTTGATCCTCAATATTATTCGGCGTGGACACCCCGTGGACAGAGCCACCGACATACCATGATGAAATATCCAACGGCCAGAGCCTCAAGGCTGATCACGTGGACCAGGCACTTACATTGAAACTGGCGAAGCTGGAAGAACATCTGCAAGCACTGGATTCAGTGCTCGTCGCCTTCTCTGGCGGTGTTGACAGTACCTTGCTACTGGCGCTCGCTGCCCGGACGCTCGGGCCGGAAAAAGTGCTGGCAGTCACCGGACGCAGCCCCAGCCTCCCCGCCGCCGAAGCCGCCACGGTTGCGATTCTGGCGACCGCCACCGGCGTCCAGCATGAATTTCTCGACACGGCCGAGTTCGCCGATCCACGCTACCTCGCCAACCCACCCGAGCGTTGCTACTACTGCAAAATCGAGCTGTATACCCAACTCCGCCGCTTGGCGACCGAACGCGGTCTGGCGGCGGTCGTCTGCGGCGCCAACGCCGACGACTACTCCGACTTCCGCCCAGGCCTGCGCGCCGGTCAGGAACAGCAAGTCCGTGCTCCCTTGGCGGAAGCCGGAATCACCAAAAACGAAATCCGGCAAATCGCCGCCGACTTAGACCTCTCCATCCACGACAAGCCCGCTTCGCCATG
>JBDRDH010000233.1:0-6032 GCA_043820985.1 Planctomycetota bacterium
GCGCAGCAGCGCCTCGCGTCCGCGCGAGTGCAGCTCGCGCAGCATCTCGGCACTGGCCGTACCCACCGGAAACGGTAGCTTCTGCTCGATCACCATGTGCCGCCGCAGTGCCACCGCCACCAGAATCCCGACGAGACAGACGGCGAAGACCCATAAGGCCAGGCAATGCCAACTGAATGTGATGCCGGTCAACAGCGTTAGCGCGGGGATCGGGGCCACGAGGCCGGCTGAGGCGACCAGGGCCCCTGATGAGCACGCCGTCTGGTTGATGTTGTTTTCAAGTATGCCCCACGGCCGGATCTCCCCCCCGGAGGCTCTACGGGCCAGTGTCCAGAAAGCGTAACCTAGTAGAATGGCCACGATCGACATGTTCAGGCCAATGCCCATCTTCAAGCCGATATAGACGTTGCACACGGATAGCACCGCCGCCAGGACCATGCCGGTCAGTACGGCGCGCAGGGTAAACTGTGGCTGGCTGGGATCTATTGGGCTGAATTGGTCAGTAGGCACGTCTGAATTTCGTAACTCGACGTCATCTGACGCGGAGTGTGGCGGGGTTGGTGACTCATCTGGCGGACGCTGATTCAATCGTCCTGCTCCGTTTGTGAATTGGCCGCGTGGAAGAATGTTATTACCGGATCGGCGTCTGCGTCAACCACATGCACGTCCCAGATGTGACCTGCCAAAGGTGAAAAGTGTTTTATACCGGACGTGTAATTTTATCGGTCGGCACCAAACAGAAAGGCGGACATCGGAATCGCCGATGATACACCAGGCGATTATGGAAGTCTCCCCAGGTGAAATATTCAAACACTGCTCGACACGGCTGGTTGCACCCAACTCGCTGGGAGGACAGCGCTTTTGACATATGCCGATAACCATCCTGGCTTCGCCCGCACGAATCCCCAGCCAGACTTCGAACTGGTCAAGGCGGCAGATTGTACTATCGCGCGCGATAATACTGAGTTAGCGGAATCCCTCCGCCAATCCGATACTCACCACCGCGCCATTACGGAAGCTGCTCAGGATGCCATCATAACAGTGGACAAAGCCGGTTACATTCACTTCTGGAACGCGGCCGCCACTCGGATTTTCGGCTTCGACGCGAACGAAGCTCAGGCACGCAATATTCTGGAGTTACTTGTCCCGTCGGCAGATTTCAAAACCCCGCGGGATTTGATACCTCAAGCCGGGAGCCAAAGCCAGGATGGCCAGACAGTTGAGCTGATGGCACGCCACAGGAATGGTTACGAGTTTCCCATCGAACTCTCAATCTCGGCCTTCCAGGATCAAGGAGAGTACATCACTGTAGCCTTGATCCGTGACATCACGCAGCGCAAAATCGTTGAGCAGACGCTCCGCGAAGGCAATGCCATGATGGTTGAGAGTCTCGAACGCGAGAAACGCGTTTCCGCCAAGCTGGAAGCAACCCTGGAACAGCTTGAGGAAGCCAAGACCGCCGCCGAAGCCGCCACCCGTTCAAAAAGCGAGTTTCTGGCCAATATGAGCCACGAGATCCGCACGCCCATGACGGCCATCCTGGGTTTTGCCGAGAACCTGCTTGATCCGGAACTCTCGGAAGCCGCGAAGCTCAACGCCGCGCGTACTATCCGTCGAAATGGTGATCACCTGCTGCAAATCATTAACGATATCCTGGATCTCTCAAAAATTGAAATGGGCAAACTGGAAGTTGAATGCGTTGCGTTTTCACCGCTTCAGATTCTGGCTGATGTACAGGGGTTAATGCAAGTGCGGGCCGATGCCAAACGGCTCGGATTGCAGGTTGAGTGTGAAGGTGCAATTCCGGAAATCGTATATGGTGATCCCACCCGCCTGCGACAAATACTCGTCAATCTGGTCGGTAATGCCATCAAGTTTACCGAAATGGGCGGTGTCCGAATTTTGGCGCGATTGTGCGCTGCGTCCACTCCTGATCCACACTTGCAGTTTAAGGTCATCGACACCGGGATTGGCATGAGTCCGGAACAGATCGGCCGGCTCTTCCATGCTTTTACACAGGCGGATACGTCAACCACCCGCAAATTCGGTGGCACTGGTCTGGGTTTGAACATCAGCAAGCGACTGGCGGAGATGCTCGGTGGCGGGATCAGCGTGGAAAGCGCGTTGGGGCGGGGTAGCACCTTCCGCGTTGAGATCGCCACTGGTTCCCTGGAGGGTGTGCGGGTGATTGAGCGGCCATCGATCGCCGAGGTGGCGAAATCCAGCACCCCAACACTCCATACAACCAGCCCGGTGAAACTCGATTGCAATATCCTGTTGGTCGAGGATGGCCCGGACAATCAGCGTTTGATTACCACGGTGCTGAAGAAAGCCGGAGCCAATGTCCGGGTGGTAGACAACGGCGAACTGGCCCTGAACGCCGCCCTGCAGGCACATAATGGCCCCCAGCCATTCGATATCATCCTGATGGACATGCAGATGCCCGTGATGGATGGTTACGAAGCGACACGCCGGTTGCGTGCCGAAAATTATACGAAACCCATCATAGCATTGACTGCACACGCCATGGCATCCGACCGTGAGAAGTGCCTCCAGGTTGGCTGCGATGATTATGCCACCAAGCCCATTAATCGACGGGAGCTGATCCAGACTATCCACGGTTGGCTGCACACTCCCATGGCCGCGACCTGATCATCAGATCCAGCGGTCGCGCTTCTTCCAGCAGGAGCCGGTTATTCCCTAATGAAGTCGGCCGGCTGACTGACCGATAAGAATTAGCAGCGCCTATTTGCGCGATAGTGGCACTACATAAAGGTGGCTCACATGCCACGCTCCAGCAGGCCACGCTATGTCCCTGGTGCTTTATTCTCAATTGGAGGTAGCCATCCATGGGAATCCTGGTTGAAGATCGATCCACCCGCGGCCGGACACGGTTAACCGGCAGAGATGTCATCCATCGGTGGGAAGGTAATCCAGTTATCACGCTTGAAGACATCCCCTTCGAATGCAATACGGTGTTCAACGCCGCCGCGACCAGATTCAACGGCGAATACCTGCTGTTGATTCGGGTGGAAGATAAGAGTGGCCGGTCAATCTTTGCGCTGGCGCGTAGTGAGGATGGTTATCGCTTTATCGTCGAACCCGCGCCGGTGATGGTGCCCGCCAATGAGGAACCGTTCGCCACCTACGAGGCTTGCGGTATTGAAGATCCCCGGATCACACCGATGGACGACACATTCTATGTGATGTACACGGCTTACAGTCACTATGGGCCGCGGCTGGCCCTGGCCAAAACAGACGATTTCAAGACTTTCGAGCGTATTGCCCTGATCTCCGAGCCGGTCAACAAGGACGCGGCCTTGTTCCCCAAGAAGATCAACGGGCGTTACGTGCGTTTCGACCGGCCCAGCGTCGGCAGCGTCGGCAACATCTGGATCTCGTACTCGGACGACCTGATCCACTGGGGCGGTGCCGAGGTGGCCATGACCATCCGGCCCGACCACTGGGACTGCGTCCGCATTGGCGCGTCGGCGCCGCCCATTGAGACCGAGCAGGGCTGGCTGGAGATTTACCACGGGGTGAAAGACACGTCCGCTGGGCCGATTTATCGCCTGGGTGTGGCGATGCTGGACCTGGAAAATCCGGCCCGGGTGCGGGGCCGGGCGGCGATTCCGATCCTGACGCCACGAGAGTACTACGAACGCGTCGGCGATATCGGCAATGTTGTCTTTACTTGCGGCGCCATCCTCGAGCAGCAAAGTGGCGAAGTCAAGATCTATTATGGCGCGGCGGATACGTGTATCTGTGTCGGAACCGCCAAGCTGGAGGCTTTGATCGAACGCTGTTTCGACCAGGAGGACTCCGCATGACTTCAACCAGGGACCAGGCTGAGAGACGCACGGAGCCGCGTCATCAAGTTCCCGCCCGGCGTATCTCCTGGGCCACGGATGATGCCCGGCAAATCCACGCCGGCTGGATCCGTGACGTGGCCACATCCAGCATTGGATTCGTCACCCCGACACGCGATCGACCAGCTTCCGGGCAGGTCCTCGAACTAACCTTCGAACCTGGAGGGCCGGCACCGCAATATCAGCGGACGCGCGTGATGCGCACGGCACCCTGCGATCGCTATTTCTCCGTGGTTGGCTGTCGCCACGAACTTTCTGAGTAACCGGGTAAACGACACTCTTCACAATCCGCGGCTGTATCGCGAATCGCTGCCTCGGCCCGGTCATCATCGAGTTCGTCCTGGGCAGATTCAATCAAGGTCCGATGCCTCGGGAGAGCGATCCTCCCGCCGAGCCGCGGCTCGGCGGGAGCTTCGCCCTCCCCATGACACCGGGGGTATTCTTGAAATCGGGCTAGCCGCCGCTGCCGATGAGCGCGATGAACCCGTCGATATCGTAGGCGTTCAACACACCGTCGTAGTTGCAGTCGCCGACTACGTCGGGATTCAGTTCCGGATAGATCTCGTAGTACAGATCGGGACTACCCAGCGCCAGGATGAAACCATCAATGTCATAAGAGTTGACCCGCATATCGCCGTTCATATCGCCACGCTGTACCGGAACGACGTGCAAGGCGTCCAGCCCGAAGTTGTCGAGATCCTCGACCGGCTCGAAGCGCCGGACCATCTGGAGGTTCCGGTAGATGACCCAGCCTTCCGTGCTGAGCAGATCACCATCGCTGATCCAGCCGTGGTTCTCGTCCAGAAAGCCCTCCTCGACCGAGAACCACATGTGCCCACTGGGCCACATATACACCGCGTCCAGGCCATAATCGTAGGGAATCGGCGGGGGACTGAAGTTAGCCAGCAGGTCGCTGTTGCGGAAGACGATCCAGCCGTCGTGCGCGCACAGCAGGTCGCCGTGCCCGACCCACTGCCCCATCGACTGGGAGAAGAAGTCGGCCTCGGTGGAGAAGTACCAGCCAGCGCACCACCAGCCCCAGGTAATCGCGTCGAGCCCATAGTCCCACAGGGGCGGTTCCGGCCAGAACATCTCCAGCAGCTCCTCGTTGGTCGCCACGACAAAGCCGCCCTCGGACAGGAAATCCCCATGTTTGAGCAAGCCGAGCGTCTCGCTGAACACATCGACCTCCGCCGAGAACCACGCCTCCCACCAGAGCGGTCCGTCAATTTCCATCGGATAGAGCGCGTCACACCCAATGTCCGGAACGGGCGGCATGATGCCGAGTTCCTCGGTCAGATCATCGTTATCCCACAACACCGCGCCGCAGGTCGTCAGCACGTCCCCGTCACTGATCAATTGACCGTTCGACTGGTGGAACGAAGTATCGGTTGAGAACCACGGCGGGTAGGCTGGAACGGCGATCAAATGCAAGGCGTACCAGGGCTCATCTGGCGAAATGGGATCCTGGACAAGATCGATGCTGATCATGGGCATCCAGGTCTCCGAGGGGACCACCCCACTGTCCAGATGCACCAGTTCCCCGCCGATCATGACGTACAATGACATCTGCTGGGGCGGACCAGGAACGTAAGCCCCCTGCCCGGTAATAATTTCGTTACCTCCCGGCGCGAAGCCGCGAAACTGCTCGACCAGATACTGATCGGCCGATTGACTCAACGCCAAATCAAAGGTGCCGTGCAAGGGCACGCGCGTAACCACACCATCGGGCGCAATTTGCAACAGAGCGCTGCCCTCGATGATGCAATAGCGTACCGGATCCTGCCCATGCGTTGTCAACGCAGTGCCCCCAATGAATACAAACACGATACTCAACAAACAAACCTGTGATCTCAAAGACATGACACACCTCCACCACACCCCCCTTCTAAGTGAAATAAGACGTGGACCACCACACCCTGCAGCGGACCATCCCAGCACCGCGACGAACGACATCAATGATCAACCCCGTACAGGCGGTCGGATATGCGCAGTCGCTATGAATAAATATTCCCGCGCCATGAGTGTCCGTCAAGTTATCGGTAGTGATTATACGTTGTGCCACCTGATGGCTTGACGGTCCCGAGACGGGCTCAGACAATCGCGGTCGTGGTAGACCGCTGGCATGCCTCGCGGGTGGTAGCGCGGCGTGGTCAAGCGGGC
>JBDRDH010000234.1:0-3843 GCA_043820985.1 Planctomycetota bacterium
GCAGTCGTTCTCGCCGAGCTGGCATTCGTCCGGGATGCCGTCCGGCTGGCAGTCCGGCGCGCCCATCAGGATATCGCAGTCGTCCGGGACGCCGTTCTCGTTGCAGTCGTTTACGCCGAGTTGGCACTCGTCGGGGATGCCGTCCGGCTGACAGTCGGCACTGCCGCCGGCGATATCACATACATCGAGGACGCCATTGTTGTTGCAATCGCTGCACCACGGGCTGCCATCGCAGTTGGCCAGGTCCACGGCGTCATCAATGCCGTTACCGTTGCAGTCCGCGATATCTTCATAGAACACGGCCCGGACAGTTTTATTGCCGTTCATGTAGATGTAAGTGGGATTGGTGCTGCCCGATAGATCAATCTCCCAGTGATCAAAGTGCCAGCCGGGATCCGCGTCGGCCGTAACCTGTACGTTAGTGCCGCTGGGATACGAAGGACCTGGTGGATTGAGCAAAATGTCACCCTGGCCGGAGGTCAGGGTGGTCAGCGTATACATGACCTGGTCTTCGGTCACGATGACGGTATAGTCCTCGACCTCGCCGTAGCTGGTCGTGCCACAGGGGCTGAGCGTGTCGTCATAGTTCCCGTCCTGGATCCGTACCCGCAAGCGCGTTTCGCCCAGCGTGGCCCAGGAGGGCACGTTGACCGTCGTGGTGTAAGGACCATTCCCGGTCCAGGCCGTGGTGATGGTTTCACTGCTGTCGGAGAAATCCTCGTCCTGGTTCCAGTCGATCCAGAGGCCGCCGATGTCACTGCTGTAAGGCGTGCCAATGGTTAGCGAGAAGGCGTGGCCCTGCCCGCGAATTACTTCGGTCGAGTAAGCTGTGAAATCGGAATAGCTGCTGGCGCCACTGTCGTGATCGATATCACCCAAGGTAACGTTGCTGATGTATTCGTAGCTGGTGGATGAGGAACTGGCCGCGCAGTAACCACCGCCACCACCGCAAAGCTGTTCGCGCGCGGTTTCGAAGGCCGAGAGATCCACGCGCGTGGCGATGTTGGCGCAGTTGAACGAGCAGTGCGTGACAATGCCGATGATCTCGTCGTTACGGATCAGGGCCGAGCCGGAGTTGCCGTACGTCACGTCCACGGTGTAGGTGTAGTACGTGCTGTAGCGCGTACCAATCACACCTCCGCTGGTTTGCTGGTCCTGGCTGCGCGTCGGATCACCGTTGTCCACGCCAAAGCCCCAGACCGCGACGGCGTTGCCCGAGCTGCCCAGGGTGGTCGCGATCGGGCGGAATTCGCCATACCGGTCGTAGGGCTTCTCGCCGTAGTTGTTGGTCCCGGTGGTCATTACTGACCAGTCCGCTCCGACGCCGTTACTTAGATACAAATGGCTGGTGATTGGGAACTGGTCGGCTGCCGGCGGATTGTAGGGATAGCAGTTTGACGAGGACGCCGGCACGTTGAATTGAATCACATCGTCGTAGTTGCCCGCGGCACAGTGGCCGGCGGAAACCACGCAACTCTCGGTGTCAATAATTGATCCCGTACAACCGACCGGCATCAGCCGGCCAGACCAGTTCTCGTTCGACAATACGCGATTGTCCGAACCACAAATACCGCAGTCGTCATCCGCACAAGGACCCCGCAGGCCGCCCGCGACGATCTGCGTCGCGACGCGCTCCAGAACTATCTGGATATCCGTTGTGCCCGGGCCGGCCACGATGTCAAGAATGACAGTGTCGCCGTTGAAGTAGGCCGAGGTGTTGTGCCACATCGCCAGGCCGGCGGCGTCGAGCTCCTGCACCTCATTGTCAAAAGTAGAGGTCATCCTGACGAAGCTACCAGCGGGCAGCTTGACCTGCTCGAAGTAGAGCCGCAGCCAGACGGCGTCCTCGACGTGGATCACATGCGAACTAACCACCGCC
The DNA here is from genome assembly GCA_043820985.1 of Planctomycetota bacterium. Lineage (GTDB taxonomy): Bacteria > Planctomycetota > Phycisphaerae > UBA1845 > Fen-1342 > JAAYXS01. The sequence continues at coordinate 1,880 of JBDRDH010000234.1, forward strand.
TCCAGCGTGCCTGGATTGGCCAGCGTGCCGCTGTCAAGAGAGTAGGGTTGAAATTCCCCCGTCGGCCAGTCGAGTGTTTCCTGAGCAGTGGCCGATACCGCTACAACAATAACAAAAAGACATACCGCAATTTTCGAAATACGCATCCTTAGTACCTCATCCCAGCGCATGTTGTGAAGACACCCGACGTGCCTTTACGTAATTGTAGTTTAACGTAAGATCCGGGCCGCATGAAGATGAATCCGGACCGGCTTTGGCATGATATTTCGTCGCCACGGGCATTCATCTTATAGGACCATACACCCCGACCAATTCACACTCCATCCCAATTAGGGCTATTATGTGGCTTGACCTTACCCGAAACGTTCCGGATATGACTGCTGGACTATGCCTTAAATATTGGGTGCCAAAGGTAAATACTGCCCGGGCAGCAGCCTCACATCGGCCGTCAGGAGCCAGTTGATGAACCGTGGTTGTAGCTCAAATCCAACTCAAGCCGGCGTCGTGCTGCTGTTGACGCTGGGATTGATCGGCGCGGCTTATGCCGCCGAGAATCCCGAAAAGTCGTGCACGCTTAAAATCAGCGCGCAGGGGCTCAATGGGCCGGCTGAGGGACTGGTATGGGTCGAACGTAAACGCGGGCGACAAAAACCTGACACACGTGCTTGGCGCAAAGTGGCTAAATCCGAACTGACGGCGGGCGAATGCACGCTGCGGCTCGCGCCCGGCGACTATCGCCTGACGTTCCACGTGAATGGCAGCCAGACATTGCCAGAAAACTTCACCCTGGAGCAGAATGAGACCAGAACTTTTTCGTTCGGCGTGGCCCGGCTTGAAATCAATTCGCGGACATACGCCGGCCCGTCCCGGTGGGCGGAGATCTGGCTTGAGGATCAAACCGACGCCAGCAAGTCGACTTCGCAACCGGCTCATTGGCGCTGGACCGGCATGCGCGAGCTCAAGCAGGGTACGTATGCCACCGATCTGGTCGCGGGCGAATATCGCCTGAAATATTGCACCGGCACGTTGTGGACCGAGCCCGAACAGCTCACATTCACAAGTGGGCAGAAGAGTGCCCTGGTCTACTACGTCCCCGCCATCGAGGTTGCGGTGTCGCGGCCGGCGGATACGGGGGCCGGCGGCCGGGTCATCATCGAATGGGAGCGACCTGACCCGCCCGCGACCGACCAGCCATGGATGCGCGTGGCCGCCCGGCCGGTTGGTCAAAAGCTGTTATTAAAATGGTTGCTGCCCGGACGCTATCGGGTCCGGTTCGAGGGCGCGGATACTAACGTAGTCTCAGAACCGTTCCGGCTGACCTGGATGGCTGGTGTGCGCGTGAGCTTTGACCGGGCCACCGCCACTTTTAAGCGGGAATTCATGCCAATCACCAAGGCTAATATCCCGGATGTTTTACGGCTGTTTGCCCCGGGGGCGTGTAGTCCGCCACAAGAGCTGGAGTCCTGGAGCCCGGACGAGGCCATATCGCTACTGGATAGTGCCCGTGCCGGCTTCGATACGCCGGCGGACCTCACGGATGAGCAACTAGCGACCATGATCGCCGCCACAACGCCGAACGCGTCGAAGGAGGCACAAGATCGACAGCGTGCGGCGATCCGTTACCTGCAAGCCACCACGCCAACCGAGCACACCGCCCGGCGTCAGGTTTTATATGATCTATTAGCCGATCGGAATTGAAGCGTCCGGTGCTGGGTGCCATGCCCAAGCGTCAGCGCGGGCATGCCGTGACGCATAAATGTACTAATCCCCATTACTTCAATAATTAAGTATGGTGTCCCCGGAATTTGGTCCGGAATTCGACTCAGCGCAAGCAAGCGCCAAATCCGAGCCCCGAGCGCCAGCGAGCGGGTCTCCATCAGAGCCCGAAGCGCCAGCGAGGGATAAGGCCTCGGGCGGCAAAGCCCTGCTCCTGGCCGCGATGAGCAACGACCTGATCAAGCGCG
>JBDRDH010000235.1:0-24910 GCA_043820985.1 Planctomycetota bacterium
CACCGGCATGGTGGTGTCGGGCATGCCCGAACCATTGTCGTTCCAGAACTCGATCAGGAAGGTGTCGGGGCTGGGCGGCGCGCACTGATACCAACCGGCACTATAGTACGCCCCGATGCTCCACCAGTGGATGTCCTCGATCGCGGTATAGGTGCTGTAGTTGTCCCAGATCTTGTAGCCGCCTTCGAGATCACTGTTGGCGGCGGTGCCGGTGCCTAGCGCTGGCTGGCTGAAGATGGTCTCGCCAGCCGGGCACTCGCTGGTGACGCGCGACGACGTCATCGCCGCGGTGTTGCCCGTATTCGGCAGGTCCGCGGCTCTGAGCATCATGGGCGACGAACTGTTGTTAATCTGCCGTACTCCATCGCCCGCTTGCGCGACTAAAGCCGCACACAAGAGCACAGCGCCCAAGCAACATAGTTTTCGATTCATCATGGCTCCTTTCAGATGTGCCTACCCTACTCAAAATCACCGGTAAGACCACCTGACTTGCAACTGGCGGATCTTGGGAGCATCCGCGCATTAGCGGCTTGCCGGTATCCCAGAACTCTATACAACTCATTATGAGGCCGAGATATGGGTTTCATGTGCCCACATTTCGATACGGATTCCTTACTCATCTTCCAGGATATACTGTCATGAGTTGTAAGTTCAAGGATTTTTTGCCCAGTCTGTGAGGTTTGAACAGGTTTCCTTGTGCTGAGAATATCCAGATATATGGATCTATGTTATCGTTATTGGCCGCTGAGGGAGGTTGGATCGTTCAATGATGCCGAGAGTGGCGAGCGTCATCATGCCCAATTGTGGGCGGTATGCTCTGATTAAGGGGGATTTATTGCCAAAGCACACTGGCGTCCGTATGCTTCCAGGTACGCTGAGTTGTATTGATGCATGCGGATTATGAATCCGCTGGCGAGCACGCCGCTGTCCGAATCGGCTGGCGAGTATGCTTATAAAGCATGATATTCTCTGCGTTTGCGCCCGTAGCTCAGCTGGATAGAGCAACGGACTTCTAATCCGTAGGTCGCAGGTTCGAATCCTGCCGGGCGCGTTAAGAATCTCACGCCGCACAGGGGCGCATCCCAGCGCAGAGCAACGCAGCAAATCCTTTGTTCACATGCACTTGGTGGGGATTTACCGACAGCGAACGACCGACCAACGGACTTTCGGTGAGTCACTTCCGGACGCATGCGGACGCACCTCGACGCAGTCGAATGCAGGCCATAACTGGCAAACCATTGGCAAACCCACAGGTGAGCTTAACCTACAGGAGGATCTACCGTGATCGATTTGAAGTCCCACGCGAAGGAGCACATCTACCGGATTCGCAACCTCCACGACGGGTGGCCAGTCCCGCCAACCCGGTCCACGCGTGTCTCCGTGCATCGGCAAGCCTTCGTCGGAGAGGAAGATCGGCTGGACGCGATCATTTGTAGGGACGGATATGTATGTTCGGAGGGAAAACGAATCGGCTGGGCACTCCTTTGTGGATCCAAGCGGGCGTTTACTGCACGTATTGAACAGTTGCGCCAGATCCAGGGGGCCGTGATCAGGCAGACTGGAGACCATGAGTGCGCGGGTGATGCTCCCGTCGGAGTACTGAGTATTCTGCTAAAGGTGCTGAAACCCTATAGGCGGCGACCTCCAGTTTTAGGCTGCTCCGTTGATCACTTGGCGGCCATGCGTGCCAAGAAGCTTACGTTGGCGCGGCGATAATGGACCAAGAATCGACGCGCCGGGCAGAACGAGTCCCAGAAGACCCGGGTAGGGGATTCAGGCTGATTTAGAGCATTCGTCAGGGTTTGGCCAATCGGATGCTACTCCAGCTTGCACCCGCGGCGTTCCAGGTCACGCATGCTTCCGCGACATTCACAAACAGTGAGGTGAGTACTGACCTAGCACGGCGTAACCTGAATGTCTTCATCTCAGTACCAGACTGCCTGCGAACCTGTCATAAGTGGGATTCAAATAATGCCCCCTCGCGCGCACGCGCGTAGCCCCGGACCAAACCCGGACCATACCCCCCACAGGCTACCGTTGGTAGGGGATGCTCTTTGGTTGCAGTGGGATCGGTGGACACTGGGGGTGACACCACCTCCCGACTGGGGACCTCTCGGCGATCCGCCGTCAGGCTAGACGTTTGGCACCGTGCCTGGCATAATGCCTAGGAGGCCTTTCTGTGAGGCGGGATGTGAAGGTCATAACCAACAACCAGTTGGCTGCGGACAATACGGCGCGATTTCTAAATGTCGGACTAAATCTCTTCTGCCCACTGGCTGTTGTGGGGAGGGGGGACGCACACCACTGCCCGACTGCCAGCCTTAAACTGTGGTGCCGATACAGATTCGATTCTGTACAACACGTGCAACCGCGATCCCAATCAACAATTCGTGGCTGCCAGTGGAGTGGTGATTCGCGGATGAAATCCACGGCCGGATCAGGGTGTCCACGATTGGCTACAGAGCCGGGTGAGCAGACGCAGGCCTCCAGCCAGCCAGCATCAAGTATGATAAATCGCTATGAGGCTCTTGAAAGATGGCTGAGGTTTGATGGGCACTGTTCAAGATGGGATTCCGATGTCGCTGGCCGGAGCTGGCCGCTCGGAGGGCGACAGCGGGCTGTTCGCTGCAACGCTCGCGAGCAGCGCGCCCCATTGCGACAGCGCGGGGGTGTTTCGGGCGGCAGCTCTTACAGCGCGGTGCTTAAGTTCCCGCCAAGGGGAGGCATCTAGTGTTGAAGTACACCGACCTGAACTTTCGGGTGCGGTTTGAGGAGGAGGGAAGACTTCCGGCCTATCGCGGGACCACGCTGCGCGGTGCGTTCGGATACGCGTTGAAACGTACCGTCTGCGTGGTCAAGCACCGCCAGTGTGAAGTGTGCCTGTTACGCAGCCACTGTGCTTTCCCGCAGCTGTTTGAGGGCGTACCACCACCGCTGCGAGATTTCATGCGGAAGTACCCTTACGTGCCCCAACCTATGGTGCTCCGTGTCAAAACGAAGGACGCGATTTCGGTGACGCCCGGCGCGCGATATTCCTTCGGGATTCGCCTTTTAGGTCCGGCGGTTTCCTTCTACCCCTATGCGGTATTCGCCGTGATGGAGATGGGCCGGCGTGGACTTGGGTCAAACCGAGTCCCGTTTGTGGTCGAGGGGGTGGACGACAACCAGAACTCCATCTACGCGAACCCACATGGTGAATCTCTGCAAGAGCCTGAATGCCGGGAGATCACCCTTGGACATGACATTCGATCGCATGGGCTACTTAAGCTGACCTTTCTGACACCCTTGCGCCTGCGCACCAACGGCATGCTCAACTGTAACCCTGATCTCTCAGCGATATTGCGGGGAGCCATCCGGCGTCTCCGCATCCTCACAAATTTCTATGGTGATCCCACGCAGCTCCCTGCCGACATTGGGCCGGTCATCGCGGTGGCGGAGAAAGCAACACGGGTTGACCAGCATGTTGAGCTGTACTCCATCAGCCGACACTCCCAGCGCCAGGGCGCGGACATGCGGTTGGACGGCGTTGTGGGACACGTCATTTACGAATGCTCGGATCCAGAGCTGCTCGCGTGGTTGCAGGCTGCCAGTGTCTGTCACCTGGGTAAAGCTACCAGCTTTGGCTTCGGGCGGATTTCGTGTGAGGTGGTGACAGGATGAAAGATGTCATCGAAGTCGGGCTAGCGGGTCTGTTGCACGATTGGGGCAAGCTTTTTCAGCGGGCTCGGACGCCGCTTTCGGCGCAAGGTCAACGCATGGCGGAAATGCTCTGCCCGCGTCGCGACGACGGAGGCCACTCCCACCAGCACGTGCTCTGGACCAACGATGTGCTCGAACAGCAGCTGGGCTGGCTCCCGGCTGAGCTGGAGAAAAGCCGCATCACCGCGCTGGCCAGCAACCACCACCGGCCTTCTGAAGAACAAGACTACCTCGTGGCGGAAGCCGACCGGCTCGCCAGCGGGCACGACCGCCGCGAGCGCGCGGAAGAGAGCGTCAGCTTCCGCAAAGTCCCCCTGCGCAGCATATTCGACTCCCTGCAACTCGGCCGCGCGCCCGTGCCTACTGCCGCCGCGCTGCCGCCGCGGGAGCTGCAACCCGACGATTCGCTTTTCCCGGAGAAGGTCGATGAACCTCGAAGTCTCGAGACGGACTATGCTGCAGTGGCCGATCAGTTACTGCGGCGAATCGCACAGTGGCAGGACGTTCCGCTCGGCCGCGTCGCCGACGCGTTGACCACGTTGTCCCACCAACTATTGGCGCGCGTGCCCGCCTCGACGATTGACGCGGTGCCGGACGTCAGCCTGCACGATCACAGCACGCTGGTAGCTGCGCTCGCCGCCACCCTGTACCGCTTCCACAGCCAGGCGGGTACGTTGACTGAGGCGGCGATCATGGACCGGGACACGTCGAAGTTCCTCCTGGTTTCCGGCGATCTCAGCGGAATCCAGGCATACCTGCTCGAGCGCCCGGCGGAGAGCCGCAAGGGTCTCGCGTGCACTTACCGCGCCCGCTCATTCTTTCTGTCCATGCTGACGCACGCCGCCACGCTAAAGCTCCTGAGTGCCGCGGGCCTTCCCTCGTTCAACCGCGTGCTGGACGCGGGCGGCCGTTTCGTTCTGCTGCTGCCGGCTACGGAGGACGCTCGCGCGGCCATCACACAGACCCGGCGATCAATCGACGAGTGGGTCCTGGGGCAGTTCGGTGGACGGCTGACCTTGAACATCGACGACGGGGTGTGTGTGCCGGGCCGGGCCTTCCTCGGGGCCCGGTTCCGGACTCTCTACTGGCGGTTACAGCGAGCCGCTGAGACCGCCAAGCGGCGCAAGCTGGCCGCCTGGCTGGTGAGTGAACAGGGTTGGGCAGAGGACCGGCAACCGCACAGGTACGAGCACACGCAGCAGCGCCAGGAGCGCGACCTGGAGCGCGACAAGAAGCTCGGTGCCAAACTGCCGGACGCGCACTTCGTGGGACTGTGGTCGCACGCCCCGCCGCGCGGTCTGCTGCCCGAGCCCGTCAACGTGTTCGACTATCAGCTCCAGCTGTTCGCCGATGAGCCTGATCGCGCGTCGATCGCTGCTGCGGCCGACTTCTTCCGGCTGTCCGTCGCGGCATCCGGCACCAGCTGGATCCCGGTTCGCTCGCGGGCCAACTACATTCCGCGGCTGCAGCCCGCCGACGTGGAGACACTGACCCGCCAGCGGGTCGCCAGGGAGGAGGCAACCGGTGACGAGGACGAGGAGGAACCTCTCCAGGCCGGGCAGCTGGCGACGTTCGGGCGTCTCTCGTACCTGGCCCGCCGGCCCAAGTCACACAATCCGGGTTTCGAGGGGTTTGCGGGTATCGCGTGTCTCAAGGCCGATGCTGACCGCTTGGGCATGCTCCTCAGCCACGGCTTCCGTGACCAAGTGTCCTTCGGCCGCATCGCCACGCTTAGCCGCCAGCTGGACTTCTTCTTCAAGGACTACCTCGGCGCGCGCTTGTCCGACGCTGCGGGTCCATTCCGTCTGGTCTACACGGTCTTCTCCGGCGGCGATGACCTGATGCTGGTCGGACCATGGCCGGTGATGCTCGATCTGGCGCGGGACCTGCACGATTGGTTCACGCGCCTGACCACCGGTCACCCTGACGCTACGCTGTCTGCCGGTATCGCCCTCGGGCATGCCCGCATGCCGATTTCCGCCTTGGCAACTGCGGCCGAGACGATGCTGACATCCGCCAAGGACGCCGGACGCAACCGGATTGGGATTTTCGGTGCCGTCCATACGTGGGACGAATACCGCCGCGGTCTGGAGGTCGGTCAGTGGCTGGATGCCCGCATCGGCTCCGGCGACAATCGCAGCCAGCTCGCCCTCAACACGGCCTTTGTGTACCGGTTATTGCAGTACGCACGCAGTGCCGCTCGTGTTCGACAGGCGCAACACGCGGAGCAGCGACACCAAGCGGGCGAGGTGCTCTCGCCCACCACGGTGCGGCTGGCGGATCTGGAAAATGAGTTCAAGTGGCGCAGCCACTTGGCATACGATATTCACCGCAACCTAGAGCAACGCATTCCGCACGATGCCGCCGGGGCGCGCGGCGACGTAGATCAGCTGCGCTCGCTGCTCCCGGTGGAGCTACGAACTTCAATGTCTCCGGATGTTCTCAAATTGGCAGCCACGTATGCGCTTTACCGCAATCGAGGAGGTTAGCGAATGACCAGTTATCAGAGTGAAGGCCGTCGTCCGCCGGGATCCGGCCGGACCCCAACTCCAGGCGGCGAGCCGTTATTCAACCCGCAGAAACCACTGGCGGAGCTACTGGACGGACTGGCCGAGCAGCAGGCTGAAATGATGCCCGAAGCCCGCGGGCGATATGCCCTGAAATCCAGCCAGTTACGGCGATTCTTCGGCGACGTGAAGGATCTTTACCGCCGCCTGGAGCGTGGGGCGGACTACGAAACCAAGATCCTGCCCATGTTCAAAACCCTGCGCAGCAAGGCCAGCTATGCCTGGCGCGGTGGGCGGGATAGCAAAATTCCCAAGGAGTTCCACGATTTTATCGACAATGGCGTGAGGAAAGTCCAGACCGCGGAGCACTTCCGCGCGTTCGTGCAGCATTTTGAAGCGGTGGTCGGCTTCCTCTACGGCCACGGAAAGGTGGGCAAGTGATGACCGGCGAAGACAGAAACTGGAAACTGCTGAGACTGCGGCGCGTCAGTGGGCAGATCGAGGTCGTCACCGGACTGCGGATCGGTGCCAGTCAGGACACCATGGAGATCAGCGGCCTTGACAACCCGATCATCCGCAACCCGGCCGACGAGATGCCATATATCCCCGGCTCGTCGCTGAAGGGCCGCATGCGCTCGCTTGCTGAGTGGTATCTCGGCGAGGTGCCGCCCGACGGTGAACCCACCCATCCGCTCGAGCACGCCAAGACCGCCCGTGTGTTCGGCATCTCCGCCCAGCGCGAGCGGGTGACCGGCCCGACGCGCCTAGTCGTTCGGGATGCCTTCCTCACCGACGAGTGGAAGCGGAAGTTCAGCGCCGGCGAGTCCGTCATCACCGAGGTCAAGCACGAGAACAGCATCAACCGTTTGACCTCCATGGCGAATCCCCGGCCGATGGAGCGCGTGGTGCCCGGCGTACGCTTCAGTTTCGAGCTCGTCTATCGCATTCTCGATGTCGGCGATGGCGGCGCGGCGGACGAGGCGAACTTCGACCGTGTCGTGCTGTTGGCCCTCGCCCTGGTGCAGGCCGACTGCCTGGGCTCGTGTGGCAGCCGTGGTTGTGGGCAGGTCCGCTTCGTCGAGCTGCGGGACGAGTCCGGCCAGCCGATCGAGCTGCCCCGGATCTTCGATGCCACGGAGGCGCGCACCGGATGACCACACTGTGTGTCCGCCTGACGTTGCGCTCGCCGCTCGGCACCCCGCTGGGAGCCGATACGCTCTTCGGCCACCTGTGCTGGGGTATTGTCTACCACGAAGGCGCTGACGCGCTGACTGAACTGCTCGCCCAAATGGACGGCCCGGATCCGCCCCTGGTGATCAGCGACCCGCTACCGGCGGGCTACGTGCCCGCCCCGGTTCTGCCACCGCCGGCCAGCGAAAGCTACGACAAACTTTTCGCCGAGCTTGCCACGGCGGGGACCGAACCAGTCACCGCGCACGATCGTATCCGCACCGTCTCCCGCCACGCCTGGCTGCCGGCTCAGAGCTGGGAGCAGGTCGCGGCTGCGTGCGATGCGGCCGCGGTTGCCCAGGCCCAACTGGCGGCCGGCAGCCCGGAGCCGCTGCTGCCGATCCCGGCGACGGTCGCGCACAACACCATCGACCGCTTGGCCGACCGTCCCCGTGAACCCGGCGGCCTCTTCTTCGAGGAGTCGCTCTATCCCCCGCACGGTGGTTGCCCGTATGACGTCTGGGTCCGTACCTCGTTGGAAGCGCGACGGGTCGAGCAGCTCTTTACCTGGGCGCTCGAAGGCGGTTACGGTCGTGACGCGGGCACCGGTAAGGGCCGCCTGACAGTCGATGCCGTCGCGCCAATCGAACTACTTGATGTGTCACAGCCCAATGCCGTCATGACGCTCGGCACCTGCGTGCCGGCCGCTGAGAATCCGGTCGCCGGTTACTGGAACATCGACGTCCGCCACGGCAAGCTGGGCGGACCCTGGGCGCACGACACCAGCGCCGACCAGGCCGGGGTTTTCAAGCGACCGGTCATATTCCTAGCCCGCGGCGCGGTGTTCCATGCCGCCGAGCCGCACCCCATCCTTGGCCGTATGGTCCACGACGTGCACCCCACGCGGACCGAGGTGGTCACCTACGGCTACACGCTCACTTTACCGCTACGACTGACCGAGGAGGCGCTCCCGTGCCAGCCTACCGCCTGACCGTTACCATGCTCTCGCCTGTCCACGTCGGCAGCGGCGAGGAGATCGATCCACTCGAGTACGTCGTTCACTGCGACGGTGTGGGTGATGACGCCGAGCATACGCTCTATGCCCTCGACCTGTCGCGCCTACTCGGCCGGCTCAGCGCCGAACAGCGCCGTCAGTTCATGCAGGCCGCCGACCAGAAGGCCTTGTTCTACCTGCGCAAGTTCATCCGCGCCCACGCGGACCTGGCGCGCGACGCGCGCTGGTCGGTACCCTGTGGCCAGGAGGTATTTGACGCCTACCGGAAGGGCCTCGAATCAGACCGCTCCCAGCTGATCATCAACGTCATGACCCGCGATCAGACCACCGGCGCGGCGTACCTCCCGGGCTCCAGCATCAAAGGGGCGCTGCGTACCGCCTGGATCAGCAAGATGGCCGCCGAATATCGTGGCCCAGTCGAGCTGGAAGCGATTGACGAAACGCGCGGCAGCGCCGACTTCGAAGCCGTCGTGCTCGGCTACGACACGGAGGTAGGCCAGCCGCAATTCGACCGCCGGGCGCGCCGCAGCGCGCTCCGCGTGCGCCACGACATCCGCGCCGATCCGTTCCGGGCTGTGCGGGTCGGTGACGCCCAGCTCTGTGAAATGAGCAACAGCGTGTACGCCACCATGATCCACAAGCCGCGCGGGTATGCGGACGATCGGGCCGCGGATGGCGTCCGCATGTACTACGACATGACCTACTGCTGGCTGGATGGCGAGGACATCGCCGCCACCGGCCGTCTGGTGATCGATGACCGGCTCGCCGCCCGCTCAACCCCCGACCTGCGCAACTGGCGTTTTTCCCACTGCGTGGCCGGACCGATCACGGCGGAGGCGTTGCTGGCGGCCTGCAACGAGTTCTACCGCCCGCGGTTGCAGGGGGAGATCGAACGATTCCCCCGCTTGGCGGACGCCGGCCACCGCCTGGCGGCTGAATTGGAGCACCTGGGGCCGCACGAGGCTCTCGTCCGGCTTGGCCGCTTCAGTCATGTGGAGTGCGTCACGGTCGCGCGCCGTGGCGGCCGGCCGGACAGGACCGGTTCGACCCGCACACTGGCCGCCGGGCGCGCGCTCGGTTGGGCCAAGATCGGCCTGGTGCCGCTCGCGGGTTGAACACGGCGGACCGTGATCTTTGACAAGTGCATAGCGACTTTGCCTCACTGGGGTTGTGTGACCGGTGTTAGCGCAGCGTGGGGCTGCCTGGAACCGGACTCTGATCTGCCCTTCGATCCACAGGCTTTGGTCGAGATTGGAGGTATTCCCGGTAACTGTCGATCTAAGAAAAGTTGAGCCACGGATTCCTCCAGTAGAGCCCTGTCAGGATCGAGGATCGCACATGCCTGTCGCATACGTTACCGAGCCTGGCGCCGTAGTCCACCTGAAGGGACGAACTCTGGAAGTCCACAAAGAGGATGAGCGCCTGGCCGACTGGGAATTGATCCGCCTTGATGGTCTATGTTTGACCGGGGGCACGCATATCACCCAGCCCGCTATGCGTGCCCTGATGAAGGCCGGCATCGAGTTGGTGTTGCTTGCTACAGACGGTCGCATGTTGGGACGCTTGACACCCCTCAATGCCCGCAACGCTGCTCTGCGAATGGAGCAATACCGCTGCTACCTGGATGCCGCTCGGCGACTGGAATACGCGCTTAGTCTCGTTCAGGCCAAGCTGGTGAACGCCCGCGCATTGCTAATGCGCTATGCGCGCAATCACCCCGGAGCAGATCTAACCGGAGCAGCAGCCGAGCTACAGGCAATTGTTGAGGACGTAGCGCGGGTTGCGGATTTAGCCGCACTGATGGGAACTGAAGGCAACGCGGCCCGCATCTACTTCGGTGTCTTTGATCGCATGTGCCGTAACGAATTGCGGTTCGAGCGGCGTTCCACTCGGCCTCCAAGAGACCCAGTAAACGCCTTGCTGTCACTCGGGTACACGTTCCTCGTCAACGATTTGACTTCCATTTTAGGGGCGATTGGCTTCGACCCATGCCTGGGTTTCTACCATGGTATCGAATCCGGGCGCCCCAGCCTGGCTCTGGATCTGGCCGAGCCGTTTCGCACGGGCCTGATTGATCGTTTCATCCTGCATCTCGTGAACAACCGCGTGTTTGCGGCCACGGACTTCGAGCAACGTGATGGCGGCTGTTACTTGAGCCGCTCTGCCTTCAAGGGTTTTGTGCGTCAGTATCAGCGTATTATGCTTCGTCGACGGATCGATTCGATAACGGGCAAACGGGAAACCTACCGCCGGCACCTGCAATTGCAGGCCGAACGTTTTGCGGCCACGTTAATCCGCGGTGATACTCCCGCTTGGTTCGCTACCCGGGACTGACTCAGTGTGGTACGTGGTTTGTTATGATGTCCGTAATGACAAACGCCGGGCGAAAATCGCCCGACTACTCGATGACCACGGTAATCGCGTGCAGTACAGTGTCTTCGAGTTGCCGGTGAAGCCGGCGGATCTCGACCTCCTGCTTTCACGGCTTGAGGGATTGATTGATCCAACCACCGATTCAGTATACTGTTACCCACTATGCGATCGTTGTCGACAGAAGACGATTGTGTGCGGCCAAGGTACGGCATTTGATGAGGAAATTGTCTGGATTGTCTGATCCGCTAGGTGCCACAGACTGCCCGACAGGGTGTGGTTAGCGGAAAAACGTAATCCTTTTATTAATAGGACAATATGAGTGATATCGCTGGTTCATGTGGTTGACAGTTTGGATTTTGTAAGGCATATCATACAGGAGGTTAGCGTAGTCTTCAGCGCAACTCTAGCGCCGAGTACGGGATACGCGCGGTGCGGTTTGACTTCCCACCCTGTTTAAGAAGGGATCGAGACTTGATCCCGTAAACGTTCAGGGCCGGCGTGGTCGCCCCGGGTTTGACTTCCCACCCTGTTTAAGAAGGGATCGAGACCCCATATAGCCCTGCCCGAGAGTGCCGCTAGCGTCTAGCGTTTGACTTCCCACCCTGTTTAAGAAGGGATCGAGACGTTGCGGCTGTCGTTTTGTCCCTTGCGTCGGCCGGCAACTGGTTTGACTTCCCACCCTGTTTAAGAAGGGATCGAGACCCATTATCTGGTGATCCCGTGCCTCGTCATCGAGCCACGGTTTGACTTCCCACCCTGTTTAAGAAGGGATCGAGACATCCTGGGCTGCTGCCGTTTGGGAGCACGGGGCCTATTCATCGTTTGACTTCCCACCCTGTTTAAGAAGGGATCGAGACCGATGAACTCCTCACCGACCCCCAGCGCCGCTTTTAGGTTTGACTTCCCACCCTGTTTAAGAAGGGATCGAGACGTGACCGTCTTACCGACCACCCTGACCATTGACACAGGCGCGTTTGACTTCCCACCCTGTTTAAGAAGGGATCGAGACCCGAACTCAGGCAGAAACTAGCGACTGCCGAGCGTAATGTTTGACTTCCCACCCTGTTTAAGAAGGGATCGAGACCTTACCGTGTTTCTTCTCTTTGATTGCCAGCACTGTCGTTTGACTTCCCACCCTGTTTAAGAAGGGATCGAGACTCGATCTTCTCGTCGGTGCCCTGGAATACCGCAAACTTGTCTTTGGTTTGACTTCCCACCCTGTTTAAGAAGGGATCGAGACTCTGCTGTTCGTACCATTGGCGGATCGGCGCTTCGAGTGTTTGACTTCCCACCCTGTTTAAGAAGGGATCGAGACCCGTCAGGAACCAGTGCAAGCGCTCGCGGGCGATGAAGAATGTTTGACTTCCCACCCTGTTTAAGAAGGGATCGAGACTCGAAGGCGAAGAAATGAGCAAGCCGAAGATTTGTAAGCGTTTGACTTCCCACCCTGTTTAAGAAGGGATCGAGACGCCATCACCGCGTCTTCCATCGACTCGACCAGATCGAGGTTTGACTTCCCACCCTGTTTAAGAAGGGATCGAGACTTGGCCGCACTGGCGCTGTTGCGTTTGACACGACGCCACGAAATGCCTGCATTTGGATACCGCTGACCGCCGTGCGCAGCATGCTCAAGGAGATAAACAATGGCCGATAGCTCCAACTCTGTTTTGGTGCTGACAGTCGGGACCGGCGACGTGGAGAATCTGCGCGCCACGCTGCTGGTGCCGCTGACGAAGTCGCTTCGCAAGGGTGAGTGGCGGAAGGCGGTTTTGCTGCCGTCGCAGATCACTACACCGTTTGCACAGCAACTCCGCGCCGAGCTGGCGGACGTGTCGATCGAGATCCACCCACTGCCGGCCAGCGGCGACGAAAATGATGCTGACGCCTGCTTTGCGCACTTCGACCGCACCATCGGGCAGCTTCGGACGGAAGGATTCTCCCGCGCGGGCATCCTCGTAGACTTTACACGTGGCACCAAGGCAATGAGCGCCGCGCTGGTGTTGGCGGCGGTGCGCCATGACCTGCCGCAGATTCGCTACATCTCCAGTGCCCAGCGCGACGCACAGGGCCTGGTCGTTCCAGGAACCGAGGTGGTCGGTGAGGTCCGGACCGCCATGGTCAGCGCGCGCAAGCAACTGGACCAGGTCCGCCACTTCACGGTGCGCGGAGACTTCGCCGCGGCGCTGGATCTTTTGCCGGAACCAGCCCATCCATTTGTCGCGCTGTGGCCGGGCGACCTGTTACAGGCGGCGAACGTGCTGCGACCGGCGGTCGAATTCTACGCCGCGTGGGATCGGCTTGATTACGCGCTGGCTAACGAGGTAAAGCTGTCGACGGCGGAGACACCGGCTGAGTGGCGGAATCTGTGGCCGAGTGCGGACGTGCGCGCCTGGGTTGAGGAGCTGGCCCAACCGCTGCCGGACGAACCCGACAAGAAGGCCCGCCGGCTCCGCCAGCTAGTGGTCGATCTGTTGGCCAACGGTGAGCGCCGGCTGCGCGATCAGCAGTACGAAGACGCGATTCTCAGAGCGTACCGTGTGCTGGAGTTACTGGGACAGGTGCGGTTGTTCGACCATGGGCTCGATTCTGGCAACCTGCCGCCGGACCACCCCGCCGTGCAGGCCCTGCGGAAGAAGCTGCAGAGCGGCTCCGGGAATGCGCAACTGACTTTGAACCGGCAGCGCAATCTGCAAGCCAGCCGCGAGCACGTCGCCCGGCTGCTGAAGCAGCTCGGCGACCCGTTCAGTGAGAAGTTGCTGCACCTAGACAAGACCGGCATCAAGGAGTTGACCGCCCGCAACCACAGCGTGCTGATCCACGGCTTCACGGCGATCGGCAACCGAACCGCTTGTCGCCTACGAGAGATCTATCTGCGGCTTGAGGAGTTGATCGTGGAGGACGGCGGAAACGCCGCGCACCACCAGCTGACCATGGCGCGATCTCTTGATCTGTCAGGCAAGTGATATGCGGCGGCCATTCGCTGGCCGCAACCGCCGCACATCACCAGCCACTGTAATAGCGCTGGAACTTGCCCGGGCGAGCTCTTTCTACGGCCAAGACCGTGGGCCTGGGTATATTCACGTAGCGTACTCGTGTATCGGATATGCGTTCGGGGAACTGCCCACCAGTAGCTGCGCCTTCCTGATCTTTGCTCAATTCTTCGCCATCCCTGGAGCATTCGACGCCGTGTGCTCGGTTGCTACTCGCACAGCGCCTTGATAAGTGCCTCCCGCGCATCCGAGTAGAACTGCACATCAATTTTGGTCGCCATGTCGTCGGGAAGCTCGAACAACTGCCGCCGGGAAGATACGGGCATCAGCAGCACTGTCGCTCCCTTGTCGATGGCGAGTTCGGCCACACCCACGGCGTTGTAGACCTGCTCAATGGTGCCGCCGAGGTTGAGACCGCCCACGGCAATCAGCCCGCCCTTCATGCTCTTCTCTAACAGCGAACCGCACAGGGCCAACAGAGCGGGGAGGCCCACCGCTGTGCCCGTGCGGGAGGCGTCAAAGGCACGCAGCTGCACGGTGAACTCGTGCGCGCGCGGATCGCGGTCGCCCACCAGCTCCTTGGCGCGGGCGTAGAGGTTCTGCACGCCGTAGTTCATGCTCTCCTTGAACGGCTTGGGCGTGGGCTGGTTGAGGATCTTCATGCCCGACCCCGGCCCCGCGGTGACATCAATGCGGTACAGCCCGGGATTCTCGTCCATGCCGCCCGGACTGATGGCCCACATCTGACCCGGCGGAAGCGGATCGGTGCCGATGCTGTCCTCGCTCTGGAGTTCCGGCGTGACCACAAACTTCTCCACGCCGTCGGGTCCCATTTGGTAGCTGAAATGCGTGTTGCGGAACTCGGCTGACCCGATCCGCTTCTGCTGCTCCTTGACCCGGCGACGGCACTCCAGCGCCAACCGCACGGCCCACTCCAAATCCTCCTCGGCCACGGGCGCTTCCGCATCGGGGTAGAGCAGTTTGAGCAAGCCGCTGATCGTCTTCTGCGCGCCTGTCGTATCCCGACCGCTCAGGGCTCCGCCAAAGAACACGCGGTCTTGAAGCACGGAGACCCGGCTCTGGGTACGCAGCCGATTCCAGCACTCGGCGAGGAAGTCGCTGACCAGGCCAAAGTGATCGGTGAACAGCTCCTTCGACACCTTCGGGATGTCCCAGCCCGGCAGGTAGGCATGGATGCGGTCCATCAGGGCGGTGCGGTCGCGCATCTCCGGCGGCAAGGGGCCGAACAGGTGGCCGATCCGCTGCTGATGGGCGACATCCACGTCGAAGTTGCCCACCATGACGATCCCGCCGTCGGCGCGGATGCTCTCCTTGCCCCGGCTGAACTCGCCCGACTCCATGTAGCCCTGCATGATGTTGACGCCATCCTTCTGGTCGAAGGACACACCGGCGATCTCGTCAAAGCAGACGACATCGTACTGGCACACCAGCCCGCGCTGTCCGGTGGCGTTGTTCACGAACATGCGCGGAACTGATGTTTTTCCACCAGACACGAGATGCGAGTAGGGTGAAATCTGCTGGAAAATGTGGCTTTTGCCCGTGCCGCGCGGGCCCAGCTCGACCATGTTGTAGTTGCGCTCGACGAATGGCACCATGCGGAGCAGCACGATGTTCTGCGTGCGCTCTGAGAGGGCCTCCGGCTCTAGACCGATGCTGCGGATCAGAAACTTCTTCCACTCCGCGGTCGTGAACAGCTCACGACCACGCCCGAGCGAGTCCAACACTTCCCGCTTGGACAACTGGATGGGGCGGATCGCCTCGACGCCGAACGGCCTGCCGCCTTTCTCCTGGGCGATGGCCGCGTCGTAGACTAGCGTGACCTCGGCATAGAAACCGCCGGTGAGCATACGCTCATGTTCGTGCACAAGCTCCGACGAGATGCGGGCGTCCTTCAATGTCAGGCTCGGTAGTTCGGCCAGGTAGGAGTCGGTCTTGGCGTCGAGTCGGCCCTTGACAAGGTCGATGATCTTCACCGAGCCCTGCTCGCGCGACCGTGACTTGAACAGCTCCTCTTCTCCGGCCCGGACGGCACGAGCCGAAAGCTGGCGCGAGACGATCTGCAACCCCTCCGCGATCTCCGTCGGGTCGATGCTGGCGCAGTAGCGACCGAGCAGGAACTCGCAGACATAGGTGGGAACGGGGTACTGCCCCTTGAACTGCCGCACCAGATCCTTACGCACGATGAACCCGTCAAAAGCCCTGGCCGATAACTTATCGAGTGCGTCAAGCTCCATCATCCATCCTCATCCGCCCACCATCGTGGACTGCTTCACAATCGTCCGGCCGTCGGTCGTCACCAGCACCACCGCCGCCGCCGTTCCTTCCAGGGAATCATCCTCGACAAACAATGCCACCGAGCCGTCCTTACCCACCGCCTTGGCCTTTTTCTCCGGCACTATCGAGGTTTCCGGGTTGGCGGGCTTTGTGCGGATGTCCGCCCGGAGGCCGGGCGTCACACCGTCAACCTGCACGCGGCAGCGCAAGCCGACCCACTTGATGGACTGGATCGAGGCCTGTGGCTGCGCCGCTTTACCCGCCCGGACGATGAACTCCGGGATCAGGCACTCCTGAACGCTCAGGCTGCCGTGGGCGTAGTCCAACCCGGCCTTGAAGCACGAGATGCCCGGCGCCAGCGCAATACGCACATCCGGCGACCAGTGCCACATCATGGTCGGCACCTTGACGGACGAGCCGCTCTTCAACACGGCGCAGCGGCCCCAGCGCGCCTCGGCCAGGTAGCTCGGCATGTCCACCTTCGGCATCCCGCCGGGCAGCAGCAGCCAGCCGTGATCGGTCACGATCCGCACCTGCTCCCAGCCCGCCTCCAGCAAAGCGCGAATCCGATCCACCAGCGCCCGCAGCTCTTCGCCGATCCGCCACGCCAGCTTCCAGCCTTCCTTGTGGCCGTGGCTGTCGATGCTGCCCGCCTCGGTCCACGCCCGCTTGTTGACATTCCCGGTATCGTCACCGCGTAGCACATCGAATCCGCGCTCACCGAGAAGTTGTCTAAACAGGTCGATAGTCAACAGCTTCCCCGTCTCCTTGACCGCCGGGCGGAAGTCCTCGCCGGCGCTATCCGCGCCGAGCAGGTCGGCCACGGGCGACACGGCGGGCTTGGCCGTCGGCGTGACGGGGGGCAGGGCCACCCAGCGCCAGTGGGCCTCCACCTGCCAGCCCTTGTCATCCATGACGGCCTTGAGCTTCTGGGCCACATCGAACCGCAAGCCGTCGGCAAAGAGGACGCAGCAGCCGTCCTTGGCGTCCGACAGCGCCTGGGCGTGCTGCCCGACATCCGCGCACAGGCGCGGTGTGTCCGCCGCCAGCTCCTGGAACCGCGCCGCGCCGGCTGCGAGCCACGGCTGGTACACGGCGGCGACCGCCGCCTGCACGGCCTGGGCGTCATCAGAAGCGCGATGAGAATGCTGAACGCTGGCCAGGGCGTCGAGCAGGGCCGCGTCGGCTTTCCAGCCCGAAGACACATACGCTTCGGCGAACGCTTCAAGCGTGGCCCCACCGAGCGCGTCCTGGCACACCTGCGCCATGACGGCCAGATGCTCCAGGGCGATCGCCAGCGCGGCCTGGCCGAGCTCGGCCCACACCCACGCGCGGCGCTGGCCGTGGGTTTCCTCCAGCTTGGTGATCGCGGATGCTGCTTCGTGCGGCGCGAGATTCGGCAGTGTCTCCAGCGCCGCGCGCAGTTCGGTTTCCAGCCGGTCGTTGTCCTGCGGCCAACAGGACGCATCACAGAACAGGGTGTCCGGATCCGGCGGGTTGGCCATGCGCAGGTGGTCGGGGATGTGGGGATATCGCTTGGGCGCTTCAGCGAACCGATCCCACACCGTGCGCCAGTTGCCCTGCCGCGAGCCGAGCTGCTCGGCCCCGACGATCTCGCCGTCGGTCTGCGGGTCGAAGTCGTACTCGCTCTTACATCGGCTACGAAACGCCTCCCACTCCCCGGCGCCGAAACCGTCGCGCGTGGCCTTGGGATCGTTGAGCCACTTGAGCAGGCTCCGCACGGCGTCCGGGGCGACCAGCGCGTTGAAGTCCTCGGCTTCCAGCCGCTTGAGCGACAGCTCGGAGACGAGC
The DNA here is from genome assembly GCA_043820985.1 of Planctomycetota bacterium. Lineage (GTDB taxonomy): Bacteria > Planctomycetota > Phycisphaerae > UBA1845 > Fen-1342 > JAAYXS01. The sequence goes on from JBDRDH010000235.1 coordinate 17,862, forward strand.
GTGTCGGCCAGCATCGGCAGCGCCCGCCTCATCGCGTCTTGCGTCGCGGCGTCGCGGGCGACATCGAGGCCCAGCCCGCCCTTGGCCGTTTGCAGGAACGCCAGAATCGTCCAGTCCTTGGCGTTAACCTGCGTCCAGAACACGCCGAGGTATTGCAGCGCCGCCAGCGGTTGAAGATGCGCCGGGCAGTCCTCGACCCCCCGTAGCTCCTGCCGGCTGACGCCGGGGAGGTACAGGATCGGCGTCGTCTCTTCCGACCAGTCCGTTTCCGGGAGCGTGCGACCGATCATACAGCGCAGCCAGATCGCTGGGCCGGCCTTGCTGGCCGGGTCGTAATCACCGAGTGTCAGTAAGTGCGGCAGGGCTGCGCGCAGCCGGTCGGCCAGCGGCTCCCATTGGCGATCCTTGTCCGTCCACAGCACGACCGCCGGAGCCACCATGTCGTCACGGTTGTAGTCCGACGCCTTGGCCAACGACTCCACCAAGGCAGAGAAGAACGTCGCACCGAGCTCAGGCTTGCCCTCGGGATTCACTACCCTGCCCCCTCGATTTCCAGGCCGTGGAGGAGAGCGTTGATCTGCTCATGAGCATCCCGGCAAATCCGCTCGCGCTCCTCTACGTCGGTGATCTCCAGGAAATCCGCCACCGCAGTAGGCCCGTACCCGCGCGGCGACTCGAACTTCCCTGCGATGTTTCGCAGTCCTTCTCTTACGAGACCATGCGTGATGTGCGGGCGAAACTCGTCGGCCAGGCCATCAGCACCTCCGGGGTATTGCTTCACGCAAAAGTAAATATCGTAGGCATCCTTTTCCTTGAGCCGATCAACCAGCGCCATACCCTTCATCACGACGAACGGGATGATCGACGCCACGCGGATGGTAGCCGTGTCCTTCGCGCCGCCAGGGAGTGTACCCTTGAGTTCAACCTCGACGGCCATATCCAGGGCCAGGTCACAGCCGCGTGCTTTCCTGGGCCTGACATCCTGAACCTTCTGTGTGCGGTGCCTTCTGTCTGTCCCCTCGTATTCGCCAGCGAGCAAGTCTACCTCGACTACAATCTGTCGCTCGCCCACAATTACCCGGCGATGGAAGATGAACGGCTGCCGCTGCGGATCCTGCTCGTACCCACGGCCAAGAAGAAGCTCCCGGATCGTTGCGTACCCGGCTTCGCTCAACTCCCGGTGATCAAGGGCAAGGTCCACGTCCAGGCTTCCCACATGCTTCGGTTCCGCCGACGGCAGGAGCAACTCCGGCACCCAACCTCCGACCAGCACAATGTGCTGGCGGTACTCGCCCAGTAGCCGCGTCAGCTCCAAAATCACCGAGTTGGCCGCTGCTACTGCCTCCGCGTCATAGTCTCGTCGCGTTGCCATTGCCTGCGGATCTCCATATCAAGAATGGCCTCCGCCGCCTCATTACCGCGACCGGCCACATCCACCAGGTCGAGGTACGCCTGTAGCGGTGAGACGACGGTCAACCCGTCAATATCGCGGGTGCCATAGAACACACCATCATCCTGCGGCGTGATGAGCGTGACATTCGCTCCGCTGGTGACCTGCTTCAGCCCCGCCGCGGGCATGATCTCCTCTATGTTCCCTGTCACATAGGCGGCGACTCGCTGACTGCGTACCATTGGCGCATACCGCAGCGACGCCGAGAAACTGGTCAAGGCATATCTCTCCCCCAACGCTGCGCAGCACTGAGCCAGCCTGTGCTCCGCTTCGTGCACCGGTGCCAGTGAATAGCAGGAAAACTTGCGATCCCGGCGGCGCCTCTGGTTTTCCGCCCATTCGGCCAGCAAAGCCTCCGGCTCGGTCAACCGAATGCCCTCACGCTCCGCGCGGATCCATTCGCGATCGCTCAGCAGCTTCTTGACGTTTGATGTCTGACCGATGCTCACGTTGGCCTCGCCGGCCAGGTCCTGCACCTTCCATGACCGTTGCAGGTCGTTGAGCAGCACTCGCAACACCCGGCTGCCCTTGGGCGAATACAGTGAACCCAGATCACGCTTCCGGGCAAAGCGGTTTTTCTCGCCGGTTTTCTGAATGAATACCTGACCGAAGGACAACCGGCAATTGCCGGCCAGATCTACGAAGCCCACGCCCGCCTGCTCGCACAACTCCGCGGCCCGCGGCGAAACGTAAGGCGCAATGAACACGCCGTACGCGCCGGGGTAGGATTCCTGGTAGCGCAGCAACTGGTTGATGGCCTCTCGTGCCAGCCGCGGTTGCCCGTTCCCTTTCACCTCGCCCACCACGAGATGTTCGCTGTCGGTCGCTACCACGCGGACGAGCACGTCGGGCTCCTCGCATTGACCCTCCGGCGGCATCCGCTCGACATGCACGAACGGAATTTCGCCGAGACAAGTGAGTAGTGCCTCAGCCGCCGCTTTCTCGATGTCCTGATCTTTCACCATTTCGGACCCTTTCAACGCGCGTTGAAACAAGGCTTTTTAGTGAAAACGCTGCCAAAGCCTACCATATTTCACCAAAACAGCCAGTTTCAACATTTGTTGAAACCGAGTTTTCTGCCGAAACAACAGCTCTATGTACATTATTCCGTCCCAAAATGAACGCGCCAGACGGCCTCGTCGCAGTCGCAGATGCCGTTATGCAACACCTACTTTCTCACGCGCGGCGCGCTTCTCGGCGTTGGTCAGGTGGACATCGTTTACGCGGTCGCCCGTGAATTCGCCATTCTTCCAGAACCACGGGTACTGATCTTGCGGGCGCTGCGGCTCCTTTCCGCGATCCTTGCCCCACTTGATGTTGGGATTCTTGCGCAGGATGTTCGCCGCCATGAAGGGGCGGATGTTCATCCGCACTCCGTCGTTTAGATCGGGGTTCCAGCCGATGGCCTGCTCTTCGATGGGCTTCCAGCGGACGAAGATGTCATACGGCGGCTCGCCCTCGGCGATCAGCTTGAGTTTCTCTTGAAGCTGCTGGGCTGCCAATAGCCGGGCGTCGGCGCCGGACTCGTTCTGTGCGACGGCCTGCTCTTGCCGCTTGATCCAGTCGCCCAGATAGGTGTAGATGAGCCGATCGAGCAGCTTGGCGTCGAGCATGTGATAGTTGACCAGGGCCCCGAAGCCGTCGTTCTTGCGCCCGTCCCAGATGTGCCAGATGAACGGGCGGTGGTGGAAGAGTTTGTAGTGTTGCTCGAAGAAACCGTCGCCCAGCCACTCTCCGATGCTCTTTCCGCCGCAATCGAGCGCGGTGAGTAACTCCTCCTGTTTGGCGGGCGACCATGTGGCGCCGGCGTCCCCGCCGGTGGAATACGCGGCAGCCAGGACGGCTCTCACCCGATCCGCCGCCGTCTGTTCACCGCGAACAGCCGGGATGCACACGATGCCGTCGTCGTCGGCGAACCGCAGCAACTCCTCACACCGCTGAACCAGCTCCCGCGCCCTGACGCTCAGGCGCATCTCCTCGTCGAGTTCGGCCGGCCAGCGGTAGCCCAGCAGTCGCGCAACAGCCACCTGGAGCGCCGAGGTGGACGCCTCCGGCCGGCCGTGGAAGAGCCACTGCGTCGGGTCGTCACTCTCCGGCTCCGGCAGACCGTCGGGGTACTTCTCCGCCGCGACCTTCTGCCAGTGCGCGAGGTCGAAGGGGACCTTACCAATAGTCGCATTCGTGATGTTCATCTTTGGATCGAGCTGGCGCACCGCCGCCTCGAACCCGTTTGATTCGCAGAAGCTCAGGACTGCCGGTGTGTGTTCTTCGCGTCTGGGAACTATAGCGCAGGTGTTACTATCGAACGCGGTGCCAGCGTAAATCGCTGTTGGCAACGAGCTCATTTGAGTGACTGCGACACCGCTACGGCCCCAGACGTCGATGCCGCGCTTCCATGAACCACCTAATCGACCATCGAGTGCTTCGATGTACTCCAAGTACTCACCACTGCCACCACACCATCGAAACGCTTGTGTCAGCCCCGCGTAGGATCGTGATTCAACAGTCGTACTCTGTTGAAGAACCCAATCGCGCCCCAATTCGGAAAGCTCCCACCAGTTGCGACCCCATCGGGGATAGTCACCCGTATTGATGCCAGCCAAGGCGGTCGCGCAATCCTGCAGCAAAGCAAGCCGATTCCCGAGGTGGAAGAGAATGCGATGATCCGGGTTCTTGAGCTGCTCCACCTGTGGGACGGAGATGATTTGGCCCTTGGGTAGGGGAGCGGTTGGGGGCGATTGGGCCTCCTCGGGCTCAGCGGGGCCGTCCTGTGGCGACGAAACGTCGTTTCCGGGCCGTCCGGGGGCTTTTCCCGCCTTCCGGGGGGCTTCCGCCGCCGGGGAGCGGATCATCCGCTCCCTGGAGCGAGTCGTCCGCTCCTCGGCGGGAGCCGCTCGCTCCTTGGCGGGAGCCATCCGCTCCTGGGCGGAGACCAGTCCCTCCGTGGGGCGGATCTCCCCCGCCGCGGGGGGAAGGCCCGGCGGAGCGACGGGGAGGTCCCGCAGCAAGGCGGCCTTTTCATCAGGCTCGCGGGCGGAGGAAACGTCGATGCCGGCCATGAGTGCATCAGGCGCGGGGTGCCTGGCCGAGACGGCGATCAAGGCGACGTTGACGACGTGCCCACCGATGGTCTCAAAGGCGCCCGGTCCCAGCCGGGCCACCATCTGCCACGTCCGCTGTTTCAGCAACGCCGTGCGGAGCTTCTTGTAGGTGGTGAGGAAGAGCCAGTTCTGGGGGGTGACCAGGGCGGTGGAGCCATCGGCGGCGCAGAACTCCAGGCAGCGGAGAACGAAGGCCGTGGCCAGGTCGGCCTTGCCGTGCTTGTAGTGCTTCTCCAGGTGCTCCTTGAGCACGTCGTGCTGCTTCCCGCGCCCCAGATACGGCACGTTGGTGATGACCAGCGAGTATTCGCCGGCGAGCAGTTCGGCGGCCTTGACCATGCCGGCGGCGGCGACGGCCGCTTCGCTTCGTGCGGGATCGCTCTTTACACTCTCGCGGGCCAGGGCTTCTTCGAGCAGCGGTCGCAGTTCCGTAAACGCGTCCCCCAGCGGCAATTCGTCGCTCGTGCCATCCGTGTACGCAAACAACCTACGCGGATCGACAAGCGAGCCGAGTGTTGGGGCCTGCCGAAACGACTCGTAGAGCCGCTCCATCCCATTCTTGAGCCGGTTATCACCATTGGCTAGAGAGAGCCACTCCTCCTTCCTTCCACCAACAGACATGCCTGAGCAGGCGATATGCAAGACAGGCAGTTCTCGATATGCGCCAGCGTTCGGGAGCTTCCAGGCTTGGAGGGCTAGCGCGAACGCCGCGATCTGTGTGCAGCGTTGGTCGATCTCAAGGCCGAAGATGTTGTCGCGCAGAACGGCGGCGCAGGCGTCGGTTGGCGACAGACTTTCTTCTTTCATGCGGATGCGCACCATCAAGTCAAACGCAGCCACGAGGAAATGGCCCGACCCGCAGCATGGATCGAGGACCTTGAGTTCCGCGGCGGTCTTGGGCCAGCCGGGGAATGTCCCCGCAGCCGGCCGCCAAGCAGATTTCACCACAGAGGGCACAGAGGACGCGGAGGTAGAATCAGAAGGAGTTGTTTCAGTCGCCGAATCATCCCGCACGAACCGGAGGTACTCCCATTCGACACCCGGTAGTGACAGCTTTTTTCTGAGCTCTACTTCCGTCTCTGCGTCCTCCGCGTCCTCTGCGGTTAGTCTCTTCCCCGCCCACCACGCACCGAGCGTGTTGTGCAGCAAGAACAGCACCATGTAGTGTTCGGTGAAAAGTTGCGTGACGGCGGGCAGCTCATCCGCGCCGATCTTGTCGCCCGATGCGTTGACCTCATCTTTGCGTTTGGTCTGCCAGAACTGGTAGACCCAGCCGAGGCTGTCGTCGGCGGTGAACACATCCGGCGACAGCGTGTCGAGCTGCATCTCCAACGCCCGGTTGGATTCCGGCGCGAGCGTGACGGCCAGCGCGGGGTCGTCCGGCCGGAAGATCTGCGGCAGCATCCGCGCGGCAAACCGGGCCGCCAGCGTCCAGCCGTCGGTGCCCTCCTCCTTGGCCAGCTCCTCGCATTCTTCGAGGCTGACCGGAACGCCCATCTCCTCGTGGATAAGCAGGTGGTTCTCGGCGAGGAAGCGGGCGAACAGCATCCGGTGCCAATGCTCGTAGGCACACTCGGTGACCAGATGGTCGATAGCCTGTTTGCTGCCAGAGTCGCGGCGGTCGCCAAGCTGGCGGGCCTTGGCCCGGAGCTTGTTGCGCAGCACGCGCTCGTCGGGCGTCATATGCTCAAAAAGTCTGGGCTGATCGACGGCCAGCCGCTCCAGCGCTTCCCGCGCCGCCTCCTCGGCGATGTCCCGCGCCGCGATCACGGTCTTTTCGAGCCGCTGGCGAAGTTTCTCGTGCAGTGCGGGCATTACGCCGTACCCTCTGTGCTTACTAGATGACCACCGGGCCTTGCTTGAGCTTGGCACTGATCTCGCCCCGCGCCTGGCCGAGCCACGCTTCCATCTCTGCGGTGTTCCTGATCGTGGCCGACGGCAGCATAACCCTCACGGCCTTGGGTTCGAGCGCCTGGGCAGCGGCGAGCAGAGCGTTGTTGAAGCGCTGCGGCAACGCATCGACTAGTGTCTTCCAATCCGCGATGCTATCGCGCCGCAGCGACGCGAGCAGTTCGTCCTCCGCGGCGACCTTGACCTTCGGCAGCGAGGTGAGGCCGCAGGCCGCGAGGATCGCCGCCCGCTTGTCCGTGTCGAGCTTCTGCCAAACCTCCGATCCGGTCAGGGCTTTGTTCTGCGCGTCGAAGACCGCCGTGCATTCGTTGCTGACGGTCGTCAGCGCGGTGCGCAGGGCAGCAGTGAGGCTCTTGCACAACGGCGGCGCCGGATCGGTTCCGCTCAGCAGGGAGCGCTGCTCGACGATGGCAGCGACCTGCGGCTTGACCTCCTCGGCGACCGGCATCCCGTCGGCGTGCTGGAGGAGTTCTTGCAGTGCTTGCCAGCGGGGCAGGCGCTGCTTGGCCAGCGCGGCGGCGTTCAACCACTCCTCGGCCTGCTTGGCGAGTTCTTCACGCTTGTCAAACAGGGCGATGATCTGCTCG
>JBDRDH010000236.1:0-5934 GCA_043820985.1 Planctomycetota bacterium
AGCGGGCGGCGTCGCCGGCTTCCTGGACGTTCATGCCGAAATCGATCAGGTTGCAGATGATCTGCACATGGCCCTGGGGCTGCATGTCGCCGCCCATCACGCCGAAGCTGAGCCAGGGTTGCCCGTCCTTGGTGACGAAGGCGGGGATGATGGTGTGGAAGGGACGCTTGCCGGGCTCGTAGGTGTTGGGGTGGTCTTCCTCGAGTGTGAACAACTCGCCGCGATCCTGGAAGCAGAAGCCCAGGCCGTCCGGGCACAAACCCGAGCCGAAGCCGCGAAAGTTGCTCTGAATGAGCGAGATCATGTTGCGGTCCTTATCGGCGACGGTGAGGTAAATCGTGTCGCTGTCGCGTAGCTTTGCTTCGATCCGCTGCCAATCCAACTCGCTCGCCGGATAGCGCCGCGCAGCCCGCTCCGGATCCAGCAGCACCGCCCGCTTGGCGGCATAACTCTTGGAAATCAGTGTCTCGATCGGGACGCGCGCGAAATCCGGGTCGGCGTAATAACGGGCGCGATCCTCGTAGGCGATTTTCTTGGCTTCGACCAGCAAATGCAGGTACTCGGCGGTGTTGTGACCTAAGCTGGCGATATTGTACGACTCGATCAGGTTCAGTATCTGCAGGGCGGCGATACCCTGACCGTTGGGCGGCAGTTCCCAGACGTCATAGCCACGGTAATTGGTCGAGACCGGATCGACCCACGTCGAGGTGTGTGTCTCAAAATCCGGTTTGCGCAGAAAGCAGCCATTCGCGCGACAAAAGGCGTCCATCACGTCGGCCAGTTCGCCGCGATAGAACACATCGCGACCCGCGGCGCCGATCTTTTCAAGCGTATCGGCCAGCGCCGGATTCCGGAAGATCTCGCCCTTGCGCGGGGCGCGGCCGCTGGGCAGAAATGTCGCCGCGAAACCAGGATAATCTTTCAGAAAGTTGCCGCCACGGTCCCAGTAGTACGCGATTAACTCTGAGACCGGGAAGCCCGCGCGGGCGTACTTGATAGTCGGTCCGAGCACTTCCGCCATCGGCAGTTTGCCGAAGCGTTGGTGCAGTGCGAACCAGCCGTCAACGCACCCGGGTACGCTGATCGGCAGGGGACCAAACTTGGGGATCCGCTCGTGCCCATTCTCCAGGAAATATGCGCGGGTCAGGCCCCGTGGCGAGCGCCCACTGGCGTTGAGCCCGTAGAGCCGCCGTGTCCTGGCGTCCCAGACTATCGCGAACAGATCGCCACCGATGCCACAACTGGTGGGTTCCATCAATCCCAGCGTGGCGTTGGCCGCGATGGCCGCGTCAACCGCGGAGCCGCCTTTTTTAAGGATATCCAGGGCAACTTGCGTGGCCAGCGGCTGGCTGGTCGCCGCCAGGCCGTAACGGGCAATGACTTCCGACCGGGTGGCGAAGGCCCGCCCGGTGACGCGATCGCCGCCGGTGGCAAAACGTGGCAGACCCACTAACACGATCAGCAGCATACATATCAGCAGACCCAGTTTGAGCATGAGAGCACCTTGTCATAGTTGACAACCAGTCGATGCGGGCCAATAGATTGGTTTCAGTCGAAGTTGATACCCGCATCAGCCAGCAATTGCCGCACTTCCCGGGCGATCTCCTCGATGGCCTTGTATGAAACATCAATTCTACGCCAGCCGTATTTAACCATCTGCTCGTTGGCCGCGCGCAGTTCGCGCGCGATCGTGGCCTTGCTGGCGTACTCCTCATCCAGTCCCATTCCCCAACCCCGCAGCCGTGTCTCACGGACCGTCAGCAAACGGTGCGGATTAACCGCCATGCCAATCACGCGCCGGGGATCGATCCGCAGCAACTCCGCCGGCGGCGGGCTGTCGGCGAACAGCGGCACGTTGGCCGCGCGGATACCCCGGTACGCCAGGTAAAAACAGGTCGTGCTCTTCGACGACCGCGAAACCCCCACCAATACCACGTCCGCCTGGTCAAGCTCCTGCACACCGACACCGTCATCGTGGTGTAGGGTGTATTCCACCGCGTCGATGCGGTCGTAATGCGCCTTGTTGGATTTATACAATATCCCCGGTTTCGCCCGCGGCGCGCTCTTGAACAGGTCATAGAGGCTGACCATGACCGGTGCCAGCAGATCCACCGCCGGCACCATATACTCGCGGGCGGCGTCCTCTATGGCCTTACGCGGCTCCTCGGACACCAGCGTATAAAACACCAGGGCACCAGCGCGCGCCGCCTGCTGCATGAGCCGCCGGACGGTTTGGGCGCGCCGTACGTTGGCTTTGCGTATCAGGTGTATGTTGGGCTGTTCGAACTGAACCAGTACCGCCTTGACCACCGTCTCACACGTGCGACATGTGCCGTCTGACAATAGGTAGATGTGGCGCGGTGCATCGTTCGACATGATCTGCTCCGGAAACCGGGCCATCGCGCGTCAAGTGCCAGCGGTATTCACTGGTTGGCAAACTGGTCCTTCGGCCGCGCGTGACGCGCGTCGGTGCGCCGCTCAAGGGGCCAACTCCGGAGCGGCAGGTCACCCGGCATGTTGTCCGGCACTGCGCGCGTGGTGACCCGCTAAGACGAAAGGGCCTGCTCCAGCACTTCCTTGGCCCGGTCGACTTCTTCCTTGCTGTCGAGGTGGATCATGGTCACGTGCTTGTCGCCCAGGGCCGCCGCGTTGTAGGCATGCAGGCTCAGGTTGGCCTCGGCCAGGGCGGTGGCAATCCTGGCCGCCACGCCGGGCACGTTAGGTCCCTCGATGCGCAACGCCAGGAAACTGTCTGTCATGGCCAGCCCGGCCTTCTCGGCGGCCTCGATCTCCTCGACCGTCCGTAGCGGTGAGACGAACAACATCCCATTGCCGGACCAGTCGCGGCGACCAATGATCAACTCCAGGTCCAGGCCGCCAGCGTGCAAGGCCTGCAATTTTTCGGCCATTGCACCGGGACGATCGGGAATTATTCCGGACCAGACGTATTCCTTGGTAATGCGAAAGTCCATGATAGCGCCTCCCAAGCAGACGGTCGTGACCAGCCCGGCCGCGCCGTGACCGTGGTTCGAATCCGATACAGAAACTGTATCCGGCGAAGGCGGATGCGGCAATCACTAAGTCGCCGACTCGGCCCGCCCGATTAGTGCTATATGGTACTTCTTCGCCAGGGCCAGGGTCTGCTCGCGCTCCAGGAGCAGTGTCTTTCCGGCTTCGATAACCAGGCCGGCGGCGCGGGCCTGGTGCAGCTTTTCTATAGTGTTGGCCCCGATGGTGGGGACGTCGAAGCGCATGTCCTGGTCGGGCTTGGCGACCTTGACCAGCGTCCAGCCGCCTTGCGGGCACAGTTCGCCGGCGCGCGCGATCAACCGGTCGGTGCCTTCGATGGCCTCGACGGCGATGATCTCGCGCTCCTTGACCACCACCGCCTGGCCGATGTCCAGCCGGGCGATCTCCTTGGCCAGCGGCCAGGCGAAGTCGGCGTCGTCCAGCACGCTTTTGGGCGGTTCGCCGGGCGTCAGCACGCCGGCGGGGGCCAGGGCCTCGGGGCAATATTTCGTCGAATCAACCAAGGTCAGACCTCGTCGGGCCAGTTCATCGGCGACCGCGCCCAGCAGCGAATCGTTGCGTTTGTCGCGCGTGCCGAAGTACCACACCCGTATGCTGGTCGGGTCGGGCAGGTATTGCAACCACTGCAGCCAGCGCGGACCGGCGAACATATCGCTCTTGCTCACGCGCCCGGCCATGATCACCTCGCGGCAGCCGGCCCGCTTGAGTGCCCGGATCCAGCGTCCGAGCTGCACCACGCCCCGCCAGCAGAACCAGTCCGCCACCGCCCGCAACCCCGGATCCGCCGCCCCGCGCAGAGCCACCACCGCCACCTTCCGCCCCCCGGCCCGCGCCCCCCGCGCCACCAGCCACGGAAACTCCCCCTCCCCGGCGATCAGCCCAAGAGGGGTAGATGGGTGGCCCATCGCTTCAGCGGTGGGGGACACGAATTTCTCACTCGAATCAACCATCAGACCTGATCATTGAGTAATTATGAAAAATGGGTGGCCCATCGCTTCAGCGGTGGGGAACACGAATCTCTCACTTGAATTAACCATCACTCCTCAACATAGAGTGATTGTGTAGAATGGGTGGCCCACTGCTTCAACAGAGGGGGACACGAATCGTACCCGTGAGCCGACATCTACCAAACGATCGGCCAACCACCATCCCAATCCAGCCGTAGTATACTGGCATCATCCATCTCATAGAACCGATAGCTACTCCATGCCCACTCTTCCGGGTGGTCGACCAACTCGCGCGTCACAGGGTTCTTATGGCAGTAATCGAGTTTCTCAATCAGAGTTTGTTGGCGATCAATGTTAAAGTCGTGCCCGCGCGTATTCCACAGAGGTTGGTCACCGAATTCGCCGCGCGCCCAACGGTTGAGTGGTTCGGACCACAGGCTACCGTGCTCGCGCCAGTAATCGCGCAGCCATGCTTTACCATAATAGCCGACGTGCTGCTTGAAGGCGTTAAGCAGCCTGGAGATTGGCAGAGGTTCCATACAGCCGCGCGCCTGCGGAAGCAGGAGTACATGGACGTGCTCAGGCATGACCACGTAACCAATCAGGTATATCCCGAATTTGACTTGCATCATGTGTAATGCATCGATGACGATGTTTTCATTGCGTCGACGTGAAAAAATCCCAGCCGCCGAAAACAGGAGATCGTCCAGAAGTGGATATGCCCCGGCTCGTCATGACGGCGAAGATTTCCGGGCATCGTGCGCGACTCTCCTATTCGTGTTCCCCACCGCTAAAGCGCTGGGCCACCCACCGCGCACCTGAGGGATACCAGACCGTGGTTTCGGTTTGGAGTGTGTCATCTGATCACGAACATGTTCCCACCCGTTGCTACTCCCCCAGTCGCTTCCGCAGTTCCGCGACCTCTTTCTCCAGCCGCTTGATGGTTTCGCTCAACTCCGGCAGGCGCATGATGTGGGCCACCTGGCGTTTCTTGTCGCGGATGGGAATCGCCGGCTGGCCGAGGTAGGTTTCGCCGGCGGGGACGTTGTTGATCACGCCGGCCTTGGCGCCGAGGGTGGCGTTGTCCCCGATGGTGATATGGCCGACTACGCCCACCTGTCCGGCCATGGTCACGTGCCGGCCGACGCCGACCGATCCGGCCAGACCGACCTGGGCGACGAACATACAGTCTTCGCCGATATGCGATCCGTGGCCGATGGCGATCAGGTTGCTGAACTTGGTACCCGCGCCGATCTTTGTCCGCCCCAACGTGGCCCGATCGATCGAGCAGTTCGAGCCAATCTCGACGTCGTCCTCGATCTCGACAATACCGATCTGCGGTATCTTGACCCACTTGTCGTTGACCGGCGCGTAACCCAACCCGTCATTACCAATTACGGTCCCGGCATGAATCGTCACGCGGTTGCCAATGATCGTGTCGTCATAGACCACGACATTGGGGAACAGCAGCAGCTTGTCGCCGATGCGGCAGCGCGGGCCGATATAGCAGCCCGGGTATATGATCGCGTTGTCGCCGATAGTGACATCCTCGTCGATGGTCACGCCGGGATGAATGATGGCGTTTTCACCAATAGTGGCACTGGGGGCGATGTTCGCCGCCCCGGCCTCACGCCGCACGGGCCGGTGCTGACGGTAGCCGTGTAACTCGACGATCAGAATAGTAATGGCGGCGTAAGGATCGGCGACGCGGATCAGGTCAAGATGCTCCGGAGCCTCGATCTCCGGCTTGAGCACAATTACCGAGGCTTTAGTGTTCTGTAAGACCTTTTCGTACTTGGGATTGGAGAGGAACGAGATATCACCCGCGGTGGCTTCCTCCAGCGTCGCCACTCCATGAATTTCGCGGTCGGGATTGCCCTTGATCTCGGGCTTCAGACCGTGTTTCTCAAGTGCTTGACAGGCTTGCGCCAAGGTGGTCCGCATACTTCCACTCACT
>JBDRDH010000237.1:0-11217 GCA_043820985.1 Planctomycetota bacterium
TATCATGAAAGCTATGACCGTGTTTGCTCTGCTTCTGGCGATAATTGGTATTCCAGTAACCTCGGCCGAAGACAATCCCGATCTCGAAGTCACCCGCGTGGCACTGTTCAACAGCGGCGTGGGCTACTTTGAACGCGAAGCCAGCCTCACTGATAACGCCAACGCTGAGCTATCGTTTCGTACCAATCAGATCAACGACATTCTCAAGTCGATGGTCGTACAGGACTTCGACGGCGGGACGATTGGTGTGGTCAGCTATGCCTCGCGGGATCCGATCGAGAAAATGCTCAGCAGCTTTGGCGTCGATCTGACCGGCAAGCCGACGTTGGGGAAGCTCCTGGACCAGTTGCGCGGCGAGCCGGTCGAGATCGCCGGCCCGCGCCGCCTGGAAGGTGTGATCGTGGGGGTCGAGAAACAGCCCCAGGTCAGCCCGGATGGCAGGATCATCCAGGAGATTGAACGTTTGACCATCCTGACCGAAACCGGCCTGCAACACGTGGTACTGACCGAGATGCAGGGTATCCGGCTGACGAACGCCAAGGTGGACAGCGAGTTGCGTAAGGCCCTGGCCGCGCTGGCCATGGCACACGACGCGGATAAGAAAAGCGTCGTGCTGCGTTTTGAGGGACAGGGGCAGCGGCGGGTACGTGTCGCGTATCTACTGGAAACACCCATCTGGAAAACCAGCTATCGCCTGCTGCTGTCCGAGGATGAGGCCCCCATGCTCCAGGGCTGGGCCACGGTCGAGAACGCGACCGAGGAGGACTGGAACAATGTGCGGCTGTCATTGGTTTCCGGCCGGCCGATTTCCTTTCGCATGGATCTGTATACACCGATATATATTGAACGCCCCTTGGAACAACTCGACTTATACGCCTCACTGCGTCCCCCGGACTACGACGCCGGCATGAACTTTGCAGGCAAAGGAGTGGCGGGAGAGCGTGGCGTTGCTCGCCGGCGTGGGGGAGCCATGGCCGGAGTCGCCATGGCACCGGCCTCTCCTGAACCTGAAGGTATGGAAATGGATCGCGAGGAACTCAGCTTGAGCGGGGCTGGCGTCGAGTCGGTAGCGCTGGCCCAGGAAGCCGGCGAGCTGTTTGAGTACGCCATTCGTTCGCCAGTCTCTATTCCACGCCAACATTCCGCCATGCTACCAATCGTCAACGATAGTATCACAGGCGACAAAATCAGCATCTACAATCCTGCCACGCATCCCAAGCATCCGCTCAATGGCCTGGAGTTGACCAACGCCACCGACCTGAATCTGATGCAGGGCCCCGTAACTGTTTTTGACGGCGATATTTACGCGGGCGATGCCAAACTGCCGGATCTCAAGCCGGGTGAGAAACGCCTGATTTCCTATGCTCTCGATCTGGGGATGGAGGTGATCGTCAAGCAGCAGCCCACGCCCGAGCAACTCATCAGTTTGCGGATCGCCAAGGGCGTGCTCTGGCGGCGGCAGAAGTACCTCGATCAGCGTGAGTATCTCATCAACAACAAAACCGATAGGCTCCGCACGATGCTACTGGAACAACGCTATGACACCGACTGGAAGCTGATCGAGCCGGCTGAATCCTATGAGCAGACGCGTAACCTGCTGCGTTTCAAGGTTCCCGTGCCCGCTCACGAGACGCTCTCCTACCCGGTAAAGCTGGAACGCATCGGCGATCAATCGATTGTCTTGAGCAGCACGGGGCTGGATGACATCCGCTTCTACCTCCGCGCCAAGAACATTTCGCCCGCCGTTGAGCAGGCCCTGCGGAAGATCATCGAGATGCGTTCCGAGTTGTCTACTTTGTCTCAGCGCCGGGAAATGCTCGAGCGGCAGCGGGAAGAGGCCCTCCAGGACCAGCAGCGTATTCGCGAGAATCTGAAGACTTTTCGGGAAGGGACGGACACCTACCAGCGGCAGGTGGTCAAGTTCGAGGCCCGGGAAACGGAAATCGAGGAGTTGCGGACCGCGGTCGAGGAGGCCCGTCACAAGGAGCAGCAACAGCGCCAGGCGATTGACCAGTATTTGCTTACGCTGAACGTGGAATAATACACGCTCCCCGCCGCGAAGGCATTGTTTTCTTTACGTGGCGGCGGGACCAGTGCATACTGGTGACCGGCTATTAGGGCGATCCACCAGCGGGTTGCCCTGGTCAGGGAGAGTGTGATGGCGCCGCAGCGTACCTTACTGGAACGCCTTCGGGATCCCGGTCCGGCCGGACAGCGGCAACTGCATGTTTCCACCGCCGAGATCCAGAATTCCATCCAGCGCAATTTGCAGCTTTTGTTGAACACCTGCCAGGGCAACTGCCTGATCGATCCGAACTATGGCCTGCCGCACATGACCGAGGTGCGCAGCCGCATGCCCGAATCCGTGGCTGGCTTTGAAGGAGCCATTCGCAGTACCATCGAGCGGCACGAGCCGCGTCTGCGCAACGTGCGTGTTCAGCACCGCCCGCACCGCGACGACGGCCTCGAGTTGCGCTTCGTGATTTCCGGCGTGATCGAGGACGAGGGCAACCGCACCTCGGTCCGCTTCGAAACGTATGCCGACGATGAGGGTCGGGTGCTGGTCAAATAGCGGTGAGCGGCCGGGAGGCCCGCTGATGGTCAAGCGGTCTGGGCCGTGTTAAAGTACGCATCTGAATAGTCTTTGTTCGGTCGCCACCTGGACACAGGGATCTGATGTACAACACGTACTACCAGGAAGAGTTGGCGTTTCTGCGCGAGATGGGTCGCGAGTTCGCCGCGGCTCACCCGACCGTGGCTCACATGCTGGAATCGGCCGAGGCTGATCCGGACGTGGAGCGGCTGCTAGAGGGCGTGGCTTTCCTGACCGGTCGGGTCCGCCAGAAGCTGGATGACGAAATCCCCGAGCTGTTCCAGTCGCTCATGGCCCTGCTCTGGCCGCACTATTTACGGCCGGTGCCCTCCACCGGCGTCCTGGCGTTTGCGCCGATTGCCGAGCAACTCAGCGGCGTGATCGAGGTGCCGCGCGGCACGGAGATCGAGTCAATCCCCGTGGATGGCACGGCTTGCCGCTTTCGTACTTCCTACGATGTCGAGTTGGCCCCGTTGGAAGTCACGCGGGCCGAGCTGGAAATGCCGATGGGCCGGGACGCGCAGTTGCGCATCACCCTGCGCGCCAGTGGGAAAGTGCCACTGGACAGTATGAAGCTGCGCCGGTTGTGTTTCTTCCTCGCCGATGAAGTCGTTTCAGCGGGCAATCTTTACCTGTGGTTGATGAACTACGCCCGGCACGTCGAGATTCGCGATCCCAAGACCGAACGCAGCCTGCGTCTATCCGCCAAAACCATCAAGCCCGGCGGCCTAAGCCCGCAACAAGCGCTCTTGCCCTATCCGGCTCATTCTTTCCCTGGTTATCGCTTGTTGCAGGAATACTTCACCAGCCCGCGGAAATTCCTGTTCGTCGAATTCAGCGGACTCGAACGGCTGGCTTCCCTGGAGGTAACCGACAAGTTCGAGCTCGTGGTACCGTTTTCACGACGGCCGGAGGATACGCTCCGCGTCGAGACCAGTGCGCTACGGCTTTTCTGCACCCCGATCGTCAACCTGTTCGCTCATCCGGCGGATGGCATCCGCGTCGATCATAGCCGTACGCAATACCGCATCCGGCCGAGTACGGTGGGCTCTCTCCCCGAGCATTACGAAATCTATTCTTTGGAGAAGGTCATCGGCCTGGTGCAAGGCGAAGCCAAGCGGCGAGTTTATCCACCCCTGCATGCCTTCCAGCATGGTGGGGCTGACGACGGTATTTTCTATCAGACACGTTTGTATGACGCCGTTGTCGGCGAGGGCACCGACTCGTACATCTCGTTCGTGTCGGCCGATCAGAAGTACGTCGTACCGCCGACCGAGACGATCTCGATTGATCTGGTGGCATCGAACCGCAACCTGGCATCGCGGCTGAAGGTGGGTGATGTATCCGTACCGACCGCCACCTCGCCGGAGTTTGCCCGTTTTCGCAACATCACCCCGATCAGTCGTTCGCTACGGCCGCCGCTGGGCAAGGGTCTGCATTGGCGGTTGATCTCACACTTGTCGTTGAATTACTTGTCGCTACAGTCGATTGAGGCCCTGCGGGGCATATTGGAATTGTACAATTACCAGGCACTCTATGATCGCAAAGCCGCGCGTGAGAACATTCTACGGTTGGAGGGGCTGGTCTCGCTGGAAGCCAAGCCGGTCGAGCGGCTGATTCGCGGCTCGCCGGTCCGCGGTATGAGTATCAACATGGAGATAAACGAGGACAACTTCGCTGGTGAGGGTGATATGTATGTCTTCGCGTCGGTGCTTAACGAGTTTTTTGCGGTTTACGCCTCGATGAACTCCTTGACTGAGTTGACCGTCCGCGGCACGCGGTATGGTGAGGTATATTCGTGGCTACCTCGGCTTGGACAGCAGACCATCCTCTAGTCCGCTGGATTCTGCGCTCCCCTTACGCGTTCGATTTCTTCCAGCTCCTGAACCTGGTCGAACGTGCCTGTCCGGACGCCGTTCCGCTGGGGTGCCAGAATGCCCGGCGTGAGACGGTCCGTCTGCGACCGGCGCTGAGCCTGTCGTTCCCAGCGTCGGATCTGCATAACGCCGACTGGCAGGACGATTCCGCTGACGGCGTGGATCGGCTGCGAATCACCACCACTTTTCTGGGGCTTTACGGCAGTGATTCGCCCCTGGCGACACACTTTACCGAGGCACTGCTGTCGGAAACCGAGGAAGACGAGCGCGTCCGCGCTTTCCTGGATCTTTTTCATCATCGGCTATTGTCGCTGCTGTATCGCGTCTGGAAAAAATACCGCTATTACATCACCTTCTCACCGGAGGGCGATGATCAGATCTCGCAAATGATCCGTGGTTTTCTCGGGATCGGCACGGCGCGGACGGCCGAAGGCCTGAAAGTCTCGCCGGTTCGCCTATTCCGTTACGTGGGCCTGTTGTCGCAACGGCCGCGCTCGGCGGCCGGTCTGGCGGGTGTGCTGAGCGACTATTTCCAGAATGTGCCTTTTGAGATCAAACAGTGCATCGGGCGCTGGTTACCGATCCAGGAATCGGACCGCAATCGCTTTGGACAGTTTAATTGCACCCTCGGGGAGGATTTCCTGCTTGGCGAAAGCATCTTCGATCGGAGTGGCAAGTTCCGGATCAGTCTGGGGCCGGTCGGTTTCGATCACTATGTGCGGTTTCTCCCACCGGGTGACGAGGCCGCCGAACTGCGCGACGTAGCCAAATTTTATTGTAGTGATCCGCTGGAATTTGACCTGGAGGTGATTCTGCGGGGCGACGAAGTGCCCGAGACACCGGTCGGGGCCGAGGGTATGCTGGGGCGCCTGGCCTGGACCAGTTGGCTCAAATCCCAGCCGATGGAAGATCAACCCATCGTCTTCAGTAAGGCCTCGGGCGAAGACTGATCCGTCGGCTTGGCAAGTGATTGGCACCGTGGCGGTTGACCACGGCCTGGGTAATTTGGCTGAGTTGGAATCGGCCCACAAGGTGGCCGGAGCGGAGTGAGGATCATGGCTAACGTTGATATGAAGCTCTTGCGGCAGCAACTAAACAACATCTGCACGCGCGCGCTGGAGGCCGCGGCCGGCCACTGCATCAGCCGGACACACTATGAAATCACCGTCGAGCATCTGTTGG
This sequence comes from Planctomycetota bacterium, assembly GCA_043820985.1. Lineage (GTDB taxonomy): Bacteria > Planctomycetota > Phycisphaerae > UBA1845 > Fen-1342 > JAAYXS01. The sequence goes on from JBDRDH010000237.1 coordinate 5,653, forward strand.
CTCCGCTGCTGGATATGGGTAGCACCGACCTGATGTGCGTCTGCGACCACTTCAAGCTCGACGTATCGAAGCTGCGGCAGGCCATCAACCGCTACCTCGATGAGTTGAAGGTCGGCAACAGCGGGCGCCCACAATTCTCGCCATTTTTGGCCGATTTTCTGGGAGATGGCTGGCAGATCTCGTCGCTGGAGTTGTCGCAGCCGCGGATCCGGTCCGGGGCATTGATCCTGTCGCTGCTGCGCACGCCCAATCGCGCGTACTTCACCGACTACACGGACGAACTCAACAAGATCAACACCAACGATCTGAAGACCAAGTTCCTGGACATCACCGGGGCCTCCAACGAGAACGAGGCCGTCGGGGCGCAAGCGCCTGGCGCGCCCGGAGCCGCCGCGCCTGGCATGGCTGGCGCCGGCGAGGCCCTGGCCCAGTTCACCTACGACCTGACCGCCAAGGCTCGTGATGGCAAAGTCGATCCGGTCATCGGGCGCGAGCGCGAGATTCGGCAATGCATCGATATTCTCATGCGCCGCTTCCAGAACAATCCGCTGATTCTCGGCGAACCGGGCACGGGCAAGACCGCCATTGCCGAGGGACTGGCGACGCGGATGGTCGCCGGCGACGTGCCGCCGGTCCTGCAGGGGGTCACGCTGCTGACGCTCGACGTCGGCCTGTTGAGCGCCGGGGCGTCGGTCAAGGGCGAGTTCGAGCGGCGCCTCAAGCAGGTCATCAAGGAGGTCGGGGCCAGCAATGCCGCCGGCAAGCCGATCATCCTGTTTATCGACGAGGCCCATACGCTGATCGGCGGCGGGGGGGGCAACGACGCCGCCAACCTGCTCAAGCCAGCCTTGGCCCGCGGTGAGCTGCGTACTGTCGCGGCGACCACCTACGCCGAGCACAAGAAGTACATCGAGAAGGACCCGCCATTCGCGCAGCGCTTCGGCGTGATCCGCCTGGATGAGCCGTCGGTGCCCGTATGTACCGACATGCTGCGCGGTACCAAGGACAAGTTCGAGAGCCACCACAAGGTGCGCATCCTCGACGATGCCCTGTGCGCCGCGGTCGCGATGTCCAATCAGTATCTCTCCGACATGCAACTGCCGCGTAAGGCCGTGTCGCTGCTGGATACCGCCTGCGCCCGGGTGGCCGTCGGCATGAGTTCCACGCCCGGCCAGTTGGAGGACGTCCGCCGGCGTCTGATCCAGCTCGACGTGGCGATCAAGGCCATCGAGCGCGACGCCGAAACCGGCAATCCCCACGACGCCGATCAGCTCGAGGCGCTCAAGAACGAACGCGTCGAGAAGCAGAAACAATTCGAAGAGCTCGAAGCCACGTGGACGAGAGAGAAGGAGCTGGCACAGGTAGTCCTGACCCTACGGGCAGAGATCGATTCGGTTCGCGGCGCCGGTGACGGCGAGCCGGCAGCGCCCAGCGCCGAACCTCAACCAGAAGAGGACGCCGAGGAAGCACCTGCTCCACCGCCAGAGACTACCGAAGCGGCCGCACCGGCGCGCACGGTCGTGGAAATCCGTGCTGACCTTGACGGCGCCACGACGCGGCTCGAGGAATTCATCGGCAAGCGCCCGCCGATGGTGCCGTTGCAGGTTGATTCCGACATCATCGCCAACATCCTGAGCGACTGGACCGGCATTCCGGCCGGCAGCATGGTCAAGGACCAGGCCCAGGCGATTTTGCAGTTTGAGAACCGCATCGGAAAGCGGGTCATTGGCCAGGACCACGCCATGACCGAGATCGGCAAGCGCTTGCGCATAGCCGCCAGCAAGATGCAGGACCCCAGCCTGCCGCTGGCCGTCTTTCTGCTGGTCGGACCGTCCGGCACGGGTAAGACCGAGACCGCCCTGGCCGTGGCCGATCTGATCTTTGGCGGTGAGCGCTTCATGACCAGCCTGAACATGACCGAGTTCTCCAGCTCGATGAACGTGAGCCGCCTGATCGGCTCGGCCCCGGGGCTGGTCGGGTTCGGCGAAGGCGGCGTGCTGACCGAGGCCGTCCGCCAGCGGCCGTACAGCGTCGTACTGCTCGACGAGATGGAGAAGGCCCACATGGATGTGAACCTGCTGTTCATGCAGGTCTTCGACAAGGGGCTGCTGACCGACAGCGAGGGCCGCACGGCCGACTTCAAGAACACCGTGATCATGATGACGAGCAACGAAGGCAGCGACATGATCATGGAGATGTGCGCCGACGGCGAGATGCCGACGCTGGACGAGATGCGCAAGGGCATGCAGCCGATCCTGGAGAAGCGCTTCAGCCCGGCCTTTGTCGGCCGCACCACGGTCATCCCGTTCTATCCGCTGAGTTCGGAGGTCTTGCGCAAGATCACCGACCTGAAGATGAACAAGATTCGCAAACGCCTGCTGGAGACGTACAAGCTGGATCTGGAACTGACGTCGGCGGTCGGCGACGAGATCGGCCGGCGCTGCCAACAGATCACCATCGGCGCCCGGCTGATCAACCTGATCATCAACGAGACGGTCCTGCCGGAGATCGCCCGCCGCGTGCTGGAGATCATGGGCACCGAGGAAAAGTACGACAAGCTGATCCTCGATTGTGAGAACAATGAGTTCACCTACAACTTCGCGTAGGTAGTGCCACGCTATATATGACACTTGCCCACTCAGTACGGGCACAGGAGTTACACGATGCAGTGTCCGAACTGCCGGAAGATGCTGAGGACGGTCGATTACGAGGGAATCCAGGTCGAAACCTGCCGCTCCTGTGGGGGCGAGTGGCTGGATTCCGACGAGTTGGGGCATGTGGTGCGCGCCCGCGAGGAGCGTTTCGGCGTGGATGAACGCCGGGCCATCGCCGAATCCACCACGATCAAGGGCGTCGTGCTTAAGGACGTCGATCGCGACCTGGCATGTCCCAAGTGTGGCTCGACCACGGATCCGGTCAATTATGGCGGCAACACCGGTCTGATCGTCGATCGTTGTACGAGCTGTCGGGGATTCTGGCTCGACGCCGCGGAGCTGGAAAAAGTCCAGATGCTGGTCGAGGGCTGGGATGACCAGCTCCCCGACGATCTGGCGAAGTTTGGTCCGCGGCTGCGCGAAATTGAGAAGAAATGGGATCAGGCGGACAACGTCAGCGTTTCACGCTTCTCTTTTGTAAACGCCATGATCAACGGGATTCTTGACTTCATGGATTAAGGAACACGGCTGACACAGCCGTGCCACCCGTCGGTTTTTTTCATTTGTCAACCTCTGTCTGACACCCTAAATGAGTTTCGAGCGATATCACGAATGGCTTGCAGCACTTCACCACCAGCCGCCAGAGCCAAGCCACCCAAAGCGATTGCCAATCCAAACATTACCGCTTCTACTGAATGAATACCGCCACCGAATATGCCGAAAAGCACAGCCAAACAACCAAGCCCTATGCTCACCATGCCAAGTAATTGAAGCATTGACGCATATATATCAAGTGCCTTGTAATTTGGTATTGGCTTCCGTGCTGGTGGTTCTGGTGCCGTTGAGGGCAGTCGTGTTGGTGGGGGCTCTGGTGGTGGTTGTTCACTTCTCCATCTCTTTAAGGCTGCTATTTCTTCCGCTAGTTTTGTCTCGGTATCAACTTCTTGTTGCTTCTTTAGGGCTGCTATGTCTTCTGTTCGTTTTGTTTCTGTGTCGTCTTTTCGTTGCCCTTGAATCCAATCGCTAAAAGATTTGTCTTTATCATCTGCCATCGCACAACCCCTTAACCAGATAAAGTGACCGTGTTATCTAACATTGTTGATAATATACTCTCAATAGCAATGCTGGCAATCTCTCACTTGCCCCATATCAACAGTGCGCGCTTTAAGCGTGCTTCTCGCCTACCACCTCGCCCTTGTTTGGTGGATGTTGCCGATGCCACTCTGTCGGCTCGATGGTTCGTGCGGCAACGTCGGTTAAGTAATAGAAATGGCGACTAATGATTTGGGTGGTGAGACCGGCATACACTATGCCCAAAGAGGCTAAGGCTAATCCGAAGATTAACATAACGGTAACTTCCGCTGGGGATTTCTGTTGCTCTAGCAGTTCCTTCAAAGCTTGTTGCTCGGGGAATGCGTGCACAAGGTCAGAGACTAGGTCTCGCTGTCTGCTCACGGCCTGCTCCCCAAAATCTGATCCAGGTGTTATGAGAATCCATTGCCCGGCCGCGGCGTAGCCGCTGCCGGGGGAGGTGACTCTCGATGAAACGGAAACATCACACGCCCGAGCAGATCATTCGCAAGCTCCGCCAGGCCGACGCCGAGCTGGCCGCCGGCCAGCCGATCGCGGCGATTTGCCAGAAGCTGGGCATCGCCGAGGCGACCTTCCACCGCTGGCGGAACCAGTACGGCGGGATGAAGGCCAACGACGCCCGGCGGCTCAAGGAGCTGGAGCGCGAGAACGCCCGGCTCAAGAAGCTGGTGGCCGAGCAGGCCCTCGACCAGGCGATCCTGAAGGAAGCCTTGCGGGGAAAATACTGAGCCCGACGCGGCGCCGTGCGGCTGTCGATCGCGTGCAGGAGGAGTTAGAGGTCGCGTAGCGTCGGGCGTGTCGTGTGCTTGGTCAGCCACGGTCCACCCAGCGGTACACGCCGCGGGACCCGGACCGCGACCGGCCGCTGGTGCAGCGAATGCTGGAACTGGTTCGCCGGCATCCGCGTTACGGTTACCGCCGGATCACGGTGTTACTGCGGCAGGAAGGCTGGGTGGTGAATCGCAAGCGGATCCACCGGCTGTGGCGGCGGGAAGGTCTGCGAGTGCCACAGAAACAGCGGAAAAAGCGGCGGTTGGGCCACAGCGCCAACGGCATTCTCCGTCGCCGGCCGGAGCATCTGAATCACGTGTGGTGCTACGATTTTCTCAAAGACCAGACGACGGACGGGCGACCGTTGAAGCTGCTGCCCGTCGAGGATGAGTACACGCGTGAGTGCCTGGCGTTGGACGTGGCCCGGAGCATCACCGCCCAGGACGTGATCCGCACGCTGACCCGGCTGTTCGCCGAGCGTGGAGCGCCGCGGTTCATCCGCAGTGATAACGGGCCGGAGTTCATCGCCCAGGCGCTCCGGCGTGCAGACCTTGTACATCGCCCCCGGGGCACCGTGGGAGAATGCGTACAGCGAATCGCTCAACAGCCGGCTGCGCGACGAACTGCTGAACCGGGAGCTGTTCACGAGTGTCTTGGAAGCGAAGGTGCTGACGGAGGACTACCGGCAGGAGTACAATCAGCGGCGACCCCACAGTGCCTTGGGCTATCAGACGCCGGCGGCGTTCGCCGGCCAATGCCGATCCTTGGGGGCTCTGCCCCCAAACCCCCGGCTTCAATCCCCAACCGGAGAGCACCGGGGGAAGAGGCCAGGCGAGGATCGAAAACGTGGTTCGACTCTCATAGCGACTGGTACATAAACCGGGGGCAGGTCACAGGCGGCGGCTTTCGCCGGCCAATGCCGATCCTTGGGGTCTCTGCCCCCAAACCCCCGGCTTCAATCCCCACCGGTAGAGCACCGGGGGAAGAGGCCAGGCGAGGATCGAAAACGTGGTTCGACTCTCATAGCGAATGTTACATAAACCGGGGG
>JBDRDH010000238.1:0-24381 GCA_043820985.1 Planctomycetota bacterium
TCAACTTCATGACTGACGTTGGCAACTATGCCATCGACGTGGGCGTGGATCAGGCCCTGTCCACCTGCACCGCGAATTTCAACACGTGGTTCAACACGCCGATCACCAATCTGTACCAGGACCTCTGGACCAGCGGCGTGCTGTACGAGTATCCGGTGGATCCCACCTTCAACACGTTGCTGGTGAACTAGCGCTATTCGCTGGCTCAAACAGTAAACCGACCACGGGCCGCGTCAACCTGACGCGGCCCGTGGCTTTATAAACCGACAGCCGTTTGTCGATCGGCCCACTATCCATTGAAGTGTGGCCTCGTACGGTTTCCACCTTGATGTCAGGGTATGGCTGGTCAATATGTATAAAGGCGATGTCCGTGTGCGCTCCGTGGGTTGTGGCTCCTTCCAGAGTTGCGGGATGGGGGGCGAACCCGCGGACGTCACCTTTGCTGCCGGCACGTGGTCGACTATTGTCTGGGTCTCCAATGTATTAAACAGAATCAGCTTGCGCCGCTCTATTTGACCGTTCACGGCGGACAGGGCTAAACCGCGCAGACATGCACATAATTACGAGGGAACAAGCCTGCGGGAAGGGGCCTACTTGTGCTGGATCCGGGTCCAGAGCCGGTTGCGCGTGTAGTAGGTGGGGAGCAGGTCGCGGGGGAAGGGGCCATCATACAGCCCGTTTTCAAGGTCGATCGGTGGCTGGTTGGGGTAGTAATTGCCGTTGTGGTAAGTATCAGGTCCAGAGTAAAGCGGCTCCCCAGGATACCAGACGCAGTATTTAATGGTATTGACCGGTTGCTCGGCCTTGATGCTGTACTGGGTACGCCCAACGTGGCCGTCTTGCATCAGGAAGTTGGCCGAGAAGTTGCGGTGGCGCTGCCAGGCAACCGTATTGTCAAACTGGGTTGGATCATTCCAGATCCCGGATGAGAGATAGTCGCCACTCAGATTGTAAATCGAACTCCAGGAGGCATCGCCGGCCAGCACACGATTGGAAGTATCTCGCATGTGACCCTCGAAGAGACGTTGGTGGTTGCCATCGTCCCCCGGCAGACCACGCCGCCAGTACCACCCGCCCGCGGACAAAGGCACCCCAATCCCATAGCTGTAATCGATGCCTGGCGTGGGTGAGGCTCCCGGATAAAGTAACCCGAAGAATTCAGCGCGGGCTTCATTGACCGCATCTGGACGAGCATCTTCGGGGCAGTAGCCGACTTTGGCGGAGCCTAGTAGACTTTGCTGTACAAGCACGTCGATCCACGTGTATCGAATGGGCTGATTACCGTCATCCCACAATGGATAGAAATCATCGTGGTCGACGCGCGCGGCCTCGAGGGCAACCCCCAATTGCTGTAAGTTGGCGGCGCAGCGAGTTTGCATGGCCTGTCGGCGGGCGAGTTGCAAGGGCGGCGCGATGATCGAGGCCAATAGAGCAATTACGCCCACAACCACAAGTAGCTCGGCCAATGAAAAAGCCGAGCGACACGGGCAACGCCCACACCGAAATGATCCTGCCGTCGAGTGCATAATACACTTCAACCAGGCGAGTCCGGATTAGTACAGGCTGCGTTCGCCGATTTACGCCAGTGTAGGTACATGCTTCCAGAAATGAACGCACTGGCATAACCCAGCCCACTGGTGTGGACCGAAGCGCACCTGTCCACAGCGCCGGACCTGGGACCTACAACTTACCACATCTAGCATACGAGCAGCGGGTGTCGATTGCAAGGTCTCTATTTATTCGCTGTCGGACATTTCTTTTTATCGGCAACTTTGAGGTTTTCAACGAATGAGAGTGGAATCTTTGTGATGGCAGTGAAAAAGAAGCCTGGCGCGTGGTTATAGGACTATAAATCAGAGCTGTGCGGCACCGAAAAGGTCCATTCTGGCACTGATGCTTAATCATTATTACTTTGGATTTTTTATGCTACTTTCTGCTTGCCTTTCAAGAAGCGCTGGCCTAAAATGACGTCATAATTTAATGGAAGTTGTGTGTTCTCTGCTTCTAAAGGGAGGGAGAAGAGGCACTCAGGTCGAAGGCTTATCTAGCCAGGAGGAGAAGAGATGAAATTACGTGGGTTAGCTATGGTGACAGTTATGGCGATTGCATCGATCGCCACGGCTGATTTGTCGGATATCGTCTTCAGCGTGGAAGCCTGCCTCGGCGGAGTCTGCACGGGCTTCTTCAACGTGACGCAGGAAGATGGTACCTGGGATGGTGACACCTTCACCTGGCAGCTTGATGGCATCGTTGAGATCACCGACGAGTATGGCACCGTAGTCGGCATACTCGGGAGTGATAATCCCGATGAGCCAACGTTCGTCGTGTTCCATAACGACCCGCAAGTAAACCTGGGCTTCGCCATGCAGGCCGGTAGCATGGACACGACCTTTACCATCCGGTCCGCTCTGCTTGAGTTTGACACGATACTCAACGCCCAGGGGCAAGCCAGTGTCGGCGTCAACGTGTCTGATGTCATGGGTGACGGCGCTACTATGGTGGGCGCTGGCCCGGATGATCGCGTATATTTGGCGCAGTACAACCAGTTTGTTCCGAATGGCACGACATTCGCCACACTGATTGACGGTGTCACTGTTACCGAGCCGTTTGACACTGTCAGTGTGGACGACGAGACCGGCTGGCAACCGATCACCGGAGCGGTTGACAACATGAGTTCACAGATCATGCTGACGCTGTCGGCCTTTGATATGGCCAGTGGGACCTCGAACTTCGAGATCATTCCCGAGCCGGCCAGTTTGTTGATGTTGGTCTTCGGGGTGGCGTTGGCTCGTCGCCGCTAGTAGCGGCTGGTTGCAACTGGACGTCGCTGGCTCTCTAGTAGAGCTTGGCGCGCCCTTGGCGTTATTCTCGGACTGTGATTAACGCGTTCGGGCACCAGTACAGCACGGACAGTTGCGTGAAAGTGAGGGGCCTGCGGCGCAGCAGCCGTGTATAGGATGGAGAGGATAGAATGTTGCTCATACGAGTTAAGCGAGTGCACTGCGTGCTAGCCGTCGCGGCGGCGATGGTCGCGGCAGTGGTTGCCAGCGCTGGGATCTCGTCCATAGCGCTACGCTTCGAAGCGGTAAATGCCCTGGGTTCGGATGACTTCGAAGTTGGCCTCGAAGAGCTGTCGTACAATCCGACGACCGGCTTGTATACCTGGGGTCTGACTTTCTCCGAGGATCTCGCATCCAGCCCGGGGAACATCATCGCAACGCTCAACAGCGCCACTCTGGTGATCGGTGATGATCCGGCCAACTATCCGCGCATCTTCATCAATTATGAGGTCCAGGCTGGCGAGCTGGCGGTTGAAGAATTCCGCGTGCAGTCCGCCTTAGTCTCCTTCTCGGAGATGTTGCCCGAACTGGCCGCGGGACGTGCTACGGCCGGTTTCAGCATTACTGACGTGGTAAACGATGGAATTCCAGCCGAGTTGCAGGGTTTACCCAGTGAGGATGTTCCGGTTGGTCACGGGATCCACACCGCTTGGCACAACGGTCTTTACCCGACCGGAACCGAGTTTGCGCACCTGGTCGAGTTCGTGGATGCCAACTACGGCGGTACAAACACTGCGAATGGCAAGAAGCCGGCGTCCGGATTTTTGGACATTGGCGCGGGCCTCTATGACATCAGTGTTGAGTGCGGCTTCTCGCTGACCGCCGGCGATCTTATGAGTGGTAATACCACGTGGACAGTCACGCCTGAGCCCGCCACGGTGGGTTTACTCCTGCTGGCGACGGTAATGCTCGTGCGGCGACGCTAACGGGTGTCGCTTTAATGCAGGCAGCTACTGAGTATTGAGGGGGGGGTCGTTTACACGACCCCCTCTTTTTATATGGCAGCGTACACTTGATATGCGTACCGGTACCTGCAATCCGTGGATGGGATGGGAGCTTAGTGAGCACAGTATAAGAACAGGCGATTTATGGAGAAATGAACACGGGGCAATCCGACATTGCGTATCGTTAATAGTGCGTTAAAATAGTGTTCGGATCTTGCACAAAGGATCGATGATGCGAACCCGGGTTAGCTCAATAAGTCTCCTATGTGGAGCACTCATTGTAGGTCTGGCGGATGGTGGCAATATAATAGTGGGTGTACCGCAGGCGGATTCGTGCCCCTCTGAGAATGGCGACCCGGATCTACTGTTCAAAGCCTATCCCGTACGTATCCAGGTGGCGGCGGTCGGGAATGAGGTCGACTCTGCTACTATCAGTGATGTTGAAATCGCTGACTTTGATGGTGATCACCGCAAAGATATTGCCGTGGCCTGGTATTGCACTGATTGCGAGGACATCTCGACACGCCAGCGCTTTTTATCGCTTTATCTCAACTCGGGAACTGGATTCTGGCTAGCGCGGGAATTTGATCTTTACATACATAATCCGATCGATAACAAGTCCATCTTTCGCAATGGCACCGCCGACATTGGGCTTGGCGACTATGACGGCGATGGCGATGTGGATCTGGCGGTCGCCGCGTTTTTTGGCGATGAGCTCTGGATCTTTGAGAACCTGGGGGCCGGAGAATTCACGGCCCATCTGAAGTATCCGTTTGACTTCAACACCGCCGGCAACTTGATAACTCCGCCCGAGTTGTTGTCGGGCGATTTCGATGGTGACGGGCGGGATGAATTGGTCTATCTCGTGGATCCCATCCAGTATTATGACGGACAACTCGTACATTTCTGGAAGACGAGTAGCACCATTGAACAGATGCAGCGTGTCTGGTGGGAGGGTAAGCCGGATGCCACCGTTGTGCAGTGGACCCGGGCACTGGCCGTCGCGGATTTTGACAATGACGGACAAACCGATCTGTGTTTCACCGGCTCTATCATTCCTCCTCAGGAAGATAACCCTATCCTGACGTTCTGGTATGACTTTGATGCCGCTGCCCAGCTATTCGAGGTGCGTTACGAATACCCTGACATACTTTGTTCCGACGTTGTCGATGTGTGCCAGAGTTCTGAAGCCGCCCCGGGCCTCTTGCTGACCGACCTAAATGGCAGTCTGGTGCAATACTGGGAGCGAGTTAGCTCAACGGGACAGTTCGACTTTGTGTTTGTTCAGGAAGAATCTGGCTATGCCGGGATTTCACCCAACCGGGGTGTATCGGCGGTCTGCCGTGATATCGATGGTGATGGCGATCAGGATCTGATTACCAAGCAAAAACTGGGGCAAACATTCCACGCGAATCAGATTGAGCTGACGGTGTTCGACTCTAGGGAGAATCGCTGGACGCGGGTTGATCCCACACCACTCAACACCAGCTACCTGGCGAATGATTTGAACAATCAAATCCTCAGGCCGCGAAATCTGGCGGTGGCGGACCTGTGTGGCAATGCGCTACCCGAGATTGTGGGGGGCTTTGGCCCCTCGAGTGATCCGACTTTGGGCGGCTTCCGCGCCTTGGAGCTGGCGATTTGGCATAACAGTTGTCTGGGCGACGTCAATCGTGATGGCCGCACAAATGAAGATGATTTGCAATCGTTACAAGTTGCCTTTGGCAGTTGCACCGGCCAGGCGTTTTTTAATCCTGATGCCGACCTCGACAAGAATGGCTGTGTCGATGATAACGATCGCCTGATCCTGCTCAATGACATGTGGTGCCGTTGTGACATTCCCGATTGCATCGGCCAGTTGCCGGCCGATTCCAACTGCGATGGACAACTCAACGCCTACGATGTGGATGCCTTCACGGTAGCTTTGGGTCATGGGGAGGCCGCTTGGCGGGAACTATACGGCGGGAGCGGCTGCCAATATCTCTGTGTAAACGACGTCAATGGGGATGGTGTCGCTAACTCGGGTGATATTGATTACTTCATCCGAGCACTGGCTGGCTTGGATTGATGTGCTGGGTGCCCTTTAGCCCGGTTTCAGTTTCGGTGTAGCTTCCGGACTCTATCCCGGGCGACGAGGCCGGACTTTGCCGCAAAAGGATATCTGAAACCGTGCCAGGTGCTGGATAGATGGGGGGGGTTAACCCACGATCAGGTTAAGCAGGCGGCCTTTAACCACGATCACGCGCTTGATCTGCTTGCCGCCGATAGCGCGGTCCACACCTTCATCCGCGCGCGCCGCGCTTACCAGATCGTCATCACTGGCGTTCTCGGCCACCTGAATGCGGCCACGCACCTTGCCATTGACCTGTACCGCCATCTCGATGGTCGCGTCGCGCGTTAGTGCCTGATCATAGGATGGCCACGTGCCGCCAGCTCCCGCGTCCGTATGGCCCAGCCGGGTCAGCAACTCGGCGCAGATATGTGGCGTAAAGGGTGTCAGAGCCGCCAGGAAGCGTTCAACCTGGTCCCGGCCCACGGACGGTGCCTTGCCGGCCTCATTGACCCACACAATCATCTGGGCGATGGCGGTGTTCAGGGCGAAGCGCTGAATATCCTCTTCCACCTTTTTAATGGTCTTGTGCAGCAGACGTTCGAGAGTTTCGTCGCGCTCGTTGACGATCTTCGAATTGATTCGCCAATCGCCTTCGGGTTGTGAGTTGTCGAGTGGCTGAATGATCAGGCGCCAGACTCGTTGCAGGAAGCGGTGGACGCCGATGATGTCACGGGTGTTCCAGGGCTTGCTGGCTTCGAGGGGGCCCATGTACATCTCGTACAGCCGGAGGGTATCGGCGCCGTACTCCTCGATAATGCGATCGGGATTAACCACGTTTTTCAGGGTTTTGGACATTTTGGCGACGTTCTCGACCAGCTTCTCGCCGGTTTGACGATGGTGTGCGCCGTCTTCGCGAAAGTCGATGTCGTCATAATGCACGTAGATCCCACGTGCGTCCTGGTAGGCAAACGCGGTAATCATGCCCTGGTTGAAAAGCTTGTCGAAGGGCTCGGGCGTCGAGACGTGCCGCAGATCGTAAAGCACTTTGTGCCAGAAGCGGGCGTACAGCAGGTGCAGGACGGCGTGTTCAGCGCCGCCCATGTATAAGTCGACGCCGCCGGCTTTGCGCGTGCCATCGGAGCGCTGGCCTCCCAGCCAGTAGCGTTCGACCTGGGGATCAATCAGGGCCCGGTCGTTATGCGCGTCACAAAAGCGCAAGTAATACCAACAGGAACCGGCCCACTGGGGCATGGTATTCAGCTCGCGGCGATACCGTGTGCCGGCACGCTCGTATTCCTGCCACTCCGCGGCGCGCGAAAGCGGTGTTCGCGGTTCGGCATGCGGGTCGTCGGAAGCGTGGGGACGGAAATCCTCCATCTCCGGCAACGCGACGGGCAACTCGGCTTCATCCACCGACTCAATACAACCGTCGGGACGATAGAGAATCGGAAATGGTTCACCCCAGTAGCGCTGGCGGGAGAAGAGCCAATCACGCAGCTTGTATTGTATGGTTCCCTCGCCCAGGTCGCAGCTCTCGAGCCATTGCGTGATTTTGCGCTTGGCCTCTGGCGTGCGGAGGTTGTTCAGGTCGCTTTCGCCGGTGAAATGTTCATCCGTCGTGGGCGGCGAATGTACGTTGTAGCCGTCGCCGGTAAAGGCTTCACCGGCACAATCATAGAAGATCGCCTGATGAAAACGCTTGGCGAGCGTATCGATGCTGTCCAGTTCGAGTGTTTGGAATACATCCAGCCATTGGACGTTGCTATTACCCAGCTTTTGTTCGACGATGGCCGGCAGTTGCTTCAGAGCCGCGTCGGCCAAAGCCTTGGAATTGCTGGGGTGCTGCTTGAGATGGCGATCAACGAACGCTTGTAGCTGGGGCTTAAATTGCTCCGGGGCGATATCCACGGGCACGCCGCCGAGGAATTCCGCCAGGGCCTCACGCCAGTTGTCCGTAGTACGCGACTCAGGCGGGATGTGTTCCACGTAATATTGCATGGCGGCTACGACCGGTGGATAAATCACATCGCAGATTGGGATATCGAATGTTTTGGAAAACTCATAGTCGCGCTGGTCGTGGGCTGGGACCGCCATAATGGATCCGGTGCCATAGCCCATCAGGACATAGTCAGCCACCCAGATCGGGACGTGCTTGCGGTTGACTGGATTAATGGCATAAGCCCCGGTAAACACGCCGGTTTTCGTCTTGGTATCGACCGTACGGTCGAGATCGGATTTCTGGCGGGCCTGTTCCACGTAAGCCTTGACCTGGTCACGCTGTTCTTCGGTCGTGATGATGGGAACCAGGCCGTGCTCCGGGGCCAGAACCATATAAGTGGAGCCGAAGAGCGTATCCGGGCGGGTGGTGAAGACGCGGATCACGTTTTCGCCGTTCGGTCCCGGGGCATCCAGGCGGAAGTCGACATAGGCGCCTTCACTACGGCCGATCCAGTTGCGCTGCATCAGCTTGATGGGTTCCGGCCAATCGAGGGTGTCGAGGTCGCCGAGCAGGCGTTCGGCATACTCGGTGATGCGGAGCATCCATTGCCGCATGGGTCGACGGTAGACCGGGTGATTGCCACGGTCGCTGCGGCCGTCGTTGGTGACTTCCTCGTTTGAGAGAACCGTACCCAACGCTGGACACCAGTTCACTGGGACTTCGGCCAGGTAAGCCAGGCGATGTTCGGCCTGGTATTCCTCGATGGCTGCCTGGCCTTGCTCCAGGACATCCGGGGGGATCGGCAACTCTTCGATGGGGCGGGCCGCGCCAACTACCTCGCGGCCATCCACATCTGTCCAGCGTCGCTCCGGATCGTACCAGGAGTTGTATATTTGCAGGAATATCCATTGGGTCCAGCGATAGTACTTTTCGTCGCTGGTGGCCAGTTCGCGATCCCAGTCGTATCCCAGGCCAATCGTCTTCAATTGCCGTTTGTAGGTCTCAATGTTCTTGCGGGTGGTCTCGCGCGGATGCACTCCGGTTTCGACCGCGAATTGTTCGGCGGGCAGGCCGAAGGCGTCCCAGCCCATGGGGTGCAACACGTTGTAACCGCGCATCCGCATGTAGCGGGCAATGATGTCCGAGGCGATGTAGCCCAGCGGGTGACCGACGTGCAGACCGGTCCCGGAAGGATATGGGAAGAAGTCCAGGATATAAAACTTGGGGAGCTCACTGCCAGGCTCTCCCGGATTAGCTGCCCGGGAAGAACGGTTTTTAGCCCAATACTGTTGCCATTTGGGTTCGAGTTCCTGGAAAGTATAGCTTGCGTTCATGGTGCACAATTCCATCGATTGGGCTTATATGCCAAGGCGGACCATGTGGCCCCCGAGATGAACATTGCCCGCCACGCTCTGCTAGGCACGGGCCGTGTGAAAGCTCGTAACCGGTACCGATCCGCGCTGCTGGCGGAGGATCGCTCAGGACTCGTCCGAGCTGTCCTCAGCGGCGGTCTCGGCCGGCTGCTCGCGTTCCACGGGCTTGAAGCCGGTACGCGCCCGGACATTCTCGGGAATAATCCAGATCCACTTCAAAGCCGCCCGGTCCTGGTCGCTGAAGGACTGCAGCAATTGGGGGCGGACTGTTTCAAACTCGTCGGCGTACATCGGTTGGACACCATCCAACTGGACAAGCACCCATTTGTTCAGGTTGGCTACTGGCACGACAGCAATTCGGTACGTACCGGCGTCGGCACTGGTTTGTGCCAGTTTGAAAGTGTCGCGCTGCACCTTCTGGGTTGGCCCGACGCGCATGACACTGGTGGAATTACGCGTGAATTCTCCGGCCGGTACGCTGGGCTCAAAGTCGTTGGCGTATTGCGGCCGCATCTCCGGCGGCTGTCCGGGCGGGGTGGGTTTGGGCTGGTAGTTCTGGTCCGCTTCCTCCAGCAACGCCTTTACTCCAACAGCCTCGTCGATCGCTGTCAGCAGGCCGACCTGCTGGGCTCTTTCACCGAGCTTGCGGGCGTGCTCGGCGGCGATTTCGTGCGCCTTGAGCAGCTTGTAGTCCTCGACAAGCCGCGCGCGGACATCATCAAGCGCTGCCGGCGGCCCTTCCGGGGCAATCTCACTGACTCGGACAACATAGGCCTGGTAAGGCCCGCTCTGGCGCGTACCACGATTGTAGTCCATGTTGATCAGGACCGGACTGGGCTCGAGCAGACTCAGCGTCGGCAGGAAATCATCGGCCTCGGGCATAAACAAGCCCTTCACGCGCAGGGCCAGTTGTGATACGGGTAGTTGCCGCTGGCCCTCGAAATACATGGGTTCCAGCGAACCCATCCGCTGGCGCAGGAATTCCGAACGCGTGTCGAAAGTCTGCAGGATTTCTTCTTCATTCAGCAGTTCAGTGTGCCCATACGTTACCGGATAGCGCTGCTCCGAGAACCGGTCGCGTAACTCTTCAAAAGAAGAAATAGTGTCGATGGGTGGTGCTTCGCGGAAACCCTTATCATCCCGCTTCATTGACTGCCAGGGCAGGTATGCCGCGTGGCGAATCTCATTGACCGCGCTCTGGGCCTCGCGGATAGCCTTGTCGACACGGCAATCGCGACGCACGGTGTCGCGGGCTTCCTCAAAGGTCATTTGAACCTGTGTGGGCAGATTGTCCGGTTGCGTTGACTGCGTATCAGGACGAACGGTTTTGGTATAGAAATTGCGGTAGTCTTCGTAAAAGGCCTGCAACTCGCGCGGACGCGGGCGCATGCGGGACTCGATCGTCTTTGGATCAACCGTCAGGTATTCAAGCCGGACACGGTTCGGCAGGCGGTAACCGAAAACCAGTTCCTCTTCGGTATGTTCCTGCTGGCGAGCCTTGGTCTCCTCGAAGAATGCCTGCAACTCCTCCTCGGTCGGCTCTGGTACGGTTTGCAGAAACGCGCGCGAGTCGAGTACCGAGAGCAGGACATCCGCGGATTCTCGCTCCCCGCGGTAGGCCAACTCCGCACGTGGCAGGCTATCGTCGAGTGCATCCTGTTGCACTACAACCAGTTGTAGCACTGCCAGCCACTCCGCGGCCACATTGTAGATGGACTCGTAACTACGGCCGGTATTCTGCTGGATGCCGGCCAGCCATGCGGGGGTCACCCGCAGGGCGGTGAGCATCGCTTTGACCTGATCGTGGCCGATGTGAATTCCCATGCGACGCGCTTCTTCGATGAGCAGATACACGTCGATCGGACTCTCCAGTAGCCGAATATCCCGGAAATTCAGTTGTTGCAGGAGACTCTGTTTAATGGCGGCCTGTTGAATATCAGTTGTATAAATGTCCTTGCCGAAGGCTTCGCCGATCTTCAGCTTCGGATTGGCCCGCTGACTCGCGGCGTTTTGCAGCACGTCGCCTACCAGAAAGACAACGAGCAACAAGGACATGAAGACCATCAACAGAATCCGGCTGTAACGTCGGAAAAACTTGCTTATATTCATGGTGTAGAATCTCGTAGTATTGCTGCGTACGCAGTAGTCACCCTTCTCAAGTGACAGATTATCCATCATACGGCCTTCGGCTGTCAGGACAAGGCGCCGGGGCCGGATTGGTCCGGAGTCGATCGGCCGTCCGGTAATCAGATCTTTCGCCCAATCAATCCTTTTTACCTGGTTCGGCTTGCTCCGGGCCGGAGAGTATTCTTATGTTTACTGGAGGACCGCATGTTTTTGAGGAGCAGCCCATGCCACAATCCGGCCCAAGTAAAGGTCTGAGGCTACTGCGTCGCCTGCTACATCAGGAACAGGGTCCCACCGCCACGGAATATGCCATTTTGCTGGCCCTATTGGTCTTGGTGGCGGTAGTGGCGATTCGGGGCATCGGGGAGCGGATTATGAACATCTACGTCGAAGTTGACGCTGTCATGCCGAGCTGATCTGGTTTTCGAGCGGGATCCATAAAACGACCAGCCCTTGGAGAACCATGGGCTGGTCGTGTAATGGGAGCCTTCTTATTAGTCGTTATGTGCTGATCTAAGCCCGGGGGTGGGCCTGATCGTACGTCTTTTTTACAGTTTCGCCGGATAGGTGTGTATAAATCTGGGTGGTGCTCAGGCTCTGGTGGCCGAGCATCTCCTGCACACTCCGCAGATCGGCACCGCGCCGCAGCATATGGGTGGCAAAGCTGTGTCGTAGCGTATGTGGGCTGACAGACATATCCAGGCCGGCTTCCAGCAGGTATTTATCCAGCTTACGCCGCACGCTACGGGTACTGAGGCGTTGACCATGCTTGTTGATGAAGAGGGCCTCGGTATCAAAACTCGGGCTCCGGGCATCGTTCCGGCGCAGGTCAAGGAAGTGGATAATCGCGCGGACCGCCCCAGGCCCCAGCGGTATGATCCGCTGCTTTTTGCCCTTGCCGCGCACGTGGATCACGCTGCTGCCGAGATCAACATCCGAGACGTTTAACGCCACCAACTCGCTGACGCGCAAGCCGGTCGAGTAGAGCGTTTCCAGCATGGCTCGGTCACGGGCGCCCAGTAGTGTGGTAGTGTCCGGATTTGACAGCAATTTCTCAATCTGCTCGACATCCAGACATTTGGGCAGCCGCTTGTCCTGTTTGGGTGTACGGATGGGGGCCACCGGATTGTCGGTGACGTAACCTCGCCGTACCAGGAACTTGTAGAAGCTGCGTAAGGTGGCCAGCTTGCGGGCGACCGTGCTCCGGCAGTAGTTCTTGTCGCGCAGTTGTGCCAGGAAGCTCCGCACAGTGTCGGTGTCGAGTCCCAGCAAACGTTTGCTCATCTCTTCACTGGATACGTTAACCGCCGTTTGCGTGGACACTTGCAGGGCGTGCCCATTGTCACCGCCAGTTGGACTGGCAGCGCGCCCGGGACTCTCCAGATAGCCGCAGAATTGCTGTAAATCAGCGGCATAGCATTTGGAGGTATGGGGCGAGAAGTGACGCTCGGCGCGCAGGTAATTGATGAACTGTTGTATTAGACTGACTTGCTCGTTCATGCCTCGGTCATCACTTACGGCGAGAGGTTTCAGGTTTTCCACGACGTTGAAGTTTTCTTGATTCGACATACGGTCTATCCCATCCCGCTCAGGCCACGGCGCCGAGCTCCAATCTGGCTTGCCGGCCAATCTCGAAACTTAATACAGCGGCGTCGAACCAATCAAAGACACTATCGGGATCATTTGCCAGGGACACGAGCGCGGCCAGCAGATCAGACGCTCGTTCCTCCACGTAGTAAAAAACAAATCGATGGCGACCTTTCGCCAGGCTAATGCAGCGTCGGCTCTCGTTCATCTGTCCGCCTCATCTGTAATGGCGGTTATCTGAGGAGCTTTACTGAACCTTGCATCGTCACAATTGTGGAGCAAGTTAAGAACTATGGACCAAGTGCAGTACCGCATGAACTGCTCTTGAGATCGCAAATATCGGCGCCAACCATATGGGCCCTGGTATCCGCCACGCAGCTCGGCGAACTTGCGTACATCCTGGAGTACATCGAGATCCGCGGCATTGAATACCCTCTGGACCTGTATCATCGGCGAGTGCTCCTCAACGACCGATAACTCATGGGAGCTGGAATTAGCCGCTTGATATGAAGCAGACCCTGGATCAAGCAGCCCAGCCCTTGAACGGTCCGAAACCGCGTACCACTGCATCACCAATCCCACAACGGGTGGATAATACGGGTCATACTCCGTTATCGCGGTCACGACAGTAGCGTCAGCCCCGAGTTCACGCGCCAATTCAACGGCGTCCTCGGGGGTCTCAATCCATGTCTGGCCACGACGAGCCAACGCCGCCAGGGTTAAATTGACTGGCACAACCGCCACTGATGAAAACGACAGGAATTCCGAAGCGACGGTATCAGTGATTTTGAGAACGTCGAGATCGGACGAGCCACTTAGATTCAGAACCGGTGCAACCACCACTACATGTCTTGCGACCGCCGGCACTCTATGCTTGCTGTGACGATCCTGAGTAGCACAACCGCATACTGCCAGCAGTATTAACGTAGTGGCCAACCCGGCGGCAAATCGGGTGCAGCGATCCAAACAACCCATCCCAGTACCAGCACCTCGGCTCTCGGTTGCCCGGCACCTTATGATATGCCGCGCACTTGCGTCCGGTAAAGTGCTGTTCACAAATCGATCAGGTGCCAGACTCTTCCTCCGTAAGCGCGCACGGCTCCCGACCACTTGTTGGATGGTCCTGATGTGATCGACTGTTGTTGTCATGTGCCGCATGGATCAAGCTCAGTGTCTAAACCGCATAAACATTGCTGGGGCCACGACTTATCAGCGAGATTTTTCAGCTTAAACCGCGTAGTAGGCCATGATTGGGTTCGTAATCCTGATATAGGCCGCATGACATCGCGGGAATTATCCTCGGAACGGCTGAATCCACTGCCTGGCCTATTAGTAATATTGGCGGATGTGGGATGCCGTCATATTAGTATCAAGCGTTTGCATAACGCCGGTCAGTGGTAATGTTATCGGGTGATAACCAGGTTGAGATATTAGATTGATCTGCTGAAAGCGCGATAACTACGGCTTGGGAGGCCAAAAATCAGGAATCTTCTCGGACGGCCCGGCTTTGTCGAGGGCGTCCTCCACGATGCCGAAGGTGAGCACTTCGGGCAGAACAATGGCCTCGTCGGGTTTGCCGGCGGGGTACACGAGGTTCAGCGGCACGCCGACCTTATCGTACGCTTTGAGTTCCGCGAACATCTCGCGGTCGTAGGTCGTGAAGTCCGCCTTGATGGGGTAGACGCCAAGTTCTCTGCACTTGTTGGCGATGCGGTCGGTTTCGAGCACGAACTTCTTATTGGCTTGGCATGTCAGGCACCACGTGGCGGTATAGTCGATGTAGACGGTGTAGCCTTCGTCGGCGAGACGCTCGGCTACGCCCGGTTCCCAGCGATGCCAGGGGATCTTTGATTCGCGCTCGGCGAAGAGCCAGAAGCTCAGATAGCCGCCGCCGATCATGATGACCAGTGCGGTGATCCAGCGGCGTGCGGTGCGCCCGAAGGAGTCGCTGAGCGTGATGCGCCCCAGTATCCAGCAACCCGTTCCCACCGCCAGCAGCATGCCGAGCGTGCCCAGGAGTTGCGGCGGAGCGCTGACCTCGAAAATCTGGCCAGTGGCCAGGCGCTCGATCAACTCAGCTTGCCGCCCGTGATCCTCCATCGCCGCCAGGATCGAAACAAGCCAGATGACCACCGCCACGAGGATGAACCCCACGATCTGCTTGAACGTGACCATCCACGGACCGGGCTTGGGCAGGAAGCGCAGCCAGGCGGGAAAAGCGGTCAGCAGCACGTAGGGCGTCGCCAGCCCCAGGCCGGCGATCATAATGCCCGTGGCGCCGATCGCCGCCGGTAACTGTGTGAGCAGGCCGACCGCCGAGCCGAGAAACGGCGCCACGCACGGCGTCGCCAGCAGCGTCGCGAGAATGCCGTTAAAGAACGCACCGCCATACCCTTCCTTGCTGGCGACCTCACCGGCGGCGCTGGTGGCCGCACCGGGGAGCTGGACCTCAAACACGCCCAGCAGGCTGAGCGCGAAGGCGAATACAACGGCGCACATTCCAATCAGGAAGCCGGAACTCTGCATCAACCCGCCCCAGGCCACGCCAGCAAAGACCATCAGGGCCGCCAGCACGGCGAAGCTGGCCATGATGCCAGCGGCGTACACGAGACCCATCTTAAAGATGCGGCCGCGATCGTCACCCGCTTGCTGCATGAAACCCAGGATCTTGAGTGAGATCACCGGCAGCACGCAGGGCATGATGTTCAGGATTGCACCGCCCACGAACGCACCCAGGAAAATAAAAAGCACGTTGTGTGGCAGCGTGCCGGACGACGCCCCTTGGCCCTCAAGCGCGGTTGCCTCTTCCGGCTTGGCCAGCTTCTCGACGATTGGGTCATCGGTTTTGACTGCCGGCGCGTCGGTGGGGACTACTTCGAACTCGACGAAGCCTTCGGCCATGATGGGAGCGAAGCACTGGCCATCGTCGGTGCAGCACTGATATTGGAAGAGCACCGGCAGCCGGACATGACCGGGTTTGAAATCGGTTTTGCTGACGGTAAAGGGGGCTTGGATGATGAACTCGCCGCTTTGTTCGCGGACTTTACCGAAATATTCCATCTCGCGCACGTGCGCCTTGGGCCAGTTCTCTTTGCTCCGGTCGAATGTGATTCCCGACGGCGCGCCGATGAACAGCCGGGATGGAATCAGGCCTTCGACGCCTGGATTGCGGTCCTGGATGTGGTGCGCGGACTTCACCTTGATTACCGCCGCGAGCATCGCTGATTGCCCCAGCGGAACCTTGGTATGCGAGACCAACAGCCGGCTGCCTTCGATGTATTCCGCCTTGTCCAGGGCTGGCGGCATTTCGTACCGGGCGTCCTCGAAGAATTCGACATCAGTCGCGGCAGGGGATTCATCGGAGACCGGCAGCGTCAGCGTGGTGGTGGCGGAGACCGGGACACTTTTCTCCTTGCGGGCCTGGCCCGTGATCCGCACCTTTATTTGTAATGGTTGCTTGTTAACGTCCTTGGCGAGCTTCAGGGTGGTCAGGATAATGGCGCCGTCCCCCAGGCCGAGATACTCGACTTTCTTGTCTCCATCCTTTTCGCTTTCAAGGTATGGCGTGGAGAAGCGTAACGGTTCGACCGTGGCACCGGCGGGCAGCTCGAAATCAACTTTGAGGGCGGAGCCGATATCGAGGATGATCGGGTGGTAAAGATGCCAATCCTCGGTCAGCTTGAGCTGGATGGCCAGTTCAGTCTGCCCGCCGGGCTGAACGCTTTCATGGGCAGTGTGCAGTTGGACCTCGAATTGCGGCGCGCCGGATTGCAGCAGGGTGATCAAGGGCAATAACAGTACAATCAGATTCATCAGACTGCTCTCTTTTCACCAGCATGGGTGTCGGCCAAGTGGGTGTATTTTGAGATACTATACTGACCCCAGACAGACTGCATCACTTTATATTAACAGCCCGGGACCAGGAGAATTCCCCGATATAGACCAGCGTTTGTGAAGAATCCGCTACTAGGGTTCGAAATTGGCGGGTGGCGCCGAGCTGGCTTCATGTGTGAACTCGTATTCATCAGACAGCCGCTCACCATTAGGGGCCACCAGCCGGACCGTGAGGATGTAGCGTCCCGGGGGCAACGGTGCTTCAGCCAGTTCCAGTGGGAAGCGGTAGAAGCGTGCCAGGGGGTCCCAGTGCTGGATCAGGGATTTGCGCGAGTTCAGCTCGATGGGCCAGAAAGCCAGGCGTTTATCGAGACGGTCCGCGCTGGCGCTGCGACGTGTGTGCAACTCAACGTGCAAGGTGCCCACGATCTTCGTCAGATCGCCGAATGAATCGAACACGGACAGGATCATCTCGATCCCATCGGCGCGGCCATCGCCGGCGAAACTCACGGGTTTGGTCCAGTAACTCTGAATCTCAACGCGCGTGGGCATTATGAGCTGGACATACGCGGCCAGCTCGGGATTATCCATCTGGACAGTACTGGTGTTTTCCGCGCAGCCACCCAGGCCGGTGAGCGCGCAGATGATACTCAGAGTTACAAGCAGTGGTCGGATGCGGTTGGCTTGAACTTGCTGCTTATTGGACATGCCGGTCTACCGTTCAAAGGATTAATAATGACTCTGGGCCACGCCCACCCAACTGGTATTTATACCCCAAGCCGCCGGTGCTCGCTACAGTTGGCCAGCAGATCAAGTCCCGGCCAACTCCCGGTACAGCTCTTCAAGTTGTGCGACCATCAGGCGCCAGTCAAAGCGTGTGCGGCAATGTTCCCGGCCGAACCGGCCCAGGCGTTGACGCAGCTCAGCATCACCCGCCAGCTCGACCAGGGCGTCGGCGAAGGCGGCCGAGTTGCCCAATGCGATCAATCGCCCGGTTTTTCCATCGAGCACGACTTCCGGCGTACCGTCGATGTCGAACGCGACCGCCGGGACCTGCATCAGCAAGCCCTGGACAACGGCGCGCGGCAGGCCCTCCCATTGCGACGTGTGCGCCAGGATGTCAAAGCCGGCGATCATCTCCGGAACACGCTGGGGGGGAATCAAACCAACCAGGGTGGTTTTTTCACGGAGGTTCAAGCGCTCAAGCTCGGCTTCGTACTCGGCGCGTTGCGCCCCGTCGCCGACCCATACAAAGCGCAAGCGCGGTTCGCGCCGCACGGCTTCAGCCATGATCGGGATAAGTTGTTCGTAGCCCTTGCGGCGGAATAAACGGGCGATGCATCCGACCACGATCTCATCTTCTCCCAGGCCCCATTCGCCGCGGATCGCGGCGCGGTCGTGGCGGCCGGGCGTGTAGTGCTCGATCTCCATGCCGGAGTAGATTGTGCGCAGCTTTGAGCGGGCGCAGACCCGGGCGGCGACGGTTTGCTCGATCAGGGCGTCAGCCACCGTAACGATGGCGTCAGTGCGGCGCGCGGCGCGTTTTTCGAGCCAGGCATACGCTTTTCTAACCAGGGCGGGCTGGGTGCGGTTGAAGCTCATACCGTGAATCGTGTGCACCACGAAGGGCACCCGGGCATCATGCGCGGCGAAGCGCGCCAGAATGCCGGCCTTGCTGCTGTGGGTGTGGACGATGTCGGGTCGCAGGCGATTGAATTCCATACGCAGGTAACGGCGGGCGCGGGCGTCGAGCCAGGGGTTAATGGCCCTAACGAGATCCGGCAGTTCGATGAACTCGTATTCGCCGGCTTTAGCGCGCGCGACCAGGCTGCCTTCCGGACCGGTGGTGGGACCACTGATCAGGGTGACGCGATGTTCGCGCTCGTGCAGCCCCGCGCAGGTCAGTAGCGTATTTTCCTGTGCGCCGCCGATGATCAAACGTGTAATGACGTGGCAAATGTGCATACTAGTGGCACCGTGCGGGGATCAAGAGCGCTTGCATGTTTGTAAAACGCTTTTCGAGGTCGTCGCGGGTGGCGGTGTCGGCGGCTCCGTAACCGTCCTTGTCGAGCACGAGGGCCTCGAACAAATCCACCATCCGGCGCCAATCCAGTAGGCTGATGAATTCTGGGGCGATGCGGCCGCGTTCGGTATCCATATTGTGGTAGTTGCCCAGTGGCAGGCAGATGCCGCTGGCACGGTAGCCGAACGCGCAGAAGCCGGTGGCCTCACAAGCCCCGCCGTCCATCAGGCGACGTTGCGAGGCGAACGTCTTCCGGCGGCGGGCCAGGCGTTGGGCGATACGCTCACAGAAAGCAGTCAAATTGGGATCGTAAATGCTCAGGCGGTCGCCGACGCGGATGATCGGGCCGTCGCCGATGCGGGCGTTGGGTAATTCCTTGCTCATTTCGACGACGAAGATGGGTAGCTTGCGGGGGATGGTGCGGGCCTTGATGGCGCCTACCGTCCCGACGAAGCCAACCTCTTCGGCACGGGTGAACAGGCACCAGACCTCGGCCCGGGCGCGTTGCCGGCAGAGCCGTTGCAGCAGTGTCAGCAGGGCACCGACGCCGGCCAGGTCGTCACAGGCCAGGGCGTGTAAGCGGTCGCCGCGCGCGGTGGGAGCGGGTAGCGCCCACATCCCTGGGGCCCCGACCTCGACCGGCTGTTGGACGCGGATGATGACTTCCTCGGGGCGGCTGGTCTGCCGGCCCATGCGGTTGACGGCGACGGTTTTGGTCAGGTCCGTGACACGACCGTTGATCCAGTCGCCCCCGCTCCAGAAGCGCACCCTGGCGCCAGCGAAATAGGGCGACTCGACATAGCCACGGAAGTCGGCTCGTAGAGTGCGTTTGTCGCGCATCTCTTGCGCTACGAAGCCCGGATGGTCGGTGTGGGCCACAAAAACCAGGGGCGTGGTTCCTGGCGGCCGGTAGCGGTAGCAGGCCAGTAAGTTGCCGTGGCGATCACACTTGCAACTTACGCCCCGCAGTGGCCGGCAGGCAGCGCAGAGGTACTTCAGCACGGCGTCTTCGGCAAAGGTGGCGGTCGGCAGGGTCAGAAGATCTCGGAGAACTTTGGGCACAGGCATGGAAAGCTCCCATAATATCGTGTCTGTCTGGTCGAATGGTAAGAGGGGCGGGCGGTGCGTTCAAATGTCCCGCCCCGGTACCCGTGCCTAACGATCACCGATATTGATTCGGATTCCTGGAGAATACGGTTTTTTTGCCATGGTTAGCCCGGAACGCCCGTCAAAAGAACTTAGAGCAATGAGCATCACCGTCGACGGCGAAGCGCTGCACCACCTCGTGGCCGAGGCGCGGCGAGGAAACCGGCCCGCCGCGGACCAGATGGTCCGCGAGCATGACTCATGGTTGCGCAGTGTGATTTATGGCGTTTCCGGTCGTGTGGACCTGGTGGACGACATTGCCCAGCAGGTGTGGATGCAGGTCTGGCAGCGGCTGGACACGCTGAACGATCCGCGACGCCTGCGGCCATGGCTGTGCACGATTGCCCGCCGGGCGGCGATCGACGCGGGCATGGCTCACAAACGACGGCAATCACGGACAGGCAGTCTGGAACAGGTACCGGAAGTTGATGGGCAGAGGAAAACGCAATCACCAGCGCGGTCCGCGCTCGGTGGTGAGTTACACGCGACCCTGATGCAGGCTGTGCAAGCTTTACCGAGCTTATACCGTGAGCCGTTTGTGTTGCGGCATCTGGAAGATTGGAGCTATGCGGAGATTGGCGAAGTATTGGAACTACCCGTGGAAACGGTTGAAACGCGACTGGTTCGGGCCCGACGCATGTTGCGTGAGATGTTAAACGGCAAGGTGGAGACATGAAGCAGCCACCATCAGATCTCGAACGATTGATCACGCGGTATCTGGACGATGAGGCCACGTCGCGGGAGCGTCGCGAACTGGATGCCTGGACCCGGTCGGATCCCAATGCGGAAGCTCTTTTGGATGATTACGCCGCGCTGGATCGCGAGTTCGGCAATGCCATCCGTGGCGCCATGGGGCGCACGCGGATCATCCCGGTCGGGCGTTCGGTGTGGAGCCGGGCGACCGGGCTGGTTGGGCTGGCGGCGGCCGCGTGTCTGGCGCTACTGGTGTGGATGCAGCCCCCGCCATCAGCGGTGGAAAATGGGCGCGACCAATCTTCAGGTTCGGTATTGCCCTCTTCGTGGTTTGTGCCGGCGGTGCCTCAGGACCGGGTCATGCGGCAGGCGAACCGGTCTTTTGAGCGTCCACAGAGACGGCAGCGCAATCTGGATCGCGAGTGGATTCTGGTCCCGGGTGAAGGTCCGGGTGAGTATCTGGTTATCGAAGTAAATCGAGTGCGGACACGCGCAGTGAACATTCAAGGGGACTTTTGACAGGAGTTTCAGATGATATTTCCATTAGCTAAAGCGATAGTAGTCTTGATGTGGGGTGCCCTGGCGGTGCAGGGTCCACCCGAGACCGCTGATACCAAGGTTGGTCAGATGCAGGTGATCTGTCGCCCGAGTGCTGATGGCCAGGAGATCAGGAAGATCGTGCGGCCAATGTCGCGGACCTGCCGCGTTGATGTGGACGAGCAGGATGGCCACGTGATCGTCAAGCTGTTGTCTCCGGGCGGTGTGGCGTATCGCGGCAGCCAAGGTGTAACCAAGGCCGGCGTCTACACGATCGAGTGCGCGCCGCCAATCTGTTACGTCAGCAAACCGCGGGCCAAAATTCTCGCTAGCGCCCCCGGCATCGCGACCGGGACATTCGTGCTGTCGCTGGGAGATGACGACGAAGTAATCAAGCTACTCGAGCAGGTCGCACCGTCCCAGTGGCTGGGCGTACTGATGACGCCGGTGCCCGAACCGTTGGCGGCTCATGTGGGTTCGCAGGGCATGATGATCGCCAATGTGGTGGTCGATAGCCCCGCCGACCAGGCTGGCCTGGAACGCTACGACATCGTCATGGCTTTTGCTGGTCAGCAGGTCAGCGATATGGAAGATCTGACGGCGGCGATTGCTGATGTGGAGGTCGGTGAGAAAACCGAGATCCTCGTCATGCACGCCGGTCATACGAAAACGGTCAATATCACTCCAGGTGAACGTCCCGCGCCTGGTGGCTGGGAGTATAAATACGAAGAGCCGGAGCAGGAATATCTCGACCAGTCGATGCAGTTTCGCGGTCATCGTCTCCAGCCGGGACCGGGCGGCACGTGGATCATGGAGGATCTCGGTGGATTGAAGCAGATCCCGGACGTATTCAAGAAACTGGAGATCATGGACTCCGACGTGCTCAAGAAGCTAAAGGATCTGGATTGGGACGTGCATTTCGAGGGGCTCGATCCGGAGGATTTCAAGTTTGACGTGCGCGTATTCGAAGGCCCCTCCGGCGAGTTTGAAATCAAGCAGGGTGGTAAAGGCAGTGCGCGGGTCGAGGTATCCGTACAGGTCGACGATGATGGGAAAGTGACCACCGTCAAGCGTGACGCGGATGGCACAATTCACGTCAAGCAGGTTACTCCCGATGGTGAAGAGACGTCGAACACCTACGAGAGCGAGGAGGAATTAAAGAAGCAAGATCCGGAGGCGTATAAGCTCTACCAGTCCTACTGTGGATCGGGCGCGCACTCCTGGATTATGCGATCAGGCAAGCCGCAACGGCTCAATAAAGCCCGGCAGAAGTACCAGATTGAAGTCCAGCAAAAACTGCAGGATGTCTTGAAAAATGCCGAGAAAGCCCAGCTCAAAGGTAAGGAAGCCGCCGAGAAAGCTCGCGAGCAGATGGAGATCATGCTCAAAAAGCACCAGGACAAGATGTCATCGACATCTTCCGAGAGCCTGACGGTCGAAGTGGATAACGGCAAGATCACGGTCACCGTTATTAACGGCGAGCGCCGGGCCATTCACAAATTCAACAGCAAGCAGGAGTTCAAGGAGAACGCCCCCGAACTCTACGAGAAGGTCAAGGATCTGCTGAACTAGCACACCTACCGCGCCGTTTCCGGCGCTATCTGCAACTTACCAAAGCGGCCGGCCACCTGCGCCGGCCGCTTTGGCTTTGAGTCGGCGCACACGTCCGCACTGTGGGTTTGCCCTGGAGTGCCACTCAGTAGTAAGGTATCCACACGACGTTTACGGATATCACCCGAGGCGGTAGACACTAGCCAATGAAACGTGCCTGGATCATCTCTTGTGGCTCGGAGCTGACTTGGGGGGCGATCGTCGATACGAACGCGGCCTGGCTGGCGCGGCAACTGGCAACCCTGGGCGTGCAGGCCGTCCGGCATGTAACCGTTCCGGACGATACCGTGGCGATGCATAATGTGCTTCTGGCGGCGGCCGCTGACTGTGATCTGATTATGGTTACGGGGGGGCTGGGACCGACCGCGGACGATCTCACCCGGCAAGCGCTGGCCAGTGCCAGCAACAGCCCGTTGGAACTGGATACTGATAGTCTTGAGCAAATACGGACTTACTTTCTCGATCGAGGCCGTGAGATGCCCGCAACGAATCGCGTGCAGGCCATGATTCCGCGTGCGGGTAGAGCGTTGCCCAATTCGTGCGGTACCGCTCCTGGCATTGCCATGGATATTGGTGGAAAGCCATGTTTTGCTCTGCCGGGTGTACCCTTCGAGATGGAGCGGATGTTCGCGGACACGGTAGTACCCGAGATCAAAGAAAACACTTCCGGGACTGTGGTTTTAGACGCGATCCTGCAATGTTTCGGACAGGGGGAGTCCGATCTGGGAGCCCGACTTAGCGATCTGATGACGCCGGGACGGAATCCGGCGGTGGGCACTACCGCGAAGCTGGGAGTAATCAGCGTTCGGATCACCACCAGCAGCGCGGATCCGGACCAGGCCCGTTTACTGCTGGAGCAGGATGTTCGGGAAATCCGCCGGCGGTTGGGTAAGCTGGTTTTCGGGACGGGCGATGATACGCTGTCGGCGGCGGTTGGGAGGCTGCTGGTGGAGTCCGGTCAAACCGTGAGTACGGCGGAATCCTGCACGGGGGGTCTGATCGGCGAAATGTTAACGGAGGAGCCTGGCAGTAGCCGCTATTTCCTGGGCGGGATCGTGGCATACGCTAACGAAGTCAAACAGGCACTATTAGGTGTTGACCGGGATCAGATTGAGTCGCACGGCGCGGTCAGCGAGCCGGTGGCAATAGCCATGGCCGCGGGAGCGCGCGAACGCTGTGACAGTGATTATGCTGTCTCGGTAACAGGTATAGCAGGTCCGAGTGGGGGCAGCCCGAGCAAGCCGGTCGGGCTGGTGTATATTGGATTAGCAACGCCCGATAATGTGTCCGCGGCAAAATATCAGTTTGGTCACACCACGCCACGGGACGTGATTCGGATGCGTGCGGCGCATATAGCTTTGAATTTACTTCGGCTGGAAATTGAGCGTCAGATGGCGGCACGAGCCTGATTGGGGGAATATCGAACTTAAAATAGCCGGTGACGTATCGCCTGAAGTTAAGCCCTCACGATCCTCTTACGCCCGGTGAAGGAATGGCCGATAATCATAGAAGTGTGTGTATGTTAACTGCGTTACTTGAGGTTCCGGGTTGGAATGTGGCGGTCACGGATCGCGGAGCCGGGAGTCAGCAGATGTATTTGAAATCAGCGGTATTGTGCCTGGTAGTGCTTCTTTTCCCCTGGTTAGTTCGTGCCCAGGAGGTGCCGGAAGAAGC
>JBDRDH010000239.1:0-42077 GCA_043820985.1 Planctomycetota bacterium
CCGGGCGATGCGTTGTTCTTCGCCCAGACGGTTACGTTACTCGACAGCCCTCCCCGCCGTGCTGCCGCGCCGCCGCCGTTACGCACCCCGGCCCGCCACCAGCGACCGGCGTCCGCCGCGCGCCTCCCCGCGCGCTCCAACCCGTGAGGGGACAGAAGCCCAAGGAGGGGGCCTGGGGGAAACCGCGGAGCTGGTTCCCCCAGACTACACCCACAGATTCTGCGGAAGAGCCTAAAAACAAGGTGCGCAAGTCATGAAGTACAAATGTGAGCAGGTGGAGCAACTTACGCTGAACCTCGAGAACCAGCCCGGTATCCTGGCGGATCTCTGTGCCCATCTGGGCGATCACGGCGTGAACGTCCGGGCTATCTCCGCTGCTGACTCCACGGACGCCGGCAATGTGCGACTCGTCGTCAACGACCCGAAGCTGGCCAAGGAATCCCTTACCAAGGCTGGCGTCGATTGGACCAGCACTCACTGCCTGGCGCTGGATATGCCCAACAACCCAGGAGCGTTGGCCGAATTCGCGCGCCGCCTGTCGCTGGCTGGCATCAACATCGATTACTTTTATGCCAGTGCTACCGCGGGTACCGTCACGGCGTTTGGTGTCCTTGGCGTGTCAGACCTGGAACGGGCCATGTCGATCGACTGGGAGCACTAGCGCGTCTCCATAACGACCATTCCTGATCGGCAGCGTCAGCATACGTAACTGGTGGGCGGTCTATTCACCACAGCGCTATTTCCAAGGCCCAAAATGTATGACCAAAAAGAGGAGTGAAAACCCACCCAGAAAGACCAATCCCACCCAACTCAGCAGCCGTAGCCAGGTTGGCGGAGCGGTTTCCGCGGAGAGCCCCGCCGCCGAAACGGCTCGGCAATTCAGGTAGCCAAACACCGGTGCTGACAAAAATGCAAGGGCGGTCGTGAAGTCTATCAGGATGCGCATGTGACTTGTCCAAAGCGCGAAGATTGACAGGGCTCCCACCGTCATGATAGCCACGACCACCCAATACATGAACTGGCCGAGTCGCTGGGTCTGGGGCCAGGCCAACCGACATCCCGCCGACAGCACCCGGGGGTATCCGTCCAGAACGGTTAAAAGCGTGCTGAACATCGTTATGAAGGCGGCGGCGACAACAATCGGCATGCTCCACGAACCCAGGGCGGACGTGTACAAACTGACAAACTGGGCGGCGAAATCGTCGGCCTTGCCCGCGAAACGCACGCCGGTCCCGAACATGACCAGGGCGCCCAAGCTAAGAAACATCAGCGCCATAAAGAGCGAGCCGAAATATCCGAGCCTGAAGTCAAACAGAGCCTCACGCAGCGTCGGCCGGTGGCCGGTCTGGGCGGAGCGCGCCTGCATCCACAGCGATGGCCAGGCCGAGGCATCCACCGGCGTCGGCATCCACCCCATCAACGCTACTAGGAAAGTGATGCCGGCAATGCTCCACACTTCCATAGCAGGTGAACCAGCCACCGCGGCCCGGCCATGGCCCGCGGCGGAAGCCACGGCCATCACCGTGCATATGGCCAGAAATGCCATCAGCACTTTCATGGCCTTGTCCAGCAGTGGATAGCCCCCCGCGGCGAGCACGACCACGCACCCAGCGAGTAGGATCGTTCCCCAGGTTAAAGGTGACAGATCCACCGCAAACACTTGCGCGGCCATGCCAGCCGTCACAATCGTCAGCACGGCGGCGGTGGGCACACACAGGCCCAAGGCGATCAGCAGGTAGCCCGGCAACGCCCAGCGCCCGACGCGCTGGTATCCAGCGAGCAGACTCTCGCCGGTCGCGGCGGCATAGCGATGACCATATTCAAAGAAGGGGTATTTGAGCAGGTGCACGATGACGACGGCCCAGATGAGACTAAAACCGTAATCGGCGCCGGCACGGGTGGACTGAACCAGGTGTGAGACGCCGACGGCCGCGCCAGCGTACATGATCCCCGGCCCCAGGGTTTGCATCAGTCCCGTGCGTCGCCCGCCCGCCCGCGAAGTCACGGCATTTTCCTTTCCATCAAGGCGCGACATGAAGCCACGACGTACGTGAGGGGACAGCCGTCCAATTGAAATCAGAAGAGGTCATCCAGTTCATCGTCCCCGCCACCAGGCATTTCGCCATATTGCTTGAGGTGCTGCTGAATAAGTTCGCTTTCACGCTTAGTGTACATCCGATCTTCCTCCCAGAGGAAAAAGTGCACATCCGATTCCGGTGTGAGTCTTTCCAGCAGCTCCGCGCGAATGTCCGCCGCCCCTTTGATCACGGTGGGCTTCTTGTCAGCGCCTGCCAGGACCAGGACACCTTCGGCGTGCGGCGCCTGATCCACGTTGGAGCTGTTGAACGCCAACCAGCGTTCCGGAGGGAGCGTGGTCTGGGCGATCATTATCCGCAGGTCACATTGCAGACATCGCTTGGCTTCCGTGACGGCCTGGTCGGCTGTATAGCTCTGCTCAATCAGGCGGAAGTCGGCACAACGCTGCGCTGGCGGCACGCAGGGAAACGGCACGCGCGGGCGTGGTGCGAAACCCTCCTCGCGCCCGAGCCAGGGACTGGGCGGCGTGTTATCCCCAAGCCGTAGCGACACATCGCCGTTGCCTCCCAGATATTCGTCAATGCGTTCAGCGGCGGCCCGGCCGGATGCCACGGCGTGAACGACCGATCCGCCGCCCGTCGTTACACCGGCGATATCTCCGGCCAGGAAGAATTCTTCACCTTTTGGCAGAACACCATCCGGCGGCGCTTGCCCGATGGCGAGTATCACAGTGTCGGCCGCAACTGTCATCCGCTGCTGTTCATCGAATTGGGGGGCGAAGTTCTGTTGCGTATCAAACACGGATGTGCAGCATCGGAACTCCACGCTGCTGACCTTTCCATGCTCACCGAGAATATTGGCCGGTCCCCAACCGCAATCAATGCAGATCCCCTCGGCTTCCGCCTCCGCGATCTCGTGGGTGTGAGCCGGCATGTCGGGCCGACTCTCCAGGCAGAATAGACGCACGTTTGGCGCTGACTCTTTATTATGTTTCTGGGCGAGCCGCAGTGCCGTCATGGCCACGTCGATTGCCACGTTGCCGCCGCCGACGACCACGATGTTTTTCCCGAGGTCATAGCGCTGGCCGCGCTTGGCGTCGCGGAGAAATTCGAGTCCCCAGTACACGCCAACCAAATCCGCGCCCGCGATGGTGATTCGACGGCTTTCTGGCAGACCCACCGCGATGAGCACGGCGTCATAGCCCTGGTCCAGGAGTTCAGCCATCGCCGGACCCCCAGCCAGACTACAACCAGTCCTGATTTCCACGCCCAGCCCCTGGATGACGGCGAGATCCTTGTCCAACACCTCTCGGGGTAGTCGATAGTCGGGTATCGAGAGTGCCGCCATACCGCCGGCTGAGTCGTCCGCCTCGAAAATAGTCACGGCGTGACCTTTGAGCCGCAGGAAATACGCCGCCGCCAGGCCCGCGGGACCGCCGCCGCCGACAGCCACCTGCTTACCACTATCAGGCAACATGGCCGGCCGCGACAATGTGGCGTCCGCGCTGGCCTCCAGCGCGAAACGCTTCAGCGCACAAATCGCCAGCGGCTCATCGACCTGGCTTCGGCGGCAGTCAATCTCGCAGTCATGGAAACAGACGTGTCCCAACACGTTCGGCAGCGGCAATTGCTCCCAGACCAGAGCGGCGGCACCCTCAAAATCACCTCTGGCAATTCGGCGAATATACCCGGGCACATCCGCGCCGGCTGGGCAGGCATGCACGCAAGGTACCAGCCGGCGCTGTCGGTCGCCGGTTTGGGCCTGTTTGTCCGTCAAGCAGCCGGTCGGGCAGACCTCGACGCACGCCCCGCAGAATTTGCAGGCGGATTCGAGCAACGTGGGAGCGACACTGCCCACGATCAACCGGCCGCCGTTGTGGACGATACCGAGCGCATCCACGCCGCGCACTTGATTGCAGATGCGCACGCACCGGGCGCAGTCGATACACAGATTGAAGTCGCGCGCGAACAATGGCTCGTCGTCCAGCACGGGTACCCCGGCCGGCCGGTAGCGCGGCGTTTCCTCCTTAACACCAATGTATTCAGCCACTCGGCGCAGCTCGCAATCATGGAATTTACTGCAACACCGCTCCTCCTTGGGCACATTCGAGGAGCAGTCTTCCAGGCTGCAACCTTCGCGTTGCGCGCAGGTCAGACAGGCGTGTGGATGGCGCTCCAGAATCCGCATGAGATTCTTGCGTCTGATCTGCTTGAGCTGCTCACTCGCGCTGCGGATCGACATGCCAGACTCCACCGGTGTCTGGCAGGCCCGCACGGGCTCGGCACATCCCGCCACTTCAACCACACAAAGCCCGCAGCCCTCCTCTGGAGATGGTGTGGGCTCGTCCACATAGCACTGATCGCCGCGATAGACCCGCGCGGCGCGCGGCAGGTCCTTGAAAGGTGGCAGGTCCGGATGGCTACAGAGCGCTGGAATGTAAATCTCGTTGGACACTGCGGCGGCCAGGATGGTAGCCCCCGCGTCCGCCTCATAGGACTCACCGTCAATCGTGAAATTCACCATAGCGCCCGACAACCTCGACCTCGCGTTCCGGACTCGTCGCCGCGATCGTTACCACGAATGACTGATAGCACCCGGCTGGCAGGCCTGGATACACGGTAGCGGCGGCCGGTTGTGGTCCGGCTTGCAGGGATTGCAGGTGTACTTGAGCTTCTTGCGGTGCGCGTCGCTCACCAAGGCGACCGGTTCGTCGCGGAAGGGATCATGCGGATCCTCGCCGACTTCGAACACCTCGCCGGGACAAGCCGAAACGCAGTCGCCACAGCCGGTGCACTTGTCCGTGTCGATGGCAATGAAGAATTCGCCCGCACCATCCTTATAGCCGTAGTTTGCAATCATGGCGCCTCCCTCGATCGTGGCTTCAAGCCTTGCGGCGCTTGGTCTCCAGGACCTGGCCAAAGAGTGCCGCGCCCAACGCGCCGGCGATCTGGGAATCGTAAGTGGTCTTCAGCGCCTCCAGGCCCAGCTCTTTCTCCAGGCGTTTGCACACACCGGCGTTCTTGGCGATACCGCCGGTGATGGCAAAGTCCTTCTGCACATCGATACGCTCCAGCAGCGTGAA
The DNA here is from genome assembly GCA_043820985.1 of Planctomycetota bacterium. GTDB lineage: Bacteria > Planctomycetota > Phycisphaerae > UBA1845 > Fen-1342 > JAAYXS01. The sequence goes on from JBDRDH010000239.1 coordinate 5,120, forward strand.
GACACGATGGGCCATGGCCGAGCAATAGGCCGCCAGGACCTTGTTTTTGGGCCACCCCTCGCGCAACAGGGCCGAGGCCTCCGACTTGGCGAAGACCACGCACGTGCTCGAAACCGGCTCCGGATCTTCATCCACCGAAAGCGAGAGTTCACCCACATCCTGAATCGATACGGCCAGCAGATCGGCGAAGACTTCCATCCCGCGGCCGGTCCCGGCGGCACACTTGTCATTCATCAGAAAGGCCTCGACCTTGCCGCGCTCATCACAGCGTATAGCCTTGCAATCCTGACCGCCCATGTCCAGGATGGTGCGCACGCTGGGGCCGTACATGAAGTTGCCACCGCGCGCGTGACAGGCGATTTCAGTGATGGCCTTGTTGGCGAAGGGGACATTGACGCGCCCGTAGCCGGTGCCAACCGTGAAATGAATATCCGGCAGGCTCAGGCCGGTGCCCTCCATGGCCCATTTAATCGCCTGGTTGGCACTCTCCGGGCTATCGAAGCCGGTGCGCTGGTTGCTGAAGGCGTAGAGCTTGCCATCGCACAGGATCACTGCCTGCGAGCTCACCGAGCCGATGTCCACGCCGGCGCTTATAACGTCGGCGTCTTTCCAGTTCATCGTCTCGTCATGCCAGCGGTACTCTTTCCAGCGCCAATATTCCTGTTTCTGGTTCTCGGTCTGGGTTTCTTGACTGTGACTCATGCGCGTGCCTCGCTTATTTGGTGGCGGCCAGGGCGGCTCCCAGCGCGCCGATGTATTCAGGATCCTCCGGAACGTAGACGTCCATCTCCAGGCCACGTTTCATCGCTTCGATGAAGCCGGGGTTGCGGGCCATGCCCCCAATGACCGCGAAGTCCCGCTCAAAACCCACCTTCCTGACCATGGAGATGATCCGGCTGGCGGTGGCGTCCATGACGGCCCGCGCGATGTCCGCGCGCGGGGTCTTGGCGTGTATCAGCGTCACGACCTCCGATTCCGCGAAGACCGCGCACTGCGCGTTCATCTGAACCGCCCGCTCGGATTGCAGCGCCAGCGGTCCCAACTCTTCGAGCGAAACCTGGAGCGCGCGGGCCATGCCCTCGGCGAAGGTGCCGGCCCCAGCCGCGCATTTCTCGTTGTAGGCGAAGTCGATGACCTTGCCGCGTTCGTCGCAGCGCACCATACGCCCCTCCTCGGCGCCTATGTCAACCACTGAGCGGCAGGAGGGGTAGATGTGGATAATGCCCTTCGCCGCGGCGCTCACCTCGGTGATCCCCGCGTCCGTGAAGGTGCAGTCCTTGCGGCCCGTGCCGGTCGCCGTCATACGCTCCACCTGGTCCTGGCTGATCTTGGCGGCGGATAAGGCGTTCTCCAGGGCCTTACGCGTCGTGGCGGCGGTGTCGATGCCCGCCGAAACGAGGCCCTTGCCCAGAATCTCACCATCCCTGATCAGCACCACCTTGATAGTCTTCGCCCCAATGTCGATACCGGCTGCAATCATGCTGTCACGCTCTCCTATGGCTCGAGCTGGTGGCTACCCATTCTTCTTGATATCAAGCGTTTCCATGAAGGCGTCGAAGCGATCCTTGACGCGTCCTTCATCGAACTCGCGCTCATCACCCATGTTTCCTTCAAAGGCCATGACCGGATAGCCGGCCTCAATAAGTCCCAAACGATTCTCGGCAATCCCCACCGACAGGCCCTCACAACCGCGATTGTAGTGCAGCATGATCCCGTTGAGCTGCCATTCCTTCGCGATCCGCACCATCATCTCTGTCTTCAGATGCGGCGAGTAGAAATGCTGCCACTCCGGCTTGCTGAGTGTCCAGTCGGCGTACAGCCGCAGGGCCTGGTCGCGGTCCTTGATCTCGATGCCCTGGTCCATGGGTGTCGTGCGCGGCCCCCACGAACCATCGGGCTTGTCCTCCCAGATCCCGATCAGGCCGAAGGTATACAACGAGCCGATGGAGATGGCCCCGAACTCCTCCATATAGCGGAAGATGCTCAAAAAGCCCCACGGCGGCTGCGTGTCGCTCATCAGGCGGCATCGCTCGTTGGGAATGGCGGCGATGCCCTGCGCGACACGGTCCCGGACCTCGTCGCGCAACTCCTCATAGAAGTCGGCGGTCGAGCGGTCGTGCTTGTTCAGGCACCCCAGCACGTAGAGCGAATACATCGTCTTCTCTTCCAGCGGTGCCGGGATGTTTTTGTTGAAGGCGCAGATCTCCGCCCAGAGAGAAGTGCTACGAAACTCATTCTTCACCGCCTCGATCAGCAGTTCGTCGTTGTACGTTCTGCCCGTCGTCTTTTCCAGCCACGCGATACCGTCGTGCATCTGGCCGACCAGGTAGTCGATCTTGTGCGGGGCCACCTCCTGGTAGGGACCCACCGCCACGTCGATGCAGAAGTGGGGGATTCCACCTTCGAGGTCGCTGACCACCTGGTACCACTTGGCGTGACTGCAACAGATGTGGTCCTGCCAGATAAAATCGGGCTTGGGAAATGGTCCGCCGAAAGCATACTTGTCGAGGATGATCGAGCCCCAGTAGTTACGCATGTAGGCGCAGAGATCGCGCGCGTAGCTGGCTTTCTCAGCGGCTTCGAGGCACTGGAGCGAAAGTTCCTTGTCGGCGGCGATACTGGCCCCATAGGGCTCGCTGGTCAGGCTCCACACGTCCGGACCCAGGCCGGAAGGAATCGCGCTGAAGGTCCAGGCGCCCCCAGCCCAGCGCAACCCACCCCGCTCGTGAGCCTTGGCATAGTCCTCGTAGTACTTCTGTCGCAGCTCTTTGGCCTTCTTCCAGCACTTGAGCGGAGCCGTCTTGTATACCGTTTTGCTTGCCATCGCGGGTTCCTTTTGAAATCAGTCCGCGCTTAAAATAGATCATCTTCCTGAAGCATTTCGAGAAACGCCTCGACCCGCACCTTGAACTGGCCGATCGGCACGGTGACGTCGAATTCCAGGAACAACGTCTTGATCCCGGCCGCGTTGAGGGCCTTGGTCAATGCGGGAATATCCAATTCGTGCGGATCGCAGAACTTCTGCTGGATGACCAGCGCCCCTTGCACGTCGTAGGCTTTGGCCAACTCGAGTACGTGCGCCACGCGGCGGCGCTCGGGCCAGTCCTTCGTCGGGCAGGGTACGCGCTTAATATAGCGGTCAGCGATGCTGGCCAGCCGATCCTCGCCCGGCTCGACATTGTTCCAGAAGTACCGGCTACCCGTGCAGTGATCATCGATCACGAACGTCGCGTCACAGGACTCAACCATCTGAATGAACTCGATGTCATCGTCTTCGCTGCCGAGAATCATCAGGCGCGTTCCGGCCGGGCGCGATAGTTTACGCTTCGGAAGCACCGCGAGGAGCGACTCGAGCGCCGCGCTGTGGTCCTGCTTGTCGATCATCTGTGACGATAGAACCACTTCCATGGCTTCTTCGCCGGTCAGCGGCGGCGTGGCGCCTTTACGCAGTTCGTAGACTTGCCACATCAGTGTGCGGTTCCGGTTGCATACCTCGATCGCGTCGTCGAGTGCCTGGTTGGTGATCGCGCGGCCCTGCCATTGCTCCAGCGATTGCTTGAACGCGACCATCTCCTGCGTGAGGAACGGCGTCGCCCGCGCGCTTTGCACGTGATGGGGCATCGGCAGGTAATAGCTGTAATCAATCGGAATGTGCTTCTGCCAACTGGTGAAGGCCTGGCGGATGTGCAGGCAGGACTGGGCGATCATAATCCCGTCCAGATAGTTGAAGCGACCCTTGAGCCCCTGCGCCAGACAGTCCCGGCAGAATGGGCAGAACATCGCGAAGATGTGCGGCTCGGTAACGTCCTGCACCTCGTGGCTGCCCAGGATGCGCACCGGGAGGATCCCGGCCGCGATCATGAGCTCTTCGGGCGCGTAAGTGCAGAAGTACCCGACGACCTTGCCGCCGGTACGCTGCTTCCACTCCCGGGCATACTCCGCACGGTTGATCCGCCAGTCGTGAAAGGTCTTGAACGTGTCCTGGTCAAGCGCGGCTTGACTTGCCATAACGGCGTCTCCTGTTGTGTTCGGCTCCGATGTCGGCTGCGGATCGAAACCCCGCGGCGATCGCGGATCACCGGGCAGGCCGTATGCGTGGCCGGGGCAGGATGGGCAGGATCCTTCAGCCATGGGTTTATCGTTCTCCGTGGGTATCACAGGCGGGGGCGGTTCTCCTCGGCCGCGTCCGGATCAGCCAAACCGTTTTCGATCGGATAATGCCAACCGGGAAGTTCCACCTCCTGGCAGGCATAGTTCATTTGGGGTGCCCGGGCGCCGCGGTCCAGCAGTGCGAGCAACCCGGTACTGATGAATGGATTTTTCCTGGGATTGAAGATCTCACCGGTTTCCCTGGCCAGCGCCTCGTCGTCGATGCCACGGGCCAATTGCTGCTTGAATAGCGCCCGCGAGTAGGGTGCATCCTTGGCCATCAGGCGGGCCCGCTCGTAACCACGGCGCAGGGCCTCCAGCTCACTGTCGAACACCCCGTTGCTCAGGCCCACCTGATAAGCCCGGTCCGCGGTCAGCCCCTCGTCAAACACTTCGCAGATGACCGAATCGCCCAGCCCCAGCCGTTTCAGTTCGCCTGCGGCGCCAAAGCCACCCAGAATGGCGTAATCCAGTTCAGGTTGGTTGTAGGTATTCTTCGGCTGCCACTTCGTGGCTCGGTCGAGCGTGTCAAATACGAAACCCTCCGCCCGCACATCGTAGCGCAAGTCGAGAAAATAGGTGAACTCGGCGCCGCCGCCCCACTTCTCGCCAAAGACACCAATCGTGGCCACCGGGCTCTGCTGGATGCGGCGGAACAGTTGCATGCCCCGGCGCGTGAAGGCCGCCGCCGCGGCCTCACCCAAGGGGACATAGCCCTTCTCGCGCTCGAACCAGCCGCGGTTGAACTCGCGCGCGTCGGCCCCGAGCATGCGCAGGCCGGCACCGCCCGCGGCGAAGAGCACGGCCCCGCAGCGTCCCTGGCGGTGAAGTCGGAGAACCTGGCAGTAGGCGTGGGCCAGTTGATCCAGCGCGGCACGATTCCAGACATTACCGCGCAACGGATTGTTGAAAACAATGCTGACCACCCGATCGCGCGTGGATGGCTCGGTGACCTTCAGATCGAGATAGCATCCGCGATACTTCCCCGTTTCCAGTTCCAGCTCCGCCACCGGTGTCTGGAAATACTGGCCGTATCCCAACAGCCGTTGAAAATTACGCTGCTTCATTTCATGCAGCAGGCAGGGGCGGCCCGCGCGCGGTCCGGTCTCGCCATCAACGTCCAGCATGGCGACCGTGTGCGGATCGTCGGCATTCTCATCCCGCCCCCGGCGAGCCAGCTCCAACACTCCATCGAGGGTTAAATGATCGATGAGCGCGTCGATTACCTCGACCAGTCCGACCTTATAGCGCAATCCCGCGCGCGTGGCGATGTTGATCTGCCCCGGCGTTGCGATCCGATCCTGGATTAGGTCCAAGGCATAGAGACACAGCGGCAGCGCGTAACGCCGGAACGCCCGGCCACCGGCGTCGGCGGCACAAGCCACATGCACAAGCGACTCGGCGCTCTTGATCTTACCGGCGCGCCGATCGCGCCCGGCCGCTTCGTAGAAGGACCAGAACTCTTGGCGTGAGATCTCATTGATCGGCACATACTTACCCGTGGCGGGATCGAGCACCTGCTCGGGTTTCGGCCGTCCCTGATCGCTCCATTGATAGAATCCCGCGCGGGTCGGCGAATTGACGCCCGTGGCGCCCGCCTTTTCGAGCTTGCCGATCCAGTCCGGATAGGCCTTGCCGTCGCGATTGTAAAGACCGCGCAGGCGGTCGGTTTCCGGCAACGCCTGCCCCATGTGCCGCGATGATTCGGTGAAGGGCATATGACCGGTCTGGTCGAGCACCGTGAAGGGATTCGCCGTGAACAGGTCCCAGAGTCCCCCGAGTTGCACAATGTCCTGCCCCGTGCGCACATCCCAGGCGATGGCCGCCCCCATCGCCTGGAAGATCGGATCGGTAAGATAACCGTGGTGGTCCACCGGCAGCGCGATCACGGTTTTTTCGAGAATCTGGTCGGCGAACACCACACCAAAGGCAAACGTGTCCGGCGAGGCATACTTGCCCTTCATCACGTCAATCAGCCGGTTCGCCTCAAACGGGAAATAGCCGTGGACCGTCAGGAATTTCTCGCGGAATGCCGCCAACTTAAACAGAACGGCCAACTCGGCGGTCGTGTGCGAGGAGGTGTTGGAGAAAACCGCGGCGATGCGTTCGGGATCCACGGTCTTTTCGATGGCTGCAAAGATCTTGGCCTTGATGGCGCTTTGTTCCGTGGCTACTTCCCAGATGATGTCGGTGTCGGTCAGATCAGCATATTCTTGGGTATACTTCACGCGGGCTGCCAAAGTCTGTGCGTCTTCGGCGCGAATCTGCGCGTTTTTGACCTGTTGCCGCCACATATTGGCCAGTCGCTCTTCGGCCCGCTTTAGCGCGTCGGTCTGCACATCCAGCAGCACAATGTCGTAGTCCGTCTTTCGCAGCAGGTCGACGGCAATCCCCTGGCCCATCGTCCCCGCGCCAATGATTGCAACTCGGCGAACCGCGTTGACGCTCCTGACCGCGGGATCGATTGTCTTGTCGCCGAAGGAAAACGCCTTCTTCATGTCATCTCATCCTTGTGGGCGCCGCTGGCGCTCCGCGATTCCTACGTCTTCTCTGTATCGCGTACGATGATTGCCGCGCCCTGGCCGCCGCCGATGCAAGCGGAGGCGCACCCGTAGCGCACGCCACGCCGCTCCATTTCATAGATCAGGTCAGTCAGCAAGCGCAGCCCGGTTGCCGCCAGAGGGTGGCCGATGGCGACCGCGCCGCCGTTGACGTTGGTGATCTCTCGATCGAGGTTGAGCTCCTTTTCCACGCCGAGGTACTGGGCGGCGAAGGCCTCATTGATCTCGAAGAGCCCAATATCCTTCTGCTCCAGGCCCGCGCGGGCCAGCGCCTGCTGGATGGCGGCCACCGGTCCGCGTCCCATCACGCGCGGTTCGACGCCCACGACACCATAGCTCTCGATTTCGAAGCGCCTCGGCAGACCCAGCTTCTCCGCGGCCGTACGCGTGGCGACGATAGCGGCCCCGGCTCCATCACTGATCTCGCTGGCATTGCCGGGTGATACCAATCCGTGGGGCGTGAAGCCCGGCAGCTTCGCCAGCACCTCGACGGAGGTTTCCCGCACACATTCGTCACGCGTCAGATACACCGCTTGGCCGCAAAGATCCGTGGCATCGACTGCAAAGATGCCGTGCAGGGCGTCACCACCGTTGAAGTGACTCTGGCGATAGGCCGCGCGCGCCCGGCGATGGGACAACTCGGCGAATTCGTCGCACTCGCGGCGCGTCACACCCATCCGCGCCCCATACTCGTCGGCGGTGATCATCATGGCCGTATCAGCCAGGTCATGATTCAGTCCCGCCAACATGGCGTCCTCGACCGTGCCGTTTTCCACGAACTCCCAGAAGCTGGCGCCTGACCGGCGTGGTGCCCGAATGATCTGGGGCACGCGCGACATCGTCTCGCCGGCCACGCACAACACGATCTCGGTATCGTCAACGGTCTGGGGCAAGGCGATCTGCTGAAATGCGCTGATGACGGTCTGAAACCCGCTGCCGCAAATGCGTTGCACCAGCAAACCCGGAGTTTCAATCTTGAGCTGGCACCGCAGAGACACATTACGCGGGAAGTAGATGTCCTGGGCCCCGGGCGCGGTGTACTGATACACGTTGGCACCCACGCAGGCGTCAATCCGTTCGCGTGGAACTTTACTGCGACGAATTGCCTCCTCCGCCGCCAGAACGCCAAGGTCTTCCGCCGCGAAATTACGCAACGAACCACACTTCAAACCAACGGGCGTGCGGGCCGCCCCGGCGATGACCACGGAGGGATGACCATTATGTTTCACTGGTAGCCGTCCTATGTGCGTGCTCCGGCACCTGGATGATCTCGATCGACGGCTGGGCCGCGAACAGCGCGTCGATCCGCTGTTGGAAAGTGTCCAATACCCGCTTGCGCATCAGCTTGCCCGAAGATGTCAATTCCCCGTTGTCCAGAGACGGTTCGTGATCGGCCAGCACCGCGCGCCGCACACGCTCGTATTTGATCTCGACCAGTGGATTGATACGCTGGACTTCGGAGGCATACAGCTCGTATACGCGGTGATCGCCGAGGAGTTCTTCCGTAGGCACGTTGTGCTCCCGCGCCCACGCGCGCAGCATGCCAAAATCCGGGTAAATCAAAACTCCGACATAGTCCTGGCCGCTGCCGAGGGCCACGGCCTGACTGATGTACGGAGACTCGTTGACCAACATGGTCTCGATGCGCAAGGGATGGACCTTTTCACCAGTCGTCAGTTTGAAAGTGCCGTCCTTGCGGCCCAGAATGCGCAGCCCATTGGCGGTGAACTCGCCGATATCGCCCGTGTGGAGCCAACCATCCTTGGTGATGACGTGCGCGGTGGCTTCCTCGTCGTCGAGATAGCCATCCATCACGTTCGGCCCTTTGACCAGGATCTCGTGCTCGCTGTCAACACGCACCCGGCATCCGGGCAGCGGAATACCCACGTAGCCACTGCGCCATTGACCGTCCTTGGTCGTCGCGGTGACACACGGTGACGTCTCCGTCAGGCCCCAGCCTTCCAGCACGGGGATCTGGTGCTGGCGGTAAGCCGCTTCAACGTGCGCCGGCAAGGCCGCGCCGGCGGTGAACACGAAACGCAGCCGGCCGCCAAACACGATGTCAGCCACGTCCGGCTGTTCGCGGCAGCGCGTCACCAACAGGTCATGTACGCGGGGCACACTGAAGAAGACCGATGGATCAAAGACTTTCCAGTTCTCGATTAACCGGTCGAGATCCTTGCCCCGTGAATCATCGAGGCAGAGTTCGCAGCCGTTGTAGAGCGTCATGAACCGTTCGAACAATCCGCCGAAACTGTGGTGCCAGGGCAGGTAGTTCATCAGGACGTCGTTTTCGTCCAGGTCCCACATGAGCGACATCGCTTTCTGCTGTGACAGCAGATGCTGGTGACACAAAAGGACACCCTTCGGCGCTCCGGTGGTCCCCGAGGTGTACATGATCACGCATAGATCATCCGGCTTGACGGCTTCCACCTGTTTTCGCAACTGTGCCTCGGAAACCCCGCCGGTGGCAGTTAGCGCGGTGAAGTCCAGTGCCCCCCAGTCCCGGGCCGCCGTATCGAAATCCATGCAGTAGAAATTCTCAATCGTGGGAAACCGCTGGCGTTCGATTTTCTCCAGTTGGTGTTTGCCGGAGACGACGACGTAGCGCGGACGCGCCTGCTCGAGAACGTAGGCAATCGGCCGCGGTTGGTATCCCGCGAAGATCGGTACCGTGACCGCGCCGATCGACATCGCGGCCAGTTCCGACAGGAACATCTCCGCTCGGTTCTCGGAGATCATGCCGATGCGATCCCCGCGCCGGATTCCCATCTCCAGCAGGTGGCGGCTGATCTGGAACGTCCGCCGGGCGAACTCCCGCCACGTCAATGTGTTTTTTTGCCGGTTGCTCGGAGCGCGCAGGTAAACCTTCTCGCCCCAGCGCTCGGCGCGGTCGCGCAACAACGCACCGAAGGATGGTTCGTAGTTGCCCAACGGTAGGGGGTGGACGCGCTCCTCGCCCAGCTTTTTGATCCCCATCTGTTCGTCGAGTCCGGCCGCGGTCGTCTGGCAATAGGCCAGGCAGGAGTCGCTTAGTAATTCCTTGGTCATTTTGAACCGCTCTTCGGGCGGCTTGGAGCTATAGTCAGTACTCAGCGGATCCACCCCCAGATGCCGACGTACGAGGCTCGAGGCCGCGAAGTACACGAGGTTCGTGGCCAGTTCCTTGAGATGTGAGCAACCCGTGTGGCTGCCGACGCGCCGAGCGATCTCCTGGAGAACGCCGCGCTCAATCCGCAAGCCCACCAGACGATCCGCCAGGTGTTCAACCTCGCGGCAGACGGGGAACGGCACGCGGATCATGTCGAGCTTGCTGCGGGTAATCTGTTCATCCGGGAGATAGATGGTCAGCGTCAGCTTGGCCAAATGATCGTTGTCAAGCATCGTGCCGACCAGCAGCATTTCATCGGAGCCATTCTCATAAAGCTCAATGTTGAAGGTGCGTTGTCCGGTCAGTTTCATGGTACTCATCCTCGGATCGCCAGTCTGGCCCGCGGCGACTTCCTCCTGATGGCGGATGGCTCTGGCCATCGATTCCTGCACCTGGCGCTTGAGAGTATTGAACAGGGCCTCCTCTTTTCGGAGTCCGGCATTGGCAGCATAGCGCGCCAGCGGTGTCAGGATCCACTCCTCGGTAGAAAAGAGTGTTACATTCTTGAGCCCGTTCGCCAGGGCGTCGCGAAACATCTTCAGTGAACTGGTGACATGCCCGGCGTGCGCCAGGATCGTCGCCAGGTGCCTGGCCCAGATTCCATCGTAAGTAGCGTCGGAAGGGTAGGCCCCGATGGCCTGGCCGACGTTAAACACCGCTTGGGTGATTTGGTGGACAAATTCGGCTTTGGTCGGATCCTTGCAGAGATCACCCATGCGTAAATCAACCAGGTCACCATCCTTTTCGACGGCGTGGATCAAACCACCAACGTTGAGCACGATGGAGATCATGGCCTTGTCGAATTCAATCCGGGTACCCGGCACGCCGCGCGCATGTGTAAATGGATAATCGTGGGCGGTCAGTATCGCTTCGACCCGCTCGCGCTCGAGTGGGCCACCACCCGCGAAGACAATCGTCCCTTTTCGCTCCTGGATGTAGACCGTCCGGGCGCCACTCCCGTGTCGACCGCCCGCCTGCAATGAAATGCCCCGCACCAGGCGGTCCAGCAGGGTCTGGCGCATCTCCGCCGTAACACCCTCCAGACGCCCCATCAGAATGGACTCGTGCAGTTGCTCGCTATATGTCTCGGTAACTTGTTGTGATAGAACGCCGTTGGGTAATATCAACAGGATTGGGACTTCACGACGGATATCCGCGCTCGATCGCAACCGCCCGCGCCCCGCGATGTTCTCGAGAAAACGCGTCACGTCGGCCGTGAACAAGCCGAGTTGGTTCGGATTGCAGCAGACCAACAGTAGTTCCGGTAGTCGATCGAGCGCGTCGGCTTCCAGGAGATTGGTAAATATCCGGCCGTCGAGCGGGATGGATCGTAGCGTGCCATTGTCATCCAGATTCAGGGCGCCCGCGGACTTGAGCGGCTGGGTAATGCCATCACCGCTGCGGCCGATGAAGCAATCCGCACTGGTGTGCACAAAGAATGCAACACCCAGGGCCCCCGGCGGATGAACTCCCAACTCACCTGCGTGCAGCATCGTCCGTCACTCCGGCTAACCACAGAGGGCGCAGAGGGCACAGAGAAAGCGACTAGCCAAAGTCATTGACCGCTCGCCGAATAGCCTGCTTGAGCGCCTCTACGTGGTGATGATCGCTTAGGGATCTCATTCATTCTCTCTTTCACCTCTGTGGCCTCTGTGTTCTCTGTGGTGAGCGCGCCAACTACGGAACTACGATCGAACGCAGCGACAGCCCTTCTTTCATCACCTCGAAGGCCTCGCCGATCTTGTCCAGGCTGAAGCGGTGCGTGACTTGCCGCTTGACGTCGATCTGGCCCTGTTCGACCATGCGAATTAGCGGCACGTAGTCCACCGGGCGGCAACCGAGCGAGCCCACCACCTCCAACTCCTTGAACATGATCTTGCCGGCTACGATCGAGATCGCCTCATGCGTGTAACCGACCACGCACAGCCGCCCGCCGACCCGCACGCATTCAAAGGCCTGTTCGATCGTGCGCGGGTTGCCGATCACCTCCAGCGCGATGTCGGCCCCGCCGCCGGTCAGTTTCTTGATTGCCTTGTCGACCCGCTCAACCTCCTGGGCGTTGATCGTCTTGGCAGCGCCGAACTCCGTCGCCCACTCCAACTTACGCGCGTTGATATCAACGGCGATCACGTATCCGCCGGCCGCGGCCGCCATTTGCACGGCGTTGATGCCGACGCCGCCGCAGCCAAAGATCACCACTGTGTCGCCCGGTCGTACCCGGGCCCGGTTCTTGACCGCGTGGTAGGGGGTCGAAATCGCGTCGGCGATGATCGAGGCCTCTTCCAAAGGAATGGATTCGGGCAAATCCAGAACATCCTTCGCCGGCACCGCAACGTACTCGGCGTAAGCCCCGTCAAAGTGGTTCCCGAGCATCTGCATGTTGCTACAGATGTTCTCGCGCCCCTGCCGACAAGCCGTACAGTGACCGCACGTCAGCACGGCCGGGATCAGCACGCGCTGCCCCTGCTTGACGTTGGTCACGTCCGCGCCGGTCTTCTCTACTATGCCGGACGCCTCGTGGCCCAGCACGATGGGCGGCTTCTTGAACGTGGGCACGCCGTGCTCGATGTAGTGCAGATCGGTATGACAGACCCCACAAGCCGCTACCTTGACCAGAATCTGATCGTCGCCGATCGGCGGAATGGGGATATCCTCGATCTTCAGGCCAACGTCCTTGCCGTGAAACACCACTGCTTTCATCAGTCAGCCTCTTCTTTCTTAACCGCAGAGAGCACAGAGCACACAGGGAGCAAAGGCAGCGTCATTACTACTGTTCCCGACATTATCCTCGGTGCTCTCTGCGATCTCTGTGGTTCCTCTTACTTGTGCGTCCATGCGGGCGCACGCTTCTCCATAAACGCGGCAATGCCTTCATGGGCGTCCGACAGCTTCATCAGTTCGTCCAGGTAGATTCGCTCGACGCGCTCCAGATGCGACATGACCTGCTCGCGAGCCACGAGGGTGGTAGCCCGCTTGGCCAGACGGATCACCGGTCGCGAGAGCTTGCGTAATTCGTTCAGATAGGTATCGACCTGCTGATCGAACTCATCGACCGGGTAAACCTGGTTGACTAGCCCGATGCGGTGGGCCTCGTCCGCCTTAATCGTCGCGCCGACCACCGTCAGCTCAATCGCTTTCTTAATTCCGATCTGAGGAGGGAACGTGCAAGCCGCCACCGGCGGCAAAACGCCCACCTGCACCTCCGGCTGGCCGAACTTGGCGCGCTCCGACGCCAGCACGATGTCACAGAAAGTGGCCAACTCGCAGCCACCACCCAGCGCGGCTCCGTTTACCGCCGCGATCGTCAGCGCGTCAGTGGCGGCCAACTTCCTGAAGATCCCATGGAACAGCCGGATCATTTCACCAACCTTGTCGGCGGTGTGATCGCTGACATCGACGCCCGCGCTGAACGCCTTGCCAGCCGCTCGCAGCACGATTGCCGCCAGGTCCTCATCGGCAACCAGCGTTTCCAGGAGGCTGTCAAGCTCGCCCATCATCGGAATATGCAGGACATTCACCGGCGGGCGGTTCAGCGTAACCGTCGCGATACCATCCGCAAGTTTCAGTTCCAGGAACGCGTAGTCGCCCATTGCTGCTATTTCTCCCGCTTGATGATCAGGGCCATGCTGACACCGCCACCGCCACAGATGGCGGCAATGCCCAGCTCGCCGCCGGTGCCCTTCAAGGCGTGGTAGAGTGTTACAACGATACGTGCCCCACTGATACCAGTGGGATGTCCTAGGGCGATCGCGCCGCCGTGTACGTTGAGCTTACCACGGTCCCACTTGAGCACTTGCTCGTTGGCCAGTACCTGGATCGCGAACGCTTCGTTCACCTCGATCAGGTCCATCCGGTCTAGCGTCATGCCAGCCCGCTGCAACGCCGCCGGGATCGCAATCCCCGGCCCTTCACCCATCGTGGCCGGCTCGACGGCCACGCTGGAGTACGCTACCAGCGAGAACAACGGCGGCGCTCCCAGCGCCCGGGCGTGTTCGCGCGAAGTCAGGACCAGAGCCGTCGCGCCGTCCGACATTCCACAGGCGTTGCCGGCGGTAACCGTGCCGTCCTTCTTGAACGCCGGCTTGAGCTTGGCCAGCTTCTCAACCGACGTGTCCGCGCGAATGGTCTCGTCCTTCTCGAACACAGTCGCCGGCTGCTTGCCTTTGGCCGGCACTTCGACCGGCACGATCTCTTCATCGAACCAGCCGCTGGACTGGGCCCGGTCCGCTTTCTGATGGCTTTCCACGGCAAACTGGTCCTGCTGCTCCCGCGAGATCTTGTACTTCTCGACCAGATTCTCCGCGGTGGCCCCCATGCCCACGCCGCACAATGGATCGATGCTGTCCGCCCAACCGTCCAGCAGCGTACGATCGCCCATCTTGAAACCGTCCCAGCGACAGTCCTTCAGCAGATAGGGAATCGTGCTCATGCTGTCCATACCGCCAGCCATCACGGTCTTGCTGTCACCCAAGCGAATGGCCTGCGACGCCGCCGTGATGCAGCGCATGCCCGACGGACACGCCATGTTGATGGTCTGGACCGGGACGGTGACGGGGATGCCCCCGCGCACGGCGGCCGTCCGGGCCGGGTTTGGCCCGTTGCCGGCCTGGCGACAACTCCCGAAGATCACATCATCAACACCGTCGCCGGCCAGCTTCGCGCGTTCGAGCGCCGCGCGAATGGCCGCCGCTCCCAGATCGTACGCCGCGACATCCTTGAGAGTCCCACCGAAACGCCCCATCGGCGTCCGCACCGCACTAATCGCGACAATGTCCTTCAGTTCCACAGCTTTCTCCGCAGCAATCCCCAATCCTCAACCCTCAATCCTCAATCCTCAATCCTCAACCTAAATGTACTGCCCACCGTCGACCTGGATCACCTGCCCGGTGATGTGCCGGGCCGCCTCGCTGCACAGGAACGCCACCACCGCCGCGACTTCCTCGGGCTTGCCGAGTCTGGCCAGCACGATCTCGGCCAGGGCGGCGTCGAGTACGTTCTGCGGGGCGTCCTTCATCATGTCCGTTTCGATCAGGCCGGGGGCCACGGCGTTGACGTTGACGCTCGAACGGCCGAGCTCGCGCGCCAAGGCCTTGGTCAGACCGATGATGCCGGCCTTAGAGGCCGAATAGTTCGTCTGCCCGAACTTGCCCCGCAGGCCGTTGATCGACGTGACGTTGACGATCTTGCCGGACTTCTGCTCCTTGAATAGCCCGGCCGCGGCGCGGATGTAGTTGAAATAGCCCTTCAGGTTGGTATCGATCACCTCGTCCCACTGCTCTTCGGTCATCTTCCAGATGACGCCGTCCCGGTTGATCCCGGCGTTGTTGACCAGAATGTCGAGCCCGCCGAATTTCTCGCACACTTCGTCGACCATGCGCTGCGCGTCCGTGAAGCTGGCCACGTCCGCCTTGATCGCCAGACCCTTACAGCCCGCCGCCTCGACGTCCGCCACCACTTGTTTCGCTTCGGTGTCGTGTCGGCGATAGTTGATAGCGACGCTGGCGCCCTGCCGCGCCAACTCACGCGCGATCGCCGCCCCAATTCCCAGGCTCCCGCCGGTTACGATGGCCCGCTTACCTTCCAGTGTCAGCATTTTGGCACCTGCTTGTGTGTTTGTCATCGACCGTCTGGCCTCGACCGCTCCCTCGCGGTCGCGGCTCTGATTCCGGGGCGACGCTCAATCGCTAATCTGCAATCCGCAATCGTCAATCATCAATCCGCCAGCGTGGCGCCGCATTTCCCGCAGTATTCGAAGAACGCCGGAATGCCCTTGGCCTCGCATTTGGGGCACTGTTGGGCATAGGGTCCCCACAGAAACTCGCTCGAACCGTCCGGGTCCGCGGCCCGCTGCCGCATGCCGATGAAATCGACCTTGCGCTTCTCGACGAAGGCGGTCATACCTTCATGCGGCTCCAGACAGGTATAGTGCGTCGACAGCCAGTCGCGCGCATGGCCGGCGGTAGCGTGCCAGGACAGTTCTTTCCAGAAGTTCACCTGCGTCTTGGTGTAACGCGTACACTCGAAGAACTTGTTTACGATCTGGTTGCACAGGTCCGCCACAATCTCATCCAGTCGCGACAGGTCGATCGAGTAGCCGTCCTTACCCTTCAGTGCCAGCTTGACCTCGCCAGGTGTGGCGCGCGTCTCAAATGGCTTCTCCCACGGGTCGGTGTTCCAATCCGCCAGGTATGTTCGGTCATTGCTGAACGTGGTTAAAAACTCCCCCTCCTTTTTCACGGTCGGCACGACCACGTTTACCAGCCCCATCGCCAGCGACGTGAACGCCGGGTAGCGCTGGTTGAGAAACAGAATGCCCCGCGCCGTGCGATCGCCAACGGTTACCGGCAGCCACTGCGTCGAGCCGCCGCACGCCACCGAGCCGACGCCGGTACCCACCTGGGCGATGAACGCGTGCTCGCTCATCACGGCCAGGTCGCACGCCAACTGGCTCTCGTTACCGCCACCGACCGCCATGCCGTTCAGCCGGGCGATGACCGGCTTGGCACAGTTGACCATCGACTCGATGTAAGCCTTGAAGCAGCACATGTACTTCCAGTAATCGCGCGGCTTCCGCGTGTATTCCTTCTGATACTCCTTGACGTCGCCCCCGGTGCAGAAGGATTGGTGCCCCAT
The DNA here is from genome assembly GCA_043820985.1 of Planctomycetota bacterium. Lineage (GTDB taxonomy): Bacteria > Planctomycetota > Phycisphaerae > UBA1845 > Fen-1342 > JAAYXS01. The sequence continues at coordinate 21,614 of JBDRDH010000239.1, forward strand.
CGAGGTGAACACGACGACCGCCACGCTGTCATCCCAGGACGCGTCCTGGAACGCCGTCGCCAGCTCCTGCAACGCGGGCGTGCTGTAGGCGTTGAAGTTGTGCGGCCGGTTGATCGTGATTCGGGCTATCCAGTCGCCCTTTTCATATTGCACTTCCTGGAAGTCGAATGATTCAGCCGGGTGGGGGGGGAACATGCTCATCTGGCGTCCTCCAAGCTGTAACAGTGGCGCTCGACCTGCTGGCGAACGAGACGTGGACCGAGCTACCGAACAGACGTTCGATCAGTTGGTGATTGGAGGTGTCTGTGGATCAGTCCACCATGCCATTACGCCCTGCAAGGTTTCTGTGGGTTGATTATGCCTTTTCAAGTGTATGTGTCAAGCATTTCTCGGACGCTTAGTGTTGACAAGCTGGCCTGGGAAACACATAGTTATTGTATTGAGAGTTCGATGTCAGGAGGCCGGATACTCCATGCGACTAGAGGAATTCGAACGAGCGTTCGATTCGCAAAACTCAGCCACGCCGGGACACGCAACTGAGCAAACTCCAGCTACTTACGACGAGCGCCTGAACCGGATACTGGTGGCGGCCACTGACCTGATCGCCCAGGCCGGATACGAAAAAGCCTCGATGCGGGCGGTTGCCAAGGCCGCAGGGGTGAGCCTGGCGGGAATCTACCATTATTTCGACAGCAAAGAGAAAATGCTCTTCCTCATACAGTTTCGCACATTCAGCTCGCTCGTCAGCAGTTTACGCGAGAAATTACATGGTGTGACTGATCCGCTTGAGCAACTACGCGTGATGATCCGCACGCATGTCGGCCACTTCGCCGCCAACATGGCCGCCCTCAAGGTCTGCTCCCACGAACTCGACTCCCTGGCCGGGGCCGGCTATGAGGAGACACGTCACGTGCGGCGAGAATACTACGACCTCACGCGGGCAATCGTGGACCGCATCTGCCAGGCGCACGCGCCCGAGAGTTCGCTTGATCGGCATATCGCCACCATGTCACTGTTCGGGATGTTGAATTGGCTATACCGCTGGTACAACCCGCGGGAGGGCCGCGCGCCGAACGGCGTGGCCAACCAGCTCGCGGCGCAGTTCCTGCGGGGCGTGCTCGGAAACACCGCAGATTGACGCTCGACGAATGTCAGCCAAGATGGCGCTGCGCGATGCAAACGTCAATCGCCCCTCCGGAGACCCAGGCGTGTACGTACCGGACATCGAGCTGCATGAAACCACCACGCTGGAAGAGACCGCGGCGGCGCTGTCACGGTACGGTCCCCGCGCCCGCCTGCTCGCGGGTGGCACGGACCTGCTGGTTGATCTCAAGACGGGCCGCGTCGGCTTCGATCACCTCGTTTCCATTAAGCGTGTGGCTGCGCTGCGCGGTTTGTCCGAGTCGGATGCCGGCTTGCGTATCGGGGCACTGACAACCGTCACACAACTCAATCGCTCACCCATCATCCGCCAGCGTTTCGCCCCACTGCTCGACGCCACCAGCCGGATGGCCGCGCCGCAGATCCGCAACGTCGCCACCGTCGGTGGCAACATCGCCAGCGCGGTGCCCTGCGCCGATCTGCCGCCGATCCTGACGGCGATGAACGCGTCTGTCGTGCTCTGGTCGCCAACCGGCGAGCGCACCGTATCGCTGGAGGAGTTTTTCGTCGGAGCGCGCCAGACGGTTCGCCGCGACGACGAGGTCCTGACGGCGGTCCTCGTCCCAGTGCAGCCGCCCGGATTCGGGGCTGCTTACGCCCGGTTCCAGTTACGCGACGGCAACGCCATCGCGGTGGCATCCGTCGCCGCCAGTCTCCTGCTCGACGGTGACAACACGGCACAGCAGGCCCGCATCGTCCTCGGCGCGGTGGCGCCGATTCCGAAGCTGGTCGCGGCGGCGGGTAACGAGCTTGTTGGTCAGCCACCGGATGACGATGCGTTTCGCCGCGCGGCCCAGCTCGCCATGCGGGCCGCCGAACCGATATCCGACGTGCGCGGCTCGGCCGATTTCCGCCGCGAGTTGGTCGGTGTGCTGACTCGCCGGGCGCTGACCACCGCCCACCAGCGCGCACGGGAGGGCCGATGATGGCTGTCTCACGCACACTGACGGTCAACGGCCAGGCTTACACCGTCGCCGTCGAGCCGGGCGAGACGTTGCTCGACGTGCTGCGCGACAAGCTGCGCCTGACCGGTACGAAGAAGGGCTGCAACGTCGGCGACTGCGGGGCCTGCACGGTCCTGGTCGACGATGAGCCGCTGAACAGTTGCCTGCTGCTCGCCACCGAGATGGAGGGCCGGGCCATCACTACCATCGAGGGCTTGGCGGAGAATGGCGAGCTGAGCCCAATCCAAAGGGCGTTCGTCCACGAAGGCGGCATTCAGTGCGGCTTTTGCACGCCGGGCATGGTCGTATCCGCCACCGCCCTGCTCAAGCGCAACCCGAGCCCCGACACCGCCGAGATCAAGGAAGCCCTGGCCGGCAACCTGTGCCGCTGCACCGGCTACACCGGAATCCTCCGCGCCGTCCAGCGCTGCGGCAAGTACAAAGACCAGCCAGTCAACCACAAAGACACCAAGGCACGAAGTGATCAGGCTACGCAGCCCAATCCTCAATCCTCAATCCTCAATCCTCAATCCTCATCACGCAGCGTCGGCGTCTCCATCCCGCGCGTCGACGCCGCCGACAAGGTCACCGGCCGCGCGCAATACACCGCCGATATCTCACTGCCGAACATGATCCACGGCAAGATCCTCGGCTCCACCGTGGCCCACGGTCGCATCAAGCGGATCGACACCGCCAAAGCCAAGGCCCTGCCCGGCGTCATCGCGATCCTCACCGGAGACGACGTGCCGGACACGACCTACGGCGTTTCACCCGCCCGCTACGACGAGCACATTCTCGCGAAGGAGAAGGTCCGCCACGTCGGCGACCCCGTAGCGGCCGTCGCGGCGATCGACGATAAGACCGCCGAGCGCGCCTGTGCCCTGATCGAGGTCGAGTACGAAGAGCTCCCCGCCGTCTTCAACCCCTTTACGGCGATCGCGGAAGGAGCCCCCCAGCTTCACGAACGCTACAAAAACAACATCAACACGCATGTGGAACAGAACTTCGGCGACGTCGAGAAAGCCTTTGCCGAATCGCATCATGTCCGCGAGGAGGCCTTTACCGGCAACTGGGTCTATCAGTCGCCGCTCGAACCGCACGCCTCGATCGCCACCTGGGACCACGATGGCACGCTGGTACTCTACAGCTCCACGCAGGTGCCGTTCTACGTGCAATATATGATGGCGCACGTGCTGCACATCCCGCTGGGCAAGATCCGCATCATCCGCCCAGCCGTCGGTGGCGGCTTCGGCGGCAAGGCCGCTACCACGCCGCTCGACGTATGCGCCGCTTTCCTGAGCCGCAAGACCGGCCGGCCGGTCAAGATGATCTACTCGCGCGAAGAGATGTTCCACTACGGCCGCGGCCGGCATAAACAGCATATGAAGATGAAGCTCGGCGTCGACCGCGACGGCAGGATCAAGGCGTTCAAAAGCGAGATCTATCTCGACGGCGGGGCGTATTCATCCTTCGGCGTCGCCACGGCCTACTACGCCGGCAGCATGATGCCCACGCTCTACCACATCCCCAACTACAAGTACGACGGCTATCGCATGATGACCAACAAGCCCGCCTGCGGCGCGATGCGCGGCCACGGCGTACCCCAACCGCGCTTCGCCTTCGAGTGCTTGTTGAACATGGTCGCCGACGACTTGGGCATCGACCCGATCGAGATCCGCCGCCGCAACGCCATGACGCCGAACACCATGACCGTCAACGACCTGGATATCAGCAGTTGCGAGTTCCTGGCGACCTTGAATGCCGCCTGCGAGAAAAGCGGCTGGAACGAGAAGTACCACAAATGTGGGACCGGTTTTCAACCGGTCAAGAATGAAAGTGGCACCAGTGCCACCCCTGCCAAGCCGACCGGTTACAAACCGGTCCCACAGGGGAGCGTCGGCGTCCCGCCGGCAATCGCCACAGGCATCGGTGTCGGCTGCGGCGGCTTCGTCTCCGGCGCCGGCTACTCCATCTACCGCGGCCAGGTCCAGCTCTCGCACGAGAAGCCGCCCGAGCATTTCCAGAAGCGCTCGATCTTCCCGCACGCCAACGCCATCGTGAAGATCAGCGAAGACGGCACAGCGGCGGTGCTGCTGATCGGCGCCGCCGAGATCGGCCAGGGCAGTGACACCGTCTTGACGCAGATGTGCGCCGAATCGCTGGGCATTCCGGCGTCGCGCGTGCGCATCCGCAGCGAAGACACCGACATCTCGCCGCTCGATCTGGGCTCGTATTCCTCGCGTGTGACCCTGATGGCCGGCCACGCCGTCTCCCGCGCCGGCGCCGCGGTGGTCGACAAGATGAGACCCTACGCCGCCAAGATGCTCGGCTGCGCCGAGTCAGAGGTCATCGCCCGCGACGGCAGGCTGTTCGCCCAAGGAGCCGCGGGCTTCAGCCCGCGCGGCGCTGCGGACGCTAAGGAATCCACCGCCGAAGCTCAATCCTCAATCCTCAATCCTCAATCCTCGACGCCCAGCGTCGAATGGGCCGAAGTCGCCCGCCGCTACTTCAACGACAACGGCCCACTGGTCGGCACCGGCTGCTACAAGCCGCCCGACGGCCTGGGCGGCGACTACAAAGGGGCTACGGTCGGCACCAGCCCGGCGTACTCCTTCGGCACCTCCGTCTGCGAGCTGTCCGTCGACCTCGAGACCGGCAAGGTCAAGATCGACCGCTTCACCGACTTCCATGACTGCGGCACGGCGATCAACCCGCGCGCCGTCCACGGCCAGGTCGAAGGCGCCATCGTGATGGGCGCCGGCGAGACGATCATGGAAGACGTGCAGTTCGACGAAAAGGGTCAGCTCCTCAACCCGAACCTGCACGGCTACCTGATCATGACCATCAAGGACGCCCCGGAGATCTTCAGCGGCATCGTCGACTCCTACGAACCCCGCGGCCCCTTCGGCGCCAAAGAGATCGGCGAGGGTTCAACCCTCCCCGTCCTCGGCGCCGTAGCCCACGCCATCGCCAACGCCACCGGCGTCTGGATCAAAGACCTCCCCATCACGCCGGAGAAGATATTAAGAGCGATCCGCGAGAAGCAGCGGTCGGAAGAGTCAGCGAGCGTGTAGCGGACGGGTGACACGATCCAGCGTAGCTGGGTCGTGGGCTTGAGAGGGTGACGTGATCGTCCTGCCAACAGCACTGCCAAGCTGTGCTCGACGATGCCACCCGGCCGGTCTCCGCCCGGAGAGCGCGGGATCACAGCCAGGGACCTTCTTCGCCCGGAGGGCGCACGATCGTTGCCAGGGACTTCCAGTCCCTGGTAAGCTGGCCCACAAGCCCCCTCCCTATCCTCCTGCCTCCCGCCCGGAGGGCGGACGGAGTTGAGCCATGCCGAGCGCCTGGACACAGAACTTCTACCACGCCGTCTTCAGCACCAAGCAGCGCGCCGGCCTGATCACGCCCGAGTTGGAGGCGCGCCTCTATCCATTCATCGGCGGCATCGTGCGCGACATGCGTTGCACGCTGCTGGCGATCAACGGCATGCCCGACCATGTTCATCTGCTGGTTCGCTATCGACCGGACCTGTCCCACTCGGAACTGCTCCAGCAGGTCAAGGGCCGGTCTTCGAAGTGGATCAACGAGACGGTTACGCGGCTCGGGCAGTTCGCCTGGCAGGAAGGGTATGGCGGGTTCACGGTGAGTAAGTCGGCCTTGCCGCTGGTGCAGGAGTACATCGCCGCCCAGAAGCAGCATCACCAGCGCCAGGATTTCAAGACGGAGTTTCTTGAGTTGCTTCAGCGGCATGGGATCGAGCATGACCAGAGTGAAGTGTTCCGCTGAGTCTCTCCGTCCGGAGGGCGCGCGATCGTTGGCAGAGACTTCCACTTCCTGGGCTTGGTTAGACCTTCCTCATCTTCCTTCTGCTCTTCGCCCGGAGGGCGCACGATCGTGGCCAGGGGCTTCAGCCCCTGGTAGAGGGGTTTCTGTGTCGCGCCTTTCTCTCTTCGCCCGGAGGGCGAGCGAGGTTCAATCAGAGGAACTTCGTCCGCCCTCCGGGCGGAGGGGAGAAGAGAGGGGCAGGTGGCCTGATCCCCAGGGACTTGAAGTCCCTGGCAACGGTCGTGCGCCCTCCGGGCGAGGCGTGGCCGCCGGCGGGCAGGGCAGTGTAGCAACGCTACGCCGGCTGACACGATTCAGCGTAGCCAGGTCGTGGGCTTGAGAGCGTGGGGTGGTTGTCCTGCCAACAGCACTGCCAAACTGCGCTTGACAGTGCCACCCCGTCCGCTACGGACCGAGCCCCGAACGCTGAACGCTGTATAATCCCGCCGAGCGGGCGAGCATGGCGGCGGGCACGCCAGGCAGCAGGAGGAATCGATATGCACGTGACAATCTGCCTGGTCGGAACGACGTTGGCTATCCACCGGCGACGGAATTATGACCCTGGAGTTGCGGGAGACATGCTGTGAAGCTCAATCTAATTCGCGGACGGGAAGCGGCCATCTGCGCGGCGATCGGAGTTGTCGGCGCGTTGGTCTTTCTCTTTGCCTTCCCCAGGGGCTCGATCAGCACGCTGATGCACGAGGTCCTGGGCCTGCCCGGCCCTGGGGCCGGCATCGCGCTGGTCCTCGGCCCTTTCCTGGTACTGATGGCGCTTATCTCACGCCTTTTGAGCCGGCGAGTCGGCGGCGCGCTGATCGCCGCACTGACGTTCGGTGCGGCCTATGCTCTGGTGACCCGGCTCCTTGAGATCCCCACGAATCCCAAGGGGGCCTTCGGCAGCCCGGTGTTTATTGCCGCCGTCGCGCTGTTCGGCATTGTCGTGGAAGCGGTAATGGTGCTCGGCAAGGCCCTGCCGAACGTGTGGCGGTGCATGCTCTGCGGCGCTTTGGCAAACGCGGGCTTGCTCGGCTTCTACTGGGCGGTCATCTTCCCGCATACGGCTGGAAGGGTTAGTTGGAAGGCGCTCCCCGTCCTGCTGGGTCTTTGTCTTGCGTGCGGGCTTGTCTCGGGTTATATCGCATGGGCAGTAGGCAAACGCCTGTCGAGCGCCTTCGCTCTCAATGAGGAGAAATAGAGTATGTGCGGCCCCGCCGATTTCGGAGCTCTTCAAACCTCGATCGTCCACCTGGCCGAGCTGTCCGCCGTCGGGCTTGCGAGCTACTCGGTCTGCAAGGCACGTGCTCTCTGTCGCGATCTACACCGAGAGCAGGATAAGCGGGACCAGAGCGCCTTGCCGGATCAGCCGACCGGGCTCGCCGCGGAGGGTTCGCGTGGACGCCCCAATGCGTGAAGACCTGCTCGACCGCTGCGTCGAGTATCACGGCCATCTGTGCCTGGGGCAGGTGCTGGGCGTGCGGCTGGCTCTCAAGGGCCTGGAACTCATCGGCACGCGCAACCCCAGGGAGATGATCGTTATCATCGAGAATGATCGGTGCATCGCCGACGCCATCCAGATCGTAACCGGCACGCGGATCGGGCGGCGCAGCGCGAAGCTCGTGAACTACGGCAAGATGGCGGCGACGTTCATCAATACCGACAGCGGCGCCGCGTACCGCGTCAATGTGCGGCAGGTTGACCCACACGCCCGGCACGGCAAAGAGACGATCCGGCAGGTGCTTCATAGTCCCGAGACCAGCCTGCTGGCCTGGAGAAGCGTCGCGGTGTCTTTGAAACCTGAAGACCTTCCCGGCAAGCCTTTGCGTACGGTGGACTGCGTCCGCTGCGGGGAGAAGGTCTTCGATGGCCGGGACGTTCAGGGCGACGCCGGGCCGCTGTGTGTTTCCTGTGCACACGGAGCTTACTACGAGATTGCGGAAGCGGACCGGGAGGAGCGGTGAGACTCTACGACGAGCTGCTCGAGAGCATCGCCCCTTTCGACTGCCCGGTGAAGCGGGTGTGCGTCGGCCTGCACTGGACCGTCGTGGAGAGCAAATACACCGGCATGGCGCACACCTATAAGACCGGCAATAAGGTCGAGCTCGAATCGTCCGGCGATCTCGTGAGAAAAAGCGCCCTTGAGCTGGCCGGCCGACTCAGGAGCTGGGAGCCCCTCGAGGCCAGCCTGGGCGTCGCGGCGCTGAACTCGCTCATCGAGCCGGCGGGAGAGCCCGCCAACGCGTTCGAGCACATCGTCCGGCTGGCTGCCGGGAAGACGGTCACGGTCATTGGCCGTTTCCCCCTCAACGGCCGGGTTGCCCAGCTTGCTGGGCGCGCCTACTTCCTCGAGATGGAACCCCGAGACGGCGAACTCCCGCCCTATGCCTGCGAGGAGGTGATACCGAAGTCCGACGTCGTCGTGATTACCGCCACCGCCCTGATCAACAGAACCCTCCCGCGCCTGCTCGAACTCAGCAGAAACGCCACGGCGATTGTCCTCGGCCCGAGCACGCCGATGAACGATGTCCTCTTCCGCCACGGCGCGGGTATTCTGGCCGGAGTCCGGGTGACTGATACGGACGCCCTCGTCAGCAGCGTTATGCAAGGGGTCAAGGAATTCAAGAAGCTGGCCGGCCTCGAGCCGATTACGAGGCTGGCGGCCGATTTGTGAAAGAGCCGGAGCGCTCCACACCCGGCTGACCCGACCATCCAATCCCGACGAGGTCTTGATTCAGGATGGATCGGAGCGAGCAGTCGGCTTGTGGATCTACCATGCGTCGGTCAGCCGGGCATGCGCCTCGCGTAGCAGTTCCTCGGTTTCGCCCCAGCCGATGCACTCATCGGTGATCGAGACGCCGTACTTCAGCGTGGTCAGGTCGCCGTTGAGTTGCTGGTGGCCCTCACGGAGATTGCTCTCGAGCATCAGGCCGATCAGGGCGGTGTTGCCGGCTTGGCGCTGCTGGAGCGCGCTACGCCAGACTATCGCCTGATTCGCGGACTTCTTGCCGGAATTTGCGTGGCTACAGTCGACCATCAAGCGCGGCGTAAGTCGCGCCTGCTCCAACGCCGCCGTGGCCGCGGCAATAGTCTCGGCCGCGTAGTTCGGACCGCTGCGCCCGCCGCGCAGGATCAGGTGTCCCCACGGGTTGCCGCGCGTGCGGACGATCGCCGTCAAACCCTCCTGATCGATACCGAGGAAGCTGTGTGGATGGCCGGCAGTGGCGAGCGCGTCGATCGCGCTCTGCAGGCTGCCGTCGGTACCGTTCTTGAAACCAACGGGCATCGACAGGCCGCTGGCCATCTGCCGGTGCGTCTGCGACTCGGTCGTGCGGGCCCCGACCGCCGCCCAGGTTAACAGGTCGGCCAAATATTGCGGCGTGATCGGATCGAGCAGTTCAGTGCCGGCGGGCAACCCGATCTCGGTCACGTGCCCCAGAATTCGCCGGGCCGTCCGAATGCCGGTGTCCATGTCGAATGAGCCGTCCAGGTGCGGATCGTTGATCAACCCTTTCCAGCCCACGGTGGTGCGCGGCTTCTCGAAGTACACGCGCATCACGATGCACAGGTGCTCTTCCAACTCACGACGCAGCCCATTCAACCGCTCGGCGTATTCGCATGCGGCGGCCTGGTCGTGAATCGAGCACGGACCAACCACGACGAGCAGGCGCTGGTCTGCACCACTCAGGATGCGCTGAATCGCCGCGCGGCTCTCGATGACCGTCCGCTGGGACACCGAGCCGGCGGGCACCTCATCTTTGACCTGCCGGGGGCCGAGTAGGCGGTTGGTGCTGAGGACGTTGAGGTCCTCGGTCGGCAGGGACGGTTGGATTAGAGGTCTTACTGGACCGGTCGACATTCCTGACTCCTCATTCGGATCGCGCCCCGTCCTGGCCGGTCGCTCGCTATAAAAAAGCGACGCCGACCTGGGCCGGCGTCGATGGATTTGCAAAGCTCACAACCTGCACCATCACCCGGCCACGCCACACGCGTAGCTCCAATAGTAGTGATAGTACAGCCGGTATATATCGCGTTCGATCATAACTGATACTATTGTTATTCATCCGCGGGTCGCGGGTCAATGAATTCTTCAATTTCCCCGTATCGGACCACGCACCACGCTCAGAACATGGTGGCCCCAATTTGTGTCCGATATCATTCCCGGCCCCCACGTCAGCCATGTGAAATCCACTTCGGATACCGAACCCGGGACGGACGCGTTATGATGCCGCGCGTGAGTGACAACAGCTATGGCGGTTTCGAACAAGGGCCGATCCGGCCGCCGAGTGAAGCGGACAGTCTGCTGATCCGCGTGACGCGGAACTGCCCGTGGAACAAGTGCACGTTCTGTCCCGTTTACAAAGGGGCGAAGTTCTCGGCGCGAACGGTCGCGGACGTCAAACACGACATCGACACGGTCTACCGTTACGTCGAATCACTGCAAGAACTGGCCGATGAGTCCGGCCGCGTCGAGCAGCACCAGATTGACAAGCTCGTTGAAAACGCAGTGCCGAAAGACGCCCAGGCCCTGACCGCGGCGTTTAACTGGGTCTTCGGCGGTGGGATGAAGTCGGTCTTTCTCCAGGACGCCAACAGCCTGGTGCTCAAGCCGGCCGATCTGGTCGAGATTCTCACGCACCTCCGCCAGCGCTTCCCTGGCATTGAGCGGATCACCTCATACGCACGTTCGCAGACGATAGCTCGGCGGAGCGCGGCAGATTTGCGGGCCATCAGGGAGGCCGGGCTGAACCGGCTGCATATCGGCCTGGAATCGGGCTGCGACGAGGTGCTTAAGGCGGTCCAGAAGGGCTGCACTAAGCAGATACACATCGACGCCGGGCGTAAGGCCATCGCCGCCGGCTTCGAGCTTTCCGAGTATTACATGCCGGGTCTGGGCGGTACCGAGTTGTCCGAGCAACACGCGCTCGAATCAGCCGACGCCCTGAGCCGCATCGATCCCCACTTCATCCGGCTCAGAACGCTGGCCATCCCGCACGGGGCACCCTTGGCCGACGAGCAGCACGCCGGCCGCTTCAAACAATGCACGGATGTCGAGGTAGCCCACGAGCTGTTAATATTCATTGAGAACCTCGACGGCATCCGCAGCAGCGTCCAAAGCGATCATATCCTGAATCTGTTTGGCGATCTGGAGGGGGTGCTCCCTGATGACAAGCCGGCCATGCTCAAAATCCTGCGCACGTTCCTGGACATGACGCCACAATGGCAATGCCTGTACCAGGTCGGTCGAAGGCTTGGTATTCTCTCCAGCATCCATGACCTTGACGATACCCACCGACTGAAACTGGTTGAACTGCAATGTCGCCAACTCGGAATAACGCCGGATAACGTGGATGAAATCACTACTGAACTCGCGCGCAGGTATATCTAGGAGCTCAATTGTGGCCTGTGACAAAACCCAGCGGACTCAACTCGTCTGATCCGGGTGAATTCACTTGTCGGTCAATTACTGTTAAGCTGCCACTTGGTATTCTGCTGTACAGGTGGAGGGTTGCTGATGGCTGAAGCCGGAAAATCCGAGATCAAGAAGATCGCCGCGGTTAAGATCATGCGCAAGCTGATGGCCGATCACTTCTACGAGCTGGATCGCGCGGTCCGGGAGAGCCATCCCAAGATAGCCTGGTGTACCAGCGTCGGGCCGGCTGAATTGTTGCGGGCAATGGGTTTTCTGGTCTATTTCCCGGAAAACCACGGGGCCATGCTGGGCGCCACGCGCATGGCCGCGGACACAATTCCGAGCGCCAATGCCATCGGCTACTCGCCGGAAACCTGCTCTTACCTGACCAGCGACGTCGGCGCCTTTCTACAGAACCGCACGCCTCTGTCCGACGCCTACGACGGTATCAAAACGATCCCCAAGCCCGACGTGCTGGTCTACAACACCAACCAGTGCCGCGATGTGCAGGACTGGTTTGCCTGGTACGGCCGGCATTGGGACCGCCCGGTGCTCGGCATCGAGTGTTATCGCGGCGTCGGGAAAGTGACCGCCGTGCATGTGGCGGGCATCGCCGGTCAACTCGCCGCCATGGTCCCGGCGCTGGAGGAAATTGCCGGCCACAAACTGGACATGAATAAGTTCCGTGAAACCGTGCGATTGTCACGGCAGTGTTCGGACCTATGGAAGCAGGTCCTGGAGACCGCGGCGACGAAACCCGCGCCGCTGACGTTCTTCGACAGCACGATCCACATGGCCCCGGCGGTCGTCATGCGCGGCTTGCCGTCGGCGATCGATTATTACCGCGTGTTACTGGCGGAACTACAAACGCGGATTACTGACAAGGTCGCGGCGGTCGAGGGCGAGCAGCTCCGGCTGTACTGGGAGGGCATGCCGATCTGGGGCCGGCTGCGTGATCTGGCCATGCAGTTCCTGGAGTTGCGGACCTGCGTGGTGGCCAGCACCTACGCGAACTCCTGGATCTTCACCGCCCTGGATCCAGACGAACCCTTCGAATCGATGGCCCGGGCTTACACCGAGCTGTTCATCGTGCGGTCCGATCCGTGGAAAGAGAAATACATCCGGGACATGATCGAACTGTTCAGCGTTGACGGCATCCTGTTCCACGATTCCAAAACGTGCCCGTACAACACAAATTGTCGTCACGGCATGCCGCAACGGCTCCAGGAGCAACTCGGCGTGCCATCGATCACGATATCTGGAGACCTGAACGACCTGCGCTGCTACTCGGACGAGCAGGCCCGGACACAAATCGAGGCGTTTGTCGAGCAGCTAGCCAAGTAGCGGCCCGCTAAGGGTGGCACGGCCGTGTCGGCCGTGAATCCGTAACGGCCCGCACAGCGCAGCCCACAACCAGGGAACCGCTCATGTCGCACGACTGGTCACTGGGTTTGGATGTCGGCGCGTCCGCCACCAAGGCGGTCTTGCTGGATGGCGCCGGCCAGGTGTGTGGTCGCGCCCTCTGTAAGTCCGGGGCGGATTTTGCCCAAGCGGCGCGCGCGTGTTCCGAGGAAGCCGTGGCCCATGCCGGCGTCACCGTCGCCGAGGTCAAGAATGTAGTGGCGACCGGCTACGGTCGTCGCAACGTGGCCTTCGCGACGCAGACCGTGACCGAGATCACCTGCCACGCCCGTGGGTGTTACGAAAGCTTCCCGCATGCGCTCACGATCGTCGATATCGGCGGACAGGACAATAAGGTCATCGTCGTGGAAGACACCGGCGACCGCCGCAACTTCAAGATGAACCGCAAGTGCGCCGCCGGCACCGGCGCGTTTCTTGAGGAAATCGCCACCCAGTTGGACACGCCGCTGTCGGAGTTAAATGAGTTGGCCCAACAAGCGACCGGCGACGTCGAGCTGGGCTCGTTCTGCACCGTGTTCGCCAAAACCGAACTGTTAAAACTGATTGCCGAGGGCAAGCCGCTGGCGGAGATGGCCAAAGCCGCCTACCGCTCGGTGGTCAAACGCATCCTGGAAATGGACCCGCTGTCCGGCCAGGTCGTACTGACCGGCGGCGTCGTGGCCCACAATCCGATCATCGTTGATCTGATCTCCGATGTACTCGGCCGTGCGGTCCTGGTGCCGGAATACCCGCAGTACACCGGTGCGTATGGTGCGGCGCTGATCGGCCGGAAGATGTAACCTTCTAAGGAGCATGGGGCATGGAACTCGACGCACTTTTCTCGCCGCGGGCGGTCGCCGTGATCGGCGCTTCTAATCGGGAGCTGACGATCGGTTACCGCATCATCCAGAACCTGCTGGATTACGGCTACAGCGGCCAGATCTACCCCGTTAATCCGAAGGGCGGCGAGATCCGCGGCTTGAAGGCTTATCCATCAATCCTGGAAACACCCACGCCGGTCGATCTGGCCCACATCGTCATCAAGAACACATGGGTACCCACTTGCATCGAGGATTGCGCCAAACATGGCATCAAAGCCGTGATCGTTAACACCGCCGGCTTCCGAGAGATCGGCGACGCCGGCGCGGCGTTGGAGGATCAACTCGTCGCCGTCGCCAAACGGACGGGTATCCGCGTGTTCGGCCCCAACTGCCAGGGCATCATCAACAGCGATCCCGCCGTTCGAGCCTACTGCAACTTCACCTTCACCCGGCCCACGCCCGGACATATCTCGATCATTGCCCAGAGCGGCGGCGTGGGCGAGGTCATCCATCAGCGGATTACCGAACTCGGTGTCGGCGTCCGCAAGTATGCCAGCAACGGCAACGCCTGCGATGTGTCGATCCCCGAAATCATCCAACATTACGGTGCGGACGAGCAGACGAAAGTCATCGTCGTACATATCGAAAGCTTGCCAGATCCGCGAGCGTTCCTGGAAGTCGCCACGCGCGTGGCCCGTCAGAAGCCGATTCTGGCCATGAAGGTGGGGCGGACCGCCGAGGGCGCTAAAGCCGTGTCATCACACACCGGGAAGATGATGACCGTGCATAACACCATCGACCTGCTGTTTGAGAAGGCCGGCATCGTGCCCTTCCGTAGTATCGAACAGCTCTGCCAATCGGCGATCGGCTTCGCGTCTCAACCGGTTCCCGCCGGCAATCGCGTGGGCATGATCGCCAACACCGGCGGACCGGCGATCATCGCTACTGACGAACTGATCGAGGGTGGCATGGTCATGCCACCACTCTCGCAGCAGACGGCGGCCACCTTGCGCGAAAAGCTCTACCCGGAAGCTTCCATTAACAATCCAGTCGATGTGCTGGCCACGGCCGGCCCCGAGCACTTCGCCGCCGCCATTGACGCGCTCTTGAACGACGACGGCATCGACGCGATCTTCCTCAACTTCGTCACGCCCTTCTTTGTCGACACCTTGGGGGTTGCCCGCGAAATCGCCGCCGCCAACCGCCGATCGTCCAAACCAATCGTCGCCACCGTCATGACGCAAAAGCAAAGCTGGGCTGAAACGCTGGAGGTAATCCGCGCCGGCGGCGTGCCGACCTACGACATGCCCGAGACCGGTGCCCGCGTATTGGCAGCAATGGGGCGCTACGCGGCCGGCCTGAAACGTTCGAGCGCGCCGCCGGTTTCGTTCGCCGATGTGGACGCGGCCCGCGCCCGGCGGATCATCCAGGAAGCCAGCCGGGCCAACAGTGCCTGCCTCTCCGCCGACCAGGCCTGGGAATTGCTGCGCTGCTATGGCATCCCCTGCGCTGCATATCAGTCGGTGAACACTGTCGAGGAATGCCTGGCGGCCGCCGACGCGATCGGCTATCCCGTCGTGCTCAAGGTCGACGCGGAATCGATCGTGCACAAAACCGAACGTGGCGGCGTGGCCCTGAACATCCCCGATCGCGATTCGCTGCGCGAGCATGCACAGCGGATGAGCGCTCTGTTCAGCCAGGATTCGCCGCGCTTTCTGCTACAGCAACAAATGCCGGCGGGCCGCGAGGTGATCGTCGGGGCCCAGGCCGTGGAAGGTCTCGGACACACCATCATGTTCGGCCTGGGTGGCATCTACGTCGAAGTTCTGAAGGATGTCAGCTTCAGGCTCACGCCGGTTGCCGCGCACGAAGCCCGTCAGATGATCGAGTCCTTACAGATTTATCCGCTATTGTCGGGCACGCGCGGTCAGAGTGGCGTGGATCTGGCAATGCTGGCTGAAATCATTCAGCGCGTTTCACAAATGCTGATGGACAATCCCGAGATCCGCGAACTGGATATCAACCCAATCTTCGCGTTCGGCGACGGTGCCAAAGCAGTCGATGTCCGAGTACTGCTTTGACCATCACCGGCAGAGGCTTTTCCAGCCGACAAGATCCTGACTAGAGTCCCCGTGACCATTCCGCCCGCACAGGCGTGTCGCCCGTGAGCGCGGCATCAATCTGCTGGAGGATGGTTACGCGGTCGCGCGGCAGGCGGCCGCCGATCGGCAGATAATTCGAGGCGTGATTGGCGCGGAATATGGCCTGGCTGGGATTGGATTCCGACACGATGATACGCAATTCGCGCAGCAGGCCGGTGATATCCGGGAGTTCAAAACGCCCACTCGCGGCGAGTTTGTGAATCGGTGTCGACGGGATCAGCATCAACGTCAGGGCGGAGAGATACTCGGGATCCATGACGGTCGCCAACCGCGCGGAGCCGGTGGCATGCTCCACACTGCGTTCGGTACCGCCCGCGCCGAGCAGGAAGATCAGTGATTGCTTCAAGCCGGCGGCCTTGGCCTTGGCGGCGGCTTCGACGTGATCGGCCGCCGTGGCCCCCTTGGCGATGCGCTTGAGCGTGACATCGTCGCCCGACTCCGGTCCGATGTAGAGCAGTTTCAAGCCCGCAGTGCACAAACGCCGCAACTCCTGCTCGGATTTGGCCAGCAGGTTCAAGGCCGTCGCGTAGCAACTCACGCGGCGTAGCTTCGGAAACGTGGTACTAAGCGCTTGCAGGATCGGTTCCCACCACTCCAGGTCCATCGCCAATGCATCGCCATCCAGGACGAACACTTTGCGAACCTGATCCTCGTAGGCCTGGCCGGCCATGGCGATGTCTTCCAGTATCTCCGCGAGCGGGCGCACGCGGTATTGTTTTTCGCGGTAGATGGCACAGTAGGTGCAATGATTCCACGAGCAGCCAATGGTGGCCTGAAGAAGATATGAGCCGGCTTCACTGGGCGGGCGATAGACAGGTTCCTCGTAACGCATGTCATGATTGTAGGTGGTCGAATCTGGCAGGAAAACCATTTCCCCAAGCAGTACTTGTACCTGACGACTTACCCTACCTCTCCGGGACCACCCTGGAATGGCAACGGCCTGTCAGTCCAGCACTTAGGACTCACAGGCCGCGAAGTTAACGGAGAGGGCGGGATTCGAACCCGCGGTACGGAAACCGTACACACGCTTTCCAAGCGTGCTCCTTAGGCCACTCGGACACCTCTCCCAAAGGCTGTTGGACAAATGGTTGGACAAATGATAGGCTGCCCTGGTTGCTTCTGGACGTTCGCGAATATCCGAACCATCGTCAACATGGGCGTAGCATATCATGGCCAAGGCAGGGCGTAAACGGAAGCTCGTGAGAGTCGAGTATCGGGACGGGAGACCGGTTAGGGTCAAGAAGGGCGGGACAGAAATTCAAGGACTCTCGTACGATTCCTCCATCAAGTCCTATTACACGCGCGTCGGTGGACGAAAGAAGAACCTCGGCAGAGACCTTGCGGCAGCAATCGTCAAGCTTCAGGACGAAGCTGATCTGCCTGCCAAAGTCAAGGTGAGTTTCGAGCTTGATCGCCCTCTTTCCCTGAGGGAATTGAGTGATTCCCGCGAAGCGTTCGGTGCGAAGCTCAAAGCGGCTAGAGCAGTGCTTGCAACCGAAGACGACAAGCCACCCGCCGCGTCTCAAAATCTCTCGGACTGTCTGAGGTTCTGGACGGAGTGGAAAACGGCGGAAACCTGCCGACAGTCGTACATCGACGAAACGGAACGATGCTTCAACGAGTTTATCTCCGAAGTAGGAGACAAGCCCGTCAACCACTTGGCGAAATCCGATTTCGTCGGATTCGAGCGCTTCCTAATCAAGAGCAGCAAGGGACGGAAGGGCAACGATTGGTATGCTCGCCGCTTGAAGTCCCTGCGCGCCGTCCTGAATTTATGCTATCAGAAAACCGAGTATCCGTTTCCCGCCGACTTGCAGCGCTGGTACCACGCCATCAAGCAAAGGCCCGTCGTCCCCGCGAAAGAATCGGCGGAACCGATACCCGTCAGTGTTTTCCGGGACATGCTCCTGACGCTCCGTGAGTGGGCAGTTATCGACGTTGAAGCCATGCCGAGAGCGACTCAGACCGATAGGGCAAGGAGGAACCGAGCCTATGTAAGAAAACGGGCTGGCGTGCAATGGCAAGCCATCTTGTTACTCGCCTGTAATTGCTCTCTTGGGAATGAAGATGTCTGCTGTATTAGGTGGGATAACCTGAAGCTCCGAGTGAAGCTCCCGTATTTGGATTTTCCGCGCACGAAGCAGGAGAGGCGGATCGGGCGAGCTATAGAGCGAAAAACGCCGCTCCTGCCGTCCACGATTCGAGCCCTGCGGGAGTGGCAACGATACGAGCCCACGCAATCGCCTTGGGTATTTCGCAATTCGCGCAGGGGACAATGGAAATACGATTCTATCTCATATAACTTCGCCAAAACCAAACGGGCAGCGGGCCACGGCAGTTACTGGAGCTTCAAGCACCTCCGTAACGTCGGGTCAGCGGAGTCATGGCGAAGATCAACGAGTATCTGACGGTCGGTGAAGCGGCTGACCTGCTCGGCGTCAGCAAGAATACGCTTCGCCGGTGGGATCGGGCTGGAAAGCTCGAAGCGAGGCGGCACCCAATCACGGGCTACCGGTTGTATCTCAGATCGGAACTCGATGCGTTCCTGAAACGGGTTCGCCAGCAAGTCTCGTCTCGCCGTTCTGAGCAGAGGCGAAAACGCAACAAGAAGAAAGGCGGAGCGCTGTGAGCACCGACTACCACGCCAAGTACTTTGCTCACGAACTGACGCGTCGCCACGCGACGGCAGGTATCGAGCGGCTCTCGATGTCGCTGTTCGACGCTTGCGTCGATCTCAATCCGCATCAGATAGAAGCCTCCCTCTTCGCCCTTCGGTCACCCGTCTCAAAGGGTGTCATCCTTGCTGATGAAGTTGGGCTCGGAAAGACGATTGAGGCCGGACTGGTGCTCTGCCAGCGCTGGGCGGAACAGCGCCGCCGTCTGTTGGTCATCTGTCCGGCGCTGCTCCGCAAGCAATGGAGCCTGGAACTCGAAGAGAAATTCCATCTGCCCACCGTCATCCTTGACGCCAAGGCGTACCGCGAAGCCCAGCGCAACGGCAATCCAACACCGTTCGCCACTGACCGGATCGTCATCGCATCGATCAACTTCGCCAGCAAGATGCGGGAGGATGTCCGGCTCATCGGCTGGGATCATGTCGTTATCGATGAAGCCCATAAGCTGCGAAACGCCTATCGCGCAAGCAACAAGATGGGGCAGAACATCCGGTGGGCGATCAGTGACCGCAAAAAGATCCTCCTCACGGCCACGCCCCTTCAGAATTCGTTGCTGGAGTTGTACGGTCTCTCGACGATCATCGACGAGCACATTTTTGGAGATGTCGCGTCGTTTCGCACACAGTACACCAACGTCGGGAGTGACTTGAACGAGCTTCGCGACCGCCTGCGCCCGATCTGCACGAGGTCTCTGCGAAGGCAGGTCACGGAGTACGTGCAGTACACGGAGCGACGACCGATCACTCGCCCGTTTCAACCCTCGGACGAGGAGCACCGGCTGTACGAGGCGATATACGCCTGGAACAGTAACCTATCGATGGCAAACTGCCGAATCAACAACAATACGGCTGATTCGGATTACAGTGGATACGGCGGAGGCGTTTACTGCAGTAGCACACAGGCCTCATTGTCAAACTGCACTCTCTCATACAACACGGCAAACGCCTGCGGAGGCGGAATCGAAACATGCTCCCAGAGTAACGTAATGGTCAAGAACTGCATTCTGTGGGGTGATACAGCCTCATTTGGCCCGGAGATCGATCTTAGAGATACGGATTCTCCCTCAACGATAACTGTGTCCTATTCGGATATACAGGGTGGTCAGGAAGCGGTCCATGTGGCAGATGGCTGCATGCTTATCGCCAACGCCTACGACATTGATGGGTTCATCTGTGCCTTGAGCCCGAACTGCGACTACGGCGAGCAGTATCCTGATTGTGACTTCATCAACGCCGACTGCAACGAAGATGGCTACGTGGATGCATACGACATTGACGAATTCATCTTGCTGGTTGGCGGAGGTTGACTCGGCGACTACACCTACCAATGCCAATATGATACGTCGCAGTGGAGGACGCCTCTATGTTTGCGGCGTTTGTCAAGCGATTAATCTTTGCGTCGTTCTACTTCGCAGTCGGCGTGCTATTTGTAATTGACGTAACCAGCCCAAAGCCGTTCGTACTGGACTGGCCGTGCCTAATCAGCTTGATTTTCATTGCAGTCGGGCTAGGTGGTTGGCTGGGCGGTATAGCTATGCTGGGAGTCAGCATTTGGGGGCTGCTCTTGTGTCCGGCCAAGACGCCTGAACGGTCGATCCGGAGGTTCACGGCCACTCTTTTCGCCACTTTTGGCGGCTTTAGTAGCTGGCTTTCAGATCCGGCAGCAGCTTTCCGTTTGCTGTCCCCGCCCGCACAGTCTCGCCTCGGTGCAGCTCGCCAGCTTGGGCAGGCTGCAAAGTCATACATGCGATCATTAAAAGTGAAGAACGATACATCTGATGTAAGTGTTTCCCTGGGAGACATTGGTGTGCGTTATAACGACGAATCGACCGTGGTGGGAACCGCCCGAGTCGAAGTAGTGGCAATCCGGAGTGGCGATCCCATAAAGACACGAGAAACGATCACGTTTAATCTTTCGAAAATAGGTAACACTTCACTCGTCTGCAAAAATTTCTGAGATTTATGCTGCATAGCCCTTGCGCCGGGAGCGCGCACGCGCGTATACCCTCGGCATGAGCAAAGCGGCGACACGTTCGAACGCGTTGGACAGCTTGGTAGCGGCGTTG
>JBDRDH010000240.1:0-36016 GCA_043820985.1 Planctomycetota bacterium
ATATGTGCTCGCTGTGCCGGACATCCACCTGGCGGCGCCCATCATTATCGAAACGGGCGCGCCTGTCATGGCCTACGGCGGTTTCACCGGCCACGACCCGATTCTCACGAGCGACCAATTCGCCGAGCTGGTCAAGGCGGGTGCTGTCAGATATGTCATGCTGACCGACGGTCCCCCAATGGGCATGACGGGGCGAGGATTCGATGATCCCATCGGCGCCTGGGTCCGCCGCCACGGGACGGAAGTGTCGCCCGACGATTGGAAGCTGTTTCCTGAATTGGTGGCCGGCCCTGGACAGCGCATCGCGCCCTGGGGCCCAACGGCAGAGATGATCCAACCGATGTTTCGCAGTCCCGCGGTCAGAATATACGACTGTCGCCCGTTGCCCCGAACATCTGCCGCATCCACGGGTTCTGCTGGCCGCGCGCTTCCATGCAATCGGCGAGCAGCCAACCGGTGCCAATCGTCCGTCAGTAAGACCCATCAGAGTCCTGATCGCCGGGGCGGCTCCGGCGTTCCGCGAAACGTTGCAACGCTTCTTTCGACGTGTAGGTCGCGCCGCCGATTTTGAGCGACTCAGGATGAACCCCTCGCACGCTACGGCTGATCCAGCGGTAACACGCGCTGATGTGCACGCGGTTGAATATGGCACTGGGGCACCTTTGGTTTCCGCTCGGTGTTCTTCCACTCGACGGTGGTTACCTATGCCCGTGACGGGGGATTCGTCAGGCGATTTTTCGAAAATGCGCGCAGCTTGGGCTGGTAGATAAGTTCTATTCGGAGAATGCTCGCGGACCAGCACGTCGGCCACTCCCCTGGGCGAAGTGGCCGACGTGCGGAACAATTCCAGCGTCAGTGCACGACGGCGCCTCTGGTGACGCCATTGGCCCTGGTACCGGACATTGATGCTAAAAGCGACAAAGACACTCTCATCCACGACCCTGCACACCGCGACTGCTTGGCCAACGGCCAAGTCATCGAAGGATATGCGCTACCGGCCCAGGTGTATGCGCGTCTACTCGGTGGCCTGCACGGTCGTGTCATCGCCGTGTTGCCCTCACGCTTGGACGGCCGGCGTACCGGACACCGCTGTCCTCCGCTGTCACAACTGGTTGGCCCACTTACGGCCTGACCTTTACCTGGACAGTATCAAATCCGGTAAAGGGAGTGCCGTCTTGGGTATTGCCGGTGAGCGTCAGGGTAGCCTTAGGCGGTGCGACGATTGCCTTGACCGCGGCTTCATCGAAGTAGGCCACGAGGTTTCCGCAATCATCGGACTTGGTCCATGCCGCCGCAATGCCGTCGAGGGCTACCGTGGCTGCGTCCACGTTGGCGTAAGGAATATCCGCATGAACGACTACCGATCCCCCTTGGTCGAACCCAAGCAGGAGAGTATGCGGCGCGATCGCAATTACAATCGCCTGAGCGGCACCTTCAGTTTCCGCAAGGCTGATAATCGCGCCTCCGTACTTAACCGTTACACGATAGGCGAGAAGCAACCCTTCATCCTCGACACCGCAAGCGGCGACTGTCTGTCCAACTGCAAGGTCATCAAACGCGATAGCCTGGCCACGCATCCGCAGAATGGTGTCCTCGGTGATCTGAACCACCGTGTCGCCCACGGTGATCTGCCAGTCATCCGCGTCAATGCTCGCGATCACCCCTTCGACCCGCACAGACCCGAGCAGCGGATTCCCACCGCCAGCCACCATGGCGGGGAGCAACATCAAAATCGCAAAGGTACATACGAGATGTTTCATATTTTAATCTCCAAACAGCCAAGATTCCAACTCTGTCGCGGCAATGACGACCATTGCCACATTCTTCTCGTTTGTGAAACGACCCGCGCGTGATTATCCTGCGGGAAATCCGCGTGTTTCTCTGGATAGGTGCCTGAATCCATGCCCAGGGCTGAAACTTCGTGTGACGCCGACAACGCCCAGCTCATGGCCCGGGTGGCCGATGGGGATCGTTCAGCCCTTGCGAAACTGGTACGCCGCCATCAGCGCAGCGCGCTGGAACTTGCGTACCGATCGACAGGAGATCGGACGCTTGCCGAGGACATCACCCAGGATGCGTTTCTTCGGGTGTGGAAGTCGGCGGACCGCTATACCCCCACTGCGCGGTTCAGCACGTGGTTTTATCGGATCGTGGTGAATCTGTGCCTCGACGTGTTCAAGAAACGGAAGCCCGCCGCCGGTCTGCCCGACGGCCCTGATCCGCGAGCAAAAGACCCCACAGTGACCCTTGAATGCGGTGAGCGGGCACTGGCCGTCCGGCGGGCGGTGGCCGCGCTGCCGGAACGCCAGCGGATTGCGGTGGTGCTGCAGCGGTTCTCGGGCCTGTCCATCCGGGGCATCGCCGAGGTCACCGGGGCGACCGAATCGGCAGTGGAATCGCTGCTGGTGCGTGCCCATGCGGCATTGCGGAAATCGCTGGCGAGTTTGGGGAAAAATGATGAATAACACCCGCAGGATTCAAGGACGTCGTTCGTTCTATCGTTGGAGACTAGTCTAATGAGATGCCCACGAAATGGTGTTATCTTGCGTCTCCTGTCTGGCGAACTTGAGCCAGGCGCGCGGCGCGAGCAGCAAGATCACTTGGAGTCGTGCTCGGCGTGCAGGTCAGCTTACGAGGATCTCCAGGCATCCTGGGACGCCTTGGGTGACTGGCAGGTCGACGTTTCCGCGCTTGATCTGACCGAGCGCGTGTTGGCCGAAGCCGATGATGCGGGCCGCTGCCAAAGTCAACCTCGTCGCTTGGCCGCTTATTGGACGGTCCCGCTTCGCGCGGCGGCATCGATTGTCCTGGCAACTGGATTGGGGGTAGGGGCGGGATACCTCGTGCCCGCCGGCAAGTCGGCGGCGATTCCTGAACCTTCGGCAGCTCTTGGAAACGTGTCCGATGCGCTGGAGTGGATTGGTCTCGCCTCCGAATCTGCTACAGGGCTACCCTTTGGCCTGGAACCTGATGAGGCGCCGGAAGGGGGCGATACTCCATGATCACGAAAGCGAGCATCGGTTTTACCGTTGTAGCGGCTCTGTGCTTCGGCGGGAGCTTCCTCGGGACGGTGGCGACGCGGTCACAGACCACCACGGCGCCCGCGTCCGCGCCGTATTCGCCTTTGGCCCGGCAGCTCGGTCTAAACCCGGAGCAGGCCAAGGTTCTTGAGGCCCACGATCCGCAATTCGCCGAGGATTTCCGAGCTTTGCGGGAGAAGCTCGAGGAGGCCCGGTTAACGCTGGCCACCCTGTTCGAGAAGGAGAGCGCCACGGGCGACGAGATTCGCGCGCAGGTGGAGGCCGCCATCGAGGCGCACAATCAGCTTGAGCGCCGCGTCGCGGAGTACGTGATCACCATACGGGACCATCTCACCCCCGAACAGCAGAAACTGTTGTACGGGCTCTGTGCCGAAAAGGTGCGCGAATGCGGGGGACGTTGGCGGCACGGCCGAGGTCGCCACGCTGATGCCGCGGAGGGCGACGGGTCTAACGACCGTAGTGGAAGTGGCCAGGGCCGCGGTGGCGGCCAATGTCAGGGACGCGGGCAAGGCCGCGGTTGTGGCCGCGGGCAGGGGCACGGCTCGGGCACTGGCGGCGATGACGAAGGCGCCCACGATGGCGGATAGGATCCGCCCATAGACTCCCCGCGAGCTAGAACCCGGAGCGCGACAAAATCGCTGCCTACCGCGAACGAACCGGCCTCGACAACATCGAGTTTCGACTCGGCGAGATCGAGCACCTGCCGGTCGCCGGCGTGCAGGTCGACCAGTCGCTCGAACTCCTCCAAGGCCGCTTCGGCCTCGCGGATTCGCGTTGCGGGCACACCCTGGGCGGCAGCGGATTCCAAGAATGCTTTGTTAGCGGCGGCCCCCAAGCTTGGGAGGCGATCCGCGCGGGGTGGCCGACGCGGGTGCCGACATGGAACGATCGAATCGATTTCTCCCGCGGATCGGTGTATCATGGATTGTGCGCGTGGCTGACCGATAACGCGCATCGGCGCACGAATTCAAGGCTATCCGTATGCTCCATACCCGAGGCAGGGACTCGATAGGCAAGGGAGCTGGCGCGGCACGCCGCGAAGGTTGAAGCCGCGTATGCGAGTATGAGTTGGAACCGGATGAGGGATATCATGCCGTCAAGGCTGCCTGGCCGCTCCTGCCCCTGGCTTCTGGCAGTCCTGTTAGTCCTGACGTTCTCCGCTCCGGCATATGGGTATATCGGACCTGGAGCGGGCTTCGCCGTTCTGGGATCGTTCATGGCCGTCTTCCTGGCCATGGCGTCGGCGCTGCTGACCTTGCTGACGTGGCCGCTGCGCTGGGCACTGCGTGCCATCCGGGGGCGCCGAGCGTTTGCGCGCAGCCGGGTCAAGCGAGTGGTCGTGCTCGGCCTGGACGGTATGGAGCCAACGCTGGTCGAGAAGTACATGGCCGCGGGGCGGATGCCTAACTTAACCAAGTTGGCGGAGCGCGGCACGTACCAGAAGTTGAGGACGACACTGCCGCCGCTGACGCCGGTGGCCTGGTCGTCGTTCCTGACTGGGTGCAACCCCGGTAAGCACAATGTCTTCGACTTCCTGACCGTTGACCGCCGTCATTACGTGCCTAATCTGTCCAGCGTGCACATCGGCGCG
The DNA here is from genome assembly GCA_043820985.1 of Planctomycetota bacterium. Lineage (GTDB taxonomy): Bacteria > Planctomycetota > Phycisphaerae > UBA1845 > Fen-1342 > JAAYXS01. The sequence continues at coordinate 4,633 of JBDRDH010000240.1, forward strand.
GCGCGCAAGACGCTCAAGCTCGGCAAGTACCGCATTCCCATCAGTCGGCCGGACGTGCGACTGCTCCGCAAGGGCAAGCCGTTCTGGAACCACCTGGGCGAACACGGCATCTTCAGCAGCATCATTCGGATGCCGATCACGTTTCCGCCGGAGAAGTTCCGCGGCGTGCTGCTCAGTGCTATGTGCGTGCCCGATATTCGCGGCAGCCAGGGGACCTTCAGCTACTACACGACCAGATCGGCCGAGGAGAATATCTACGCCGGGGGCGAGCAGATTCACGTCCAACGCCGGGGAAACGTGATCTCGTCTCATCTGGTCGGCCCGCACAACACGATGCGGTCGGACCACGCCGTCATGACCACCCCGTTTACCATCACCTTCAACGGCCAATCCGATTTGGTCACGCTGAAGCTCTGTGGCCAGCGACACGTTTTGAAGAAGGGCATGTACACGCCGTGGATTAAGTTCCATTTCCAGGCTGCCCCGGGGATGAAAGTACACAGTATCTGTCAGTTCCTATTGCTCGGCACGGCGCCGGAATTCGAACTCTACGTTACGCCCTTGCAGATCGACCCGGAGAAGCCGGCCCTGCCGATCTCGCATCCGAGGGTTTTCTCAACCTATCTCGCCAAGTCGCAGGGACCGTTCGCCACCTTGGGGCTGGCGGAGGATACGTGGGCGCACAATGAAAGAATCCTCCAGGATCCCAGCTTCCTGCATCAATGTATCGAAGCGGATGCCGAGCGCGAGACCATGTTCTTCGACGCGCTGGACAAGGTCAGGCGCGGGCTGGTGGTCTGTGTCTTCGACGGCACGGACCGCATCCAGCACATGTTCTGGCGGTACCTCGACCCGCGGCACCCGGCCCATGAGGGCTTCGGTGATGAACGGCTGGTGAACGCGATCCCCGAGCTCTTCGAACGGATGGACGAGCTGGTCGGCAAGACGATGGCCCAGTGCGATGACGAGGATACCGTGTTGTTCGTCATCAGCGATCACGGGTGCAAGACGTTCCGCTACGGCGTTGATCTGAACCGGTGGCTGATCGAGAACGGATACATGAAGCTGAAGGGGCCACCCGCTGGTCAGAAGTTCCTGGCGACGGTGGACTGGTCCCAGACGCGGGCCTATGCGCTGGGTCTGGCGGGGCTCTTCTTGAACATCGCGGGTCGCGAGAAGCAGGGGATCGTCCAGGAAGGCGCCGCGGCCGACGCGCTACGCACGGAACTATGCGAGAAGCTGACTGGGCTGCGCGATCCGCGGCACGACGAAGTAGCCATCAAAAAGGCCTTCAATGCCCGGCAGTGCTACGTGGGGCCGTATAAGCAAGACGCCCCGGATGTCATCGTCGGTTACAATGAAGGCTATCGCGTGTCCTGGGAGGCGGTCCTGGGAGATATCACCGAGCAGGTTTTCTGTGATAACCTCAAGGCCTGGAGCGCCGATCATTGCATCGATCCGCGGCTTGTGCCGGGCGTGTTGTTTTGTAACCGCCGCATTGAGGCCGAGGCGCCCCACATGATGGATCTGGGGCCGACCGTATTAGAGCTGTTTGGCATAAAGGTACCCAAACACATGGACGGGCATCCCCTGGTAGTGGCGGACGCCTGATCGCCACCCACAAACGGAGATCACGATATGTCCGACGATCAGGGAGGTCTTGATCGAAGGCAGTTCTTGAAGGAGTCGGCCGCGGCGGCGGCCGCCTTGGCGGGGGTGTTGCGCACCAAGCCGGCCTCCGCGACATCCCGCCCGCCAACCTCGAGCAAGAAGGTGATCGTTATCGGCTTTGACGCCATGGATCCGTGCCTCACGGAGCAGATGATGGATGCCGGTGACCTGCCCAATCTGAACCGACTACGTCAGGCCGGTGGGTATCGGCGACTAGGCACGAGCATCCCCCCGCAGACGCCGGTGGCGTTCGCGAGCTTTATCATCGGTGCTGATCCGGGAACCCATGGCATCTTTGACTTCATCCATCGCGACCCAGCCAGGCAATACGCACCCATGTTCTCGGCGGCGGGAACCTCCCGTGGCAGTGGGTACTGGCAGGTTGGCGACCACAAGCTGCAATTGACGTTCTGGCCGTTCGATCACACGGCCCCGCGGCAATTGTTGCACCGTCAGGGCACCCCCTTCTGGGACTATCTGGACGAGGCGGGAATCGCGACGCATATTTATGAGATTCCATCGGACTTCCCGCCGAGCCCCTCCCGCTTTGGCCACCATCGGGCGTTAGCGGGCATGGGCACGCCCGACATGCAGGGAACCTATGGCACGTACCAGCACTTTGCCCAGAATGGGCCGCACCGACCGCGGAATGAGGGCGGCGGGATACGTTCGCGCCTCAACTTCACGAACAACACCACCCAGGCCAGCCTGATCGGACCGACGAATTCCTTTCTGAAGAAACCGAACCCCGCCACCATTGAATTCAGCGTTCATCGCGACGTGGCGGCCGACGCTGCCATGATCGAAGTCCAGCACCACCGGTTCCTGCTCGAGCGCGGCCAGTGGAGCACGTGGATCCCGCTCGATTTCAAGCTTCGCATGCCCAACTTCGTGCCGGACGAACACCAGAGCGGCATCTGCCGATTCTATCTTCAGGAAGTAGCACCGAACTTCCGACTCTATGTAACGCCCATCAACATCAATCCCTCTGATCCGGCGCTGTTGATCTCCGAGCCTCCGGAATTCATCGAGGACGTGGCGCGAGACCTGGGCCTGTTCTACACGGCGGGTTTTCAGGAAGACCACAAAGCCCTATCCAATGGGGTCTTCACGGACGAGGAGTATATCAGGCAAACCGACATCGTGCTGGAAGAGCGCCTGGAGCTGCTGCATTACGCGCTGCGGCATTACCGCGACGGTTTGCTCTTCTTCTACTTCGCGTGTACCGACTTGCAGCCCCACATGTTCTGGTGGGACTCCGATGAGCGGCATCCGGTCCGGTCCCCCGCCGAGGCTCGGAAGTACCATGGCCACGTGAAGGAACTCTATCGGAGAATGGACGGCATTGTGGGTGACTTGCTCATCCGCCATGGCGACCAGGCCACCATCATCGTGATGAGCGACCACGGAATGGTCAATTTCAGAAGGCAGTTCAACCTGTGTACCTGGTTGCGCGAAAAGGGCTACATTCAACCTTCGAACTGCAAGTCACTCCTGGCGGACGTGGATTGGTCTCGAACGCGCGCGTACGGGCTGGGATTGAACGGCTTGTACCTCAATCTCAAGGGCCGCGAACGCGACGGGATCGTCGATCCGGGCGCGGAACGCGAGACGCTGCTGGAGGAACTGGTGACCAGGCTCGAAGCGGTCCAGGATGTCGACGGCCAACCCGTTATCCACAAGGTCTACCGCACGGACCAGGTTTACAACGGACCAGCAACGCGGTTGGCCCCCGACCTGGTCATCGGCTATTGCCGCGGCTATCGCTGCTCGTGGGCCACCTCGCTGGGCGACATGAACGAGGAGATCCTGTCCGACAACAACTCGGCCTGGAGCGCGGACCACTGCCTGGCGGCGGAAGAGGTACCAGGAATCCTCTTTAGTAATCGTTCCATTTCCGCCATGGCCCCCACGCTCGTTGATCTGGCTCCCACGATCCTGCGCGAGTTTGGGCTGAGCCCACCGTCAGCCATGGTTGGCCATGACGTATTTAACGCCGCGGCCACTACGTAGGCCGTGCCTACCAGTTAGGAGCCCTTGGAAATGGCGAAGATCAAAGTCGAGGCGTCTCTCTATGATCGCGTGAGGAAGATCGCCGAGATCGCCGGCTACGGCAGCCCGGAGGAATTCATCATCCACCTCATCGAGAAGGAGCTAGCGAAACTCGAAGCGGCGGACACCGAGGAACAGATCACGGAACGGCTGCGCGGGCTGGGATACATCGAGTAGACACCCGGACCAGGTCCGAAAACGTCACGAGGCCATACTGCCCATGAGCTGGCTGCTGGATGCGATCAACTGGACGTTACTCACACTGGGTGCTGCCGCCCAGTGGCTCTGGAACGACGGGCTGAGCTACCTGAGCGCGTCATGCGCCTTCCTTGGCGAGATGGTCAATCCGATCTGCGCTCCCCTCCTGACGTGGATTAACCTGGGCGTAAATGCCATCGCGGGTGTCCTGCTCGCTCCGATCGGGATGATGCCGGGCTGGCTATCCAATACGATCATCTCGGCGCTCACGGGCGTGCTGCTGTTGATCGTTTTCAAGTACACGTCCAATCAGCCGGCGATCGGACGGGTCAAGGACTATATCAAAGTCAATCTGCTCACCCTCAAGCTCTTCAAGGACGACTTGGGCGTGACGTTTCGGGCTCAGGGGCGCGTGTTCCTGGGGGCGTTGTGGCTGCTGGGGTACTCGGTAAAGCCACTGCTGGTGATGATCCTGCCAGTCGCGTTGGGGCTGGGGCAGATGGGCTTGTGGTATCAGCAGCGGCCGCTGCATTCCGGCGAAGAGGCCCTGGTCACCATGGAACTGGCCGGCGCTCCCCAAACGGCGTTGCCCGCGGCGCGCATCGTCGCCATACCCGGGGCCGAGGTCAGCATCGGTCCCGTCCGGGTTTTCAGCAAACGCCAGGTATGCTGGCAAATCCGGGCGCGCCAAAGTGGACGCCATCGCATCATTTTTGAGGTAGACGGGCAGCGGGTCGAGAAAGAACTGGCCATCGGCACCGACTTCATGCGTGTAAGCGCCGTGCGGCCGCCCCGCGACTGGACCGCGCTGCTGCTGCATCCACTCGAGCGGCCGTTCGCCCAGGATTCACTGGTACAGTCGATCAGCATCGAGTATCCCCCGCGCGTGTCCTGGACCAGTGGCACCGACTGGTGGCTGGCGTACTTCTTCGTCGCGGCCATGGTCTTCGCGCTGATCTTCAAGCCCTTCCTGAAGGTGAAGCTTTAATCCCCCGAGTTGGACGATGATGGTTGGGTCCGCGCCCGGGACGGATTGGAGCGGTTGCATCCGCCGACTCACGGATCGCGCGACGGCGTATCATGGCTGGTCGCTGCTGTTCTCGACTTCTTCCACGGTTTCCTCGGTGGGGGCGCTCGTGGCCGGCGGCCTGTACGCTTCCAATTGAGCACGGATCAACTCGGCATCCGCCTGGTTCGGGTCGAGTTCGAGGCACCTTTGCAGATGAAAGACGCCGGGGCGACCCTGACCCGCGCCCAGCAACAGCAGACCCAGTTGCTTGTGCGCGAAGGCGTAGTCCGGCTTGACACGCAACGCTTGCTCAAGGAACCGTCGGGCAAGTTCGGGTTGCGCGGCCTGCACGTAGTACGTGCCCAGGTTCGCCAGCGCGACGACGTTATACGGGTTCAGTCGCGCGGCTGTCGCGAACTCCTCGGCCGCCGCTTCGACTTGATCCTGTTTCAAGAGAAGCTGCGCCAGGTTCTGGTGGAGGCCATCGTAGTTCGGGCAGCGTTCGATGCCCGCGCGGTAGACCTCCTCCGCTTTTGCCAGGTCGCCTTGGCGACGGTGCGCCAGGCCGAGGTTGCCATAGGCCATGCCGCACACGGGGCTCATTTCCAGCACTCGCTCGCAATACTTGATTGCCGCCTCGTAATTACCCTGGTTGGAATAGAGCCCGGCCAGCACGGTGAGCGCGCGCGGCTGCACTGGGTTGAAGCGTATCGCCGCTTGCAAGTGCTGCAGCGCCTGGTCCTCCGCGCCTTCGCTGAGCAGGATTTCCGCCAATCCGCCGCGCGCCTCGCCGCTGAAGGTATCGACTTCCAGCGCTTGTTGAAACGACGTGCGGGCCTCCTCGATTGCCGCGCGCCGCAGGTGAAAGTCGCCCATGGCGTTGAGGATGCCCGCCTTGCGGCTGCCGCGGTCCAGTTCCAGGGCCTTGCGCATTAACCGGAGGGCTTCCTCGGGCTGCCGTCGCAGCAGCGCCACGTGCGCCAATTGCAGATGCGCCCCCGAGTTATCCGGCTGCAACGCCAGCGTCCGTCGGATGTTCTGCTCGGCTTGGTCCGGGTCGCGCAACTGCACGTGCACGCCCGCTACGGCCGTTGGTATGGTCGGGTCCGAGGGCGCCAGCGTCTCGGCTTCTCTCAGGACTTCCAGGGCGTCGTCGTATCTCCCGTACGTCTGGTATGCCCCGGCCAGGACCTGACGGGCCCATACGTCGCCCGGAACCTCTTCAATACAACGCTCCAGCGTTTCGATCGCGCCCTTGATGTCGCCGACGCTGCAAAGCTGCGTGCCTTTCTGGACCAGCTCCCAGTGGATGACACCGTCCTTCGGATCAATCAATGTTTCCGAATCACCCACGTCGCCGGTGACGGTTCTCACGTAGCCCAGTGCCGCCAGTCTCTGGAGCGCTTCATCATCCATCTCCAGGTTTTCCGCCACGTTTGTGGCTACAAGCGGGTCTTCGCCCACGAAACGCTTGAGCAGCTCATGAAAATCCGTGGCGATGTCGGGGTGGGATTCGTACAGGTTTTCCAACTCCCTGGGATCGCGGCGCAGATCGTAGACCTCGGGCCGCGGGGCCAGGATGAACTTGTAATCGTCGCGCCGGACGCCCAGCAGCGGCGCCCAGCCGTGCAGCGTCTTCGACGCCAGCGTTTCTATGTAGCAGGCGCGCGGCTCTGCCGGCCCCGGCTTCAGCAGACTGACGCCATCCGGTCGCACCGGGCAGTCCAGGCCCAACAGGTCCAGCACGGTCGGCACCACGTCGACCAGGCTGACCTGCCGGTCGATCGCCTGGCCGGCCGGCAACGCGCCGGGCGCGTGCAGAATCAGCGGAACGCGCAGCGTCGAATCGTAGATCAGCAGCGAATGCGTCTGTTCATTGTGCTCGCCGAGTCCTTCGCCATGGTCGGCTGTCACGACCACCAGCGTCTTTTCGCGGACTTCCAGTTCCGACAGGAGGTCCAGGAGCCGGCCGAGCTGACTGTCGGCGTAGGCGATCTCCCCGTCGTACGGGTTGCGCGCATATCGGCTCCGGAAGGGCTCTGGTGCCAGGTAAAGCGCGTGCGGATCGAAGTAGTGCACCCAGCAGAAAAACCGTTCGTCGGCGTGCTCGCGCAGCCAGTCCGAAATCGCTTCATTGGTCAACTCGGCGGGGCGCTCGCGGAACATGTGGGGGGCCAACTTGACCCCCTGCGTCAGGTCGTCGTGGTAAACCTCGAACCCCTGGTTCAGGCCGAAGTCTGAATCGAGGACGTACGCCGAGATGACCGCCCCGGTTCGATACCCCTGCTCGCGCAGGATCTCCGCCAACGTCACCTGCTCATCGTCGAGCTTGAATGACCCGTTCGCCCGGGCACCGTGGTTGTAGGGATACAACCCGGTCAGCAGAGAGCAGTGGCCCGGCAAGGTGGCCGGAACTGGAGTGATCGCGTTGGCGCACAACACCCCCTCGCGCGCGAGCTGATCCAACACCGGCGTCTCGACGCCCTGGTTCCCGTAGCACCCCACATGATCGCCCCGGGTCGTGTCGATCGTCACAATCAGCACGTTCCAGTCGCGCAGGGCGCCCGGCGCGGTTGCGATATGATCGACCGGCTTCAACTCCGGCGCGACCTGGCCGGTAATCTGCGGCGCTGCCGGTACAACGAGGTGGTTCCACAGAAGAATGCCCGCGCCGGCAACGATCATGACCACCGCCACGCTGTACAGCAGTACTTGTGACCAGCTTCTGGGCCTGCGAACTACGGGTCTCACCGCCGGATCCTGATCTGTACCCATTTCACGAGTCTCCGCGCACAACCTCACATTCGGCCGCACGTGTACCGCCAATTGCACCAATCGGTTGGATCACTATTGTCACTGACTCCCTCGCAAAAAGACAGCGAGCCCCCGAGAAGTTGGGGGCTCGCACGAGTGGTCAGTTATCCAGTTGTAACCCGGCGATTACGCCCTTCCGCGTCGACGGGCCACGACGAATGTGCCGATGCCGACAAACAGCAGAATAGCGGCGGCGGGCTCGGGAATATGCTCCACGCCGATGCCGCCCTGGCCGATCAGGTGCGCGGTTATGCCCCACCACATGCTCGGCAAGAGCACGACTTCCTTCCAGTCGGTGGCGTGAATCCACGTGCCTTCACCCTGCGCGACTGGTCCCCACTGGCTTGCGGTCATGGGCTGACCACCGGCCGTGAAGCCAACATACAGCAGGTTCGACGGTCCAATGGACGTTGTCCACGGGGCAAACGGGGTCGCCCCATAGATGGCAAACGGGCCAAACGGGCCGCCGTTGAACGTGATGTCGACGTCGCCGTTGTTGGCCGTCGTTGTGTTCAAGGCCGCGAACGTGATGTTGGCGAGCGGCATCACGTTACTGACCGGCGGCTGCTGCATCGCGCCGCCCGGATTCCAGATGGTCGCGACCGCACCGCCGGGGCTTGTGGCCAGGAACCCGGGGGCCGCTGTCACGCCGATAAAGTTCACTTCGCTCGCGTCGTAGTCCACGCCGAAACCCGCGCCGACCCAGTTGCCGTACGACGGCGATGCGACGTGTAAGTCGATTGGTGCTGAGAATTGTTCACCTTCGGCCAATGGCGGCGTGAACAACGTCCCGAACGACGTTCCGTTCCACGTTCCGCCCGGTCCAAGCTGATCGCCGAAGGCGGCCGGCAACACGAGTGCCGCCGCCACCAGCAAACCGAGAATTTTGAACCTCATAATCTCCTCCTCCTCTGTTTCTCTCTATCTCTAAAACTTACTCCCAAACCGCCGACACGAGAACAATCCCCGCGCTGGCGGTTTGACGGGCTCAACTTACCTACTGCCAAGCGCCTCCTCTCTCCCCCAACGCGATCTGCCGCGGTCCACGCCAGATCACGTTGAGTTTCTCCTGCGCATCAAGATAACCACGATCGTCGCCACACTCAACACTTTTCCTGGAATCGTTCCAGAAATAACGCCAGACACAAGATGGCGTGCGTCCAGGGCGCGCACGCAATGAACATCCTGTGGATTATGGGACGCATGAGCATGCTCCACCCTACGCCCCGACTGGCGGAAGAGCCCCGGTCGGCTCAAACGTTTCAAGGGCTTGTCAATAAAACCCTTGCATGCAATATCCGTTCATCGCCGTGCCAGGCTGGACGGGACTTGTAAGCTGGAGCGGATTCAATTATGATCCGTTGCTGTGGGAAGGTGAGCCTCGCCCTAACTACAGACGTCAGATGTTCTCTGAAACTGCTCTTGTACGAAGGCTCCAATAGTCGGGGGTGTGGTGGATTCCTTGATCAGTACTGACGACGCGGTACCATTCGAGGAGCATGCCAGGAACGCACTCCTCCGGATAAAAGGTGCGTTCGTGGAGATCATCGACGCCTTGCCGGGCCACATCACGCGCCCGCGCGAGCTCTCCAAAGCACTCAAGATCGACACGAAGCTCGCCTGGAAAGTGGCGAAGGTGGCCCATGGCGCCGACCCGTTCGCAGCCGCGCAATACATCCCGGGAGCCGCCGCTAACAAAGCGTTCTTGGAATCCGCTGCCGCCCAGGGCGTGCCCGCAACCCGGATCCACGAGGCCGAAGCGGCCTTGGAGGAGTTCGAACGATTGGTCGACCTGCACGCCGGCGACCGTCCGACGCTCGAGATGATGCTGCTGAGCTATGCCCGGGAAGGCCGGGCCCAGGCCGATCTGGCACACCGAAAGGCGGCCTTTGCGGCGAACAGCTACATTTGGGGTGTGCGGGCCAGCACGCACCTGAAAGCTGATTTCGTGCACCCCGCGGCCGAGATAGGCCGCTTGGACTTCGTGACGCTCCGTGGCTTCGTGGGGTTGCGCCGGATTCGCCCTAACGTTCCTTGGGTGATTGATCGGGCCAGGCTTGCCAACGATGATGGCACCTTACGCAGACGCCCCATTCGCCAGCCGCTGGATCCCGCTGGGGACACGGCCGATGGAAGTGCCGAGGCCCCGCTGGTGCGCGAATTCTGCTCGAAGCCCCTGCCGGTGTTTCGCCGGGTTGAGGCGCCGGACGGATTCATGGAGGACGAGCTGGCCCCGGGAGAGGTCGGAAACACTGGCGCCGTAACGTGCATCACCGGCGAGGTCTTGCACAACGCGGCATCGCAGTATTCCACTGAACACGACCGCTGGGCGACGCACGCCGTCCGCATGCGCACGCCCTGCGAGGAATTGCTCTTCGATCTGCTAGTACACGAGGACCTGTTTGGCCCCCTCAAGCCGGACTTGGCCGTCTATAGCGAGTTGGCGGGTGGGCCACCGGTGCTTCCCATCGAGAGCCGGGAGCGCGATCGTCTGGCGACCTGGGAATGGGTGGAGTACCTGGGTAAAGGGCCCGCGGTCGTCCATACGCCGCATGTACCGCGTTACGCGGAGATGATACGCTACACCCTCGACAAGCTTGGATGGGATGGCAAGCGTTTCGACGTGTATCGCGTTCGGATGCAGTTCCCAATCATACCCACGTCGGTCCTCGTGACCTACGAATTGCCGGAAGCGCCGACTGAATAAGAGGGTTTTGGGGGTAGCCGAGCCGCTGGTCGGCCTGAGCGATCTGGATCAGTCCGGCAGCGCTGGTGATTTGTGCGTCGTGGCGCCGGACAACCAGGTCCCGATCGGGGACAAAACCAAAGTGCGGTTGGATGAATAATCTGGGCTAATTGTAGACGATGCCGTCGAGCCGAATGATATGGGCTGGGCCCAACTCGTCACTCAGGCAATTGCGACCCCGACGGGCGTTCTCCAACAGGATCGTCCATCACTGGAGCTTACTCGCCCGGCTCACTGGGCTGCACTTCCGCGCAGTCGATCAGCTCGCCGTTTTGGTAGCAGAGTGTTTCCGTGGTGGTGGGCATGGTCAGGTCGCGGAGCAGCCAGCCGGCGCCGAAGGACGCCAGGTGCGATCCAACCAGCCACCTCGTGCAGCCGGTCGTCGTGCCAAGCAGGGCGATGACCGCGAGGGTCGCCACGAGCCAAGTCGTGATTTTGCGATGCATTCTGAGCTCCTGTCGCCAGGTGTGGCGGCTTTAGTTCATTTCCCAGCGTTTCACCGGTGCCGGTCCGTATCGGGCGCTGGCCGGCACGAATACTGGCAGCCCACCGCAAACGTTCTGTAACGCCCGGGCTCCGTCCTGGACGTGGTTGTGCAAGTGTTCCCGACCGGGACAGAGCCCGGTCGCTACATTCCTCTACGGGGCCGGCCGTGGCGTTTCAAGCCGACCAGCCCGAGCAGCACGAAGACCGGCATGATGCCGAGCACGCCGCAGGCGCGAATCGGCGTGATGGTCTCGACGACGGTCCAGTAGAGGTCTTCGACGTCGATCTCGGCTGCGGTCTGGGTGGTACTCGGCGTAGGTGTTTCTTCACAGGTGGCGCTGGCACAGACTGTGACCTTGCCGGCTACGAGCGTTTGGAGCACCAGTTCGATCTGAACCTCTTCGCCAGGGGCCACGTCGCCGACCTCAACCGTGATATCGTCATCTACAAGTGAAGCGGTGAGGCGTGTGGCTTGAGCGGTTTGGCTCGCGACCCACCAGGCGGAGATAAACTCCGTGTTCGCTGGCAGCGGGACGGTGAGCAGGACGTCAGTGGCCACGCCGTCGCCGACATTCTCAATCGAGACGCCGAACGTCACCTCGTCGCCGACGTAGGCGTCCTCGGCTGGTGCCTCAATCCGCACGCGGAGGTCGGGTGCGGCTTCTGGTTCCGGTTCGGGTTCTGGTTCCAGTGCGGCTGTCGTGAACGTGACGTCGTCGCCATAGGCCGTGCCAGCGCTATTGGTGGCGTAGGCGGCGACGTAGTAGGTCGTGTCCGGGCTTAGGCCGGTGAGACTAGTATCGAACACACCGGTGCCGGTACCGTCTTCGGTCTTGTCGTCTTCGGTGGTCGGGTTGGCGAACGTGCTCCAGCACATGCCGCGAGCCGTCACGGCAACTCCTCCGTCATCGGTGACGTTACCGCCGGCGGAGGCGCCGGTGGTGGTAATGTCGGACACGTCGGCGGTTGTGACCGTCGGGACGGTCGCGCCGGCGGGCGCGGCGTCGGTGGTGAAGACCACATCGTCGCCATAGGCCGTGCCAGCGCTATTGGTGGCGTAGGCGGCGACGTAGTAGGTCGTGTCCGGGCTTAGGCCGGTGAGACTGCTGCCGAACACACCGGTGCCGGTACCGTCTGTCGTCTGGTCGTCGACGACGGTGGGATTGGCGATCGTGCTCCAGCACACGCCGCGGGCCGTGACGTCGGCCCCGCCGTTGTCCGTGACGTTGCCGCCGCAATCCGCCGTTGTAGTGGTGATGTTGGATACCGCCGTGGTCGTGACCGTCAGCGGAGCATCGTCGTCGGTGATGGTCGCGGTGTGCTCGTCGGTGGCCCCCTTGGTCGCGTTGGTCGGCGCGCCCATGGTGACGATCACCGTCTCGTCCAGTTCATCCAGCACGTCGTCCACCACGGTGATGGTGATGTCGGCCGTCAGATCTCCCGCGGAGATGACCACCGGGCTGGCCGTGATGGTGTAGTCGGCCGGATCGGCGGCCGTGCCGCTGAGCGTGTAGGGCACCGTCACGTCCAGGCCGGACGTCGCCGACAGTTGGGCGGTGACGGTCATGGTCCCCACATTCTCGGCGCCGCTCTGGGTTGCCGCGGTGAACTGCACCGTCGGCTGGCCATCGTTGTCGGTGATGGTCGCGGTGTGGACGTCGGTGGCCCCCTTGGTCGCGTTGGTTGGCGCACCGATGGTGACGATCACCGTCTCGTCGGCTTCATCCAGCGTATCGTCCACCACCGTGATGGTGATGTCGGCCGTCAGATCTCCCGCGGAGATGACCACCGGACTGGCCGTGATGGTGTAGTCGGCCGGATCGGCGGCCGTGCCGCTGAGCGTGTAGGGCACCGTCACGTCCAGACCCGACGCCGTCGACAGTTGGGCGGTGACGGTCAGGGTCCCCACGTCCTCGGCCCCGCTCTGGCTCGCCCCGGTGAACTGCACCGTCGGTTCACCATCGTCGTCGGTGATGGTCGCGGTGTGGACGTCGGTGGCCCCCTTGGTCGCGTTGGTCGGCGTACCCATGGTGACGATCACCGTCTCGTCGAGTTCATCCAGCGCATCGTCCACCGCGGTGATGGTGATGCCCGCCGTCAGATCTCCCGCGGAGATGACCACCGGGCTGACCGTGATGGTGTAGTCGGCCGGATCGGCGGCCGTGCCGGTGAGCGTGTACGGAACCGTCACGTCCAGACCGGACGTCGCCGACAGCTCGGCGGTGACGGTCAGGGTCCCCACATTCTCGGCCCCGCTCTGACTGGCCGCGGTGAACTCTACCGTCGGCGGGTCCGTCATGAAGCTCTCGTTGCTGCCGTAGGCCGTGCCGACGCTGTTGGTGGCGTAGGCCCGGACGTGGTAAGTGGTATTCGCGCTCAAGCCCGTGATGCTGCTGGTGAACACGCCGGTGCCGCTGCCGTCTTCGGTCTTGTCGTCGGCGGTGGTGGGGTTGGCCGAGGTGCTCCAGCAGACGCCGCGGGCGGTGACGGCCTCGCCGCCGTCGGCGGTGACATTCCCGCCGGAGTCGGCCGTTGTGCCGGTGACGTTGGATACCGCCGTCGTCGTGACTGTCGGCGGTTCGATGATGGTATAGGTCTGGCCACCGGTGTAGTCCTGCTCGCCTACGCCCCCGAACGGGTTGGTCGCCTCGTCCGTGATCGAGTCGTCGTCTTCGAGTATGAGTCCGAGTTCTCCGCTGCCGGTGCCGGTGTTGACGCGAACGATGTAGTCCGGGGCCAGGCCGCTGAAGTTGGAGGTTGTCAGGCCGGGGCTGTTCACGGCATCGCCGTGATTGCTGTTGGCGGAACAATCCTCGATGTCGTTGACACCGGCGGCCCCGGCCCCCAGGTCCTGGAACTGTTCGAACCGCCAGTAACCGACCAGGCCGGTCTCGTCGCCCATGAGCGTCGAGTTCATTACTGCCTGGATGTCGGCCTGTTCGCGCACGACATTCCAGACCCGGACCTCGTCAAGCCACCCGTCGTAATGCCCGGTATCAGCGTTCTGGCCCTGCCGACCGATGTAGGCGTTCATGGCACTCTGAGCTACGGAGCCACTGTGCGGCACCGTGTTGTCCAAAGCCCCGCCAATGTAGAACTTCTTGTCGGAGCCGTCGTGCGTGACAGCTACGTGTGTCCAGGTATTCGGGGAGACCGCCGTAGTGGAGCTGTGCCAGGCGCCTGCGGCCCACAGGTTGAGCTTCCCCGCACCATCCTTGTTGATCTGGAAGATATAGTCCGTTGTGCCGCCGCCTCCGTCTCCTTTGGACACGATCGTCTCGGCCCCGTCCTTTTGATAATAGACCCAGGCCTCGAGCGTCAGGGCGGAGAGCTGGAGACTGGCATCGCTGCCGAGATTGAGGTGTTTCCCCCCAACCTCGGGGTTGTTGGACATGTCCAGTGCATTGCCAAAGGCTGGACTGACCGAATCCACCGACGTTCCCGCCAGCGACCCGGTGGTGGAGGTGCTGAAGTCCGCGGTGCCCACGCCATCGACGGGCTCGTCGAACTTGACGATGAAATCCACCTGTGCCGCGTCCGTCGGATTGGCGTCCAGGCGATTGATCGCGTCGGCTTGCGGACCGGTGCGATCAATCATGTAGGTTTCTCCAGTGAAATCGCCGTTGTCGTTGCCCGTGCCGCCGAGTGGGTCGCCGGTTGCCGTCGATGTGATGCTGTCGTCGTCGTCCAGGTCGAGGCGCAGCGTGCCATCACCGGTACCGGTGTTGACCATCACTGTATAGACGCTGGTCGAATCGGGCGTCACCGATGAGACGCTGCACCCACTGACACCCGAGGTCGCCAGGGCGAAATCGGAGACATCCACCCCGGTCACGCCCTCGGAGAACGTCGCCACGTAATCCACCGCGGCGGCATTGGTTGGGCTGGAGTCGGCCCGAGCGACGGAAAGGACCACCGGATTCAGGAAGTACTTGACCGCGAGGGGCGTACTGAGATCACCACTACCGCGGTAGTACTGGAGGCCGATCGTTCCGTCCTGGTTCTCGATTCCGGCGGCGTAAACCTGGCCAGCGGTGACCGCTTGCTGGTAGTGCACCTCGATGGAATCGTCGCGCTCGAAGAGCTTGTACTCCAGCGTGATAGTGTCTGGAAAGCCAAAGAGCTTGACGGCGGACCACTGGACGATGAATCGGCGGTTCGGGGCCGTGCCGAGGGTCTCGTAGTAGACGTCGCCAACGCGCGGATCGACGTCTTCGTACCAGCCAGCGATGATCCCGTTGGGATTCGTTGGGTCGGGAATCGGTTCTGAGCTACAACAGCCGTTGCTCTGGCCGGCCAGAACGGTGAGAAAGCAGTTCGACGACATGTAGATCTGCGTATAGTCGGCACCGTAGTACTCGAATGTGAACCCCAGTGGAAAAGGGCCGACCATGTTATCGTCCGATAGCCCTTCGATGCGTGTGCCCGTGCCGGAGATGTCCTCGAAGTCGTAGGCCGGCCCGCCGGCTTCGTCGGAATCAATGAATCGGTAGCCCGCGGCGTCCGGGCCGCCGGTATCAGCGTTCACGACCTGCGAGCCGGCCAGCGCGAGCGCCAAGCCAAGAACAGTTGAAAACGCCAACTCGCGTCCGCGCAGAATGTGCCGTCTCATGACCGTTTTACCTCTCAAAGGCAACCCTGGGGCTGTCCAAAAAGGGTACAGGCGCCTCGCAAGCGGCTGATTCTCGTCTATGAGGGCTGCTTCGCTCGAAGCCAGGCCCCTTCTTCAACAGCCAACCGTCTCCGGGTTTGTGACTCTCCATCGGGCCTTCTATCGGCACCGCCGGGTGTCGTGTGCCACTGCTCTTGAGCAGTGTCTTCCTGGACCGGCAACAGCTTGGGCACTGCTCAAGAGCAGTGGCACACGGCCGCTACATCCCACGGACCAGCGCGGGGCCCGCTGACAGCCGCCAGGGAACGAATCCCCGCCTTCAGCGGGCGATCCGCCGCTCTCCTCGGAAGTTCCGCTGCCCTCCGCGACTGATCCACTGCCGTCCGCGGATGGTCCGCTGCCTTCCGGGAACGGTCCGCTGGCCTCAGTAGACAATCCCTTCACTGGAAAAGGTCCACGATGTCGGTGTACGGGTGAAATCGGCGGCGGAAGTCAGCGCGTGAAGTTGGAAGATTCAATGCGATGGTTGGGGCATCCAGGTACACAACCTTGTCCGCCAAGCCGAAGTTCTCGATCAGTCCTCGCGAAATGGGCCGGAGGCCAGGGAGCCTTCCGACCCGTCCGCGTCGTGCTGGCCGCCGTGCACGTCTCTGAGCACGTCCTTGCCGCGGCGGATTTCGTCGTCGATTTCCTTGAGCAACTCGCGCTGCTTGATGGGTTGCCCTTCCTTGGCGATGACCGCGGATCTGTCCTTGCGGGGAAGATCTCTCAGTCGCCGAAGCATTCTGGCCTCTTCAATGAGGGCTGACTGACGCTTGGTTACCTCCAGCAGCTCACGGCTTTTCTCTTTTAGATCCTTCTGCTCCAGGGCACGTCGGATCGTGATGGCCAGGTCGATCTCGTTGCAGGGCTTCGTAAAGAACTGATAGACCTTCCCTTCGTTGATGGCGCGGAGTGCTGCCGGCAAGGACGGGTGGCCGGTCAGCACGATGCGGACGATATCCGGGTAATCGCGCGCCACCCGCGCCAGGAATTCCGTGCCGGACATGCCCGGCATCTCCTCGTCGGAGACGATCAAGTCAACGTCGTTGTCCTCCAACAGCTGGGCCGCTTCTACCGCTGAATTGGCCGTCAGGATCTCGTACGACTCTTTGCGCAGAACCCGCGTCAATCCTGCGAGGACGTTTGGCTCATCGTCCAACAACAGTACCGTGTGGCTCATATTACCTTCTCCAAGCGTTCCGTTATCGTGCCACCGACTGGGCCGCGCGTGAGCCGCTCTCGGCGCGAACGAGCACGCGGATCGGGCCTTCAATCCGCCCGTTGCGCGCGAAATTCATCAAGCGCTGCCGCATCGACGTGGTCACCTCCTGCCCTTTGCTTACGAGGAGCGTGCCATCGGTTGTTGTTACATCGTCGGCCACTATCATATACGTCCTGAGGTCTTTTGCCCAGACTTCCTGGATATCGAGAGACTCCTCAGTTCCGATGGTCCCCAGCGCCGCGAGAACATCCGGGTCATACCGCTCTGAGTGCTTACGTAGTTCCGCGATCGCCTCGAGATCGGCGAGTCCACTCCATTTAAGCGTGTCATAGTCAATCGCGACCTTCAGAACGCGGGCGCCCAGCGGGATCTCCTTCCCGGCTGCGGAATCCGACGGGCTGCCGGAGCCATCGAAGCATTTTTGCTGGTAGGCGATGATCTCGGCCACGGTCTCCAGCCTGGGGATGTTTGCGACCAGGTCGCGCCCGACCGAGGGATGGGCTTCGAGCATTTGAGATTCGTCGGCCGTCAACATCTGACCGTAGTACACCTTATTCAACGTGTTCGGCGGCACCGTGACACAGCCGATCTGCGAGAGCATCGCGGCGACCTCTGCCTGCCATGACTGCTCGACCTCCAAGTGCTTGCAGAGCTTCTGGACCAGCCGCCGCACCCGAGATGCGTGACCGTATGCCGTTGGGTTGGTGAGGGAGAGCACGTCGGTAAGAACCTTGATCGCACCACGGAGGGTCTTCTCTAAGAGCACTTTCTCGGCCGTGACCAGCCGATACTGCTCGATTCCCGCGGTGAGCGCCTTCGCGAAGGTTTCCGGCGGACAGGGCTTGGTCAGGAACCGAAAGATGTTTCCCTCGTTGACCGCTTCAACGGCCGTCTCCTGGTCAGCGTGGCCGGTGAGCATCATGCGAACGCTGTCGGGAGCCCGCTGTTTTGCCGCGGCGAGGAATTGGACACCGTCCATCCCCGGCATGCGCATGTCGGAGACAATCACAGCGAAGGGGCCTTTTGAAGCGATTGCCTCCAACCCCTCGGTTCCGCCGAGAGCCGTCTCGATATCACACTGCTTGCGCAGGCGGCGCTGATAGCCCTGCAGGATGTTGGGGTCGTCATCGACGCAGAGGATCTTCTCACTCATTCGCTGACTCCTTCTTGCAGGACCGCTTGTTGCAGCTTGCGCCAGACGGAGAGCCTTTCGGCCAAGCCGATCCGCGCCAGGTAGTCGGTGTCGAGCCGGCTCGTGTCGTGATCCTCTGACGCATTATCCGCCTCATGTTCCAGAGCGTTGGCCACGTGAACCGCAGTGAGGGGAGTAAACGTGTCCGCTACGCATTCATTCGGGCAATGGTGGAACGCCAGGGCCTCGACGATGGGATCAGGCAGACCCCAGAGCCCGAGCAGGTACGCGCCCGCCTCGGCGTGCGTCGTACCGAGTATCTGTTCCTCTGCCTCCCAGTGCGCAACCGCCGCGTCGCGCGCCAGGCCCAACGCCTGACGATATTCGTCAGGGAGGTTCGCGGCGAGCACCAGCTTCCCCGCATCGTGCAGAAGACCTGCCATCAGAGCGTGATCGCATGCTTTGGCCTCACAACTTTCTGCCGCGCAAATGCGTTTAGCCAGTGTGCCCGTTGCCATGCTGTGATTCCAAAGCGTCTCGATGCAGAGGCCTGTAGCGCGTGCGTGGTCCAACTGTGAGAAAACCTGAACCGAGAGGATCAGCGTCTGGAGTGTGTCAAGGCCGAGAAGTGCCGCCGCCTCTGACGGACCGGTGACGTGACGCGGCAAGCTGAAGAAAGCTGAGTTTACGAGTTGAAGCACCTTCGCGGTCATCCCCATGTCTTTGCCGATGATCTCTCCGGCTCTTTTCATCGATGCGTCCGGGGATCGGAGTTCTTCCACCATCTCGACATAGAGTTGTGGCAAGCTGGGCAGTGACTGCATTTGCGACACGGCTTGCCGGAGCGCATCTTTCGATAGCACTCCGCGTAAAGCGACGGCCCGCGCCACGGCACTTCTCAGCATCTCGGGATCGCACGGCTTGGCAAGGTACTGATGCGTTGGTCCGACGGCTCGCAGAATCATTTCCCGCTCGGAATGTCCGGAAAGCGCGATGCGTATGATCTGGGGATATCGCCGCATGACCTCGGTTAGAAGCTGTACTCCGTCCATCCCCGGCATGCGCATGTCGCTGACCACCACGTCAACAGGCTGTTCCGTCAGGATGCCCAGGGCCTCCCGCCCATTCTGCGCAAACACCGTGTCCCACTCATGCCGCATGGGACGGAGCATTCGTTGAATTCCTTCAAGCACTTTGGGTTCGTCGTCAACAAACAAGATCCGTTTCATGGTGCACATCCTGCCCCCGCGGGGTCGTAGACTTCAGCACGTAACTCAGTTTGAATCGCGCGCAACTCCGTGATTGATTCCTCGAAGGCCGCGTGCACTTGCGGATCGAAATGCCGGCCAACCTCATCGCGGATGATCTTCAGTGCCTCGGCTTCCGGAAGCGCGGGCTTGTATGGTCGCTCAAAACACAAGGCGTCGTAGGCGTCGGACAAAGCGACGATGCGCGACTCCAGCGGGATGTTCGCCCCGTCGAGGCCAGCCGGATAGCCGGTTCCGTCCCACCATTCGTGATGCGTCAGCGCAATCGACGAGGCCATCTTTAGAATGGGGTTTTGACCGTTTCCGTCGTGGCCGCACGTATGCTCTCCACGCCACGCGAGAAACGCGTTCATTACCTTGGAGTCTTCACGCAGAATCTCGGCTCCGATGGCGCAGTGCCGCTTCATCACGTCCCACTCATCCTCGTTCAATGAACCGCGCTTCAGGAGAATCGCATCCGGGATACCAATCTTCCCGATGTCATGCAGGGGGCTGGTGAGGAACAGCATCTCCACGAATTCGCGGTCGGCGCCCAGCGTCTCGGCGATGACGCGACAATGGCACCCCACTCTCACGACGTGGTTGCCCGTCTCCTCGTCACGGTATTCGGCCGCCTTGCCGAGGCGCCAGATGATGTCCAAGCGCGAATCCACCAGCTCGGCTGTTCGCTCCTCGACCTTGCGCTCGAGAATTGCGTTCTGGTCTTTGAGCTCATCTTGATAGGTCTTCAGGCGAATCACGCTGCGGAGCCGCGCGATCAAGTCCTGTGGATCAACCGGCTTATTGAGGAGATCCGTGGCCCCCAGGTTCAGGGCCCGCCGCTTGATGTCGCTTTCGTTCCGCCCCGTCAGGATAATGACCGGAATATCCTGGGTTCGTTCGTCCGCGAACATCTCCGCCAGAAGCGCGAAACCGTCCTTGCCTGGCATGTTCACGTCCGACACGACCGCGTCACAGCCAACCGCGCGCATCGTGTCCAACGCCGCATCGGCGCCGCCGACGAAGCTCATGTCCCAACGGTCTCGCTCGGCGCGCAGCATGCGCCGCAGTCCGTCCAGAACGTTCGGCTCGTCATCAACGAAGAGAATGTGTCTCTTCATACTGCGGCATCTCCTTTGGGGTAGCTGGTTTGTGCTCGATCGGCAAGCGAATAATAAACGTCGTTCCTTGGCCCATTTCGGTTTCCAGGGTGATGGTGCCGCCGTGCTTCTCGGCGACCACGGCATGTGCGATCGCCAGGCCCTGACCGGTTCCCTTGCCCACCTCCTTGGTCGTAAAGAAGTGGTCGAAGACCTTCGAGCGGTGCTCCGCGGGGATGCCGGTCCCGGTGTCGCTGATGCGAATCTCGGCCCAACCACCGTCCTGCCGCGTCGCAATCGTGATGGTTCCCTTCTCGCCGGTGTTCTCACCCACCACGCCGGCGATGGCGTGGGCGGCGTTGATGACGATATTCAGGATGACCTGGTTAAACTCGCCCGCCAGGCAAGGCACGGGCGGCAGGGCAGGATCGAAGTCCGTCACCATCTCGGCCACGTACTTCCACTCGTTCCGGGCCACCGTGATCGTGCTCTCGATGGCCTTGTTCAGGTCGACGGCTTCCTTTCCCTCCACGCCGGGATGCGAGAAGTCCTTCATGGCCCGTACGATCCTGCTTACCCGCTCAATCCCCTCCAGCGATTGCGTGATGGCCTTTGGGATCTCCTCCGCCAGATACTCCAGGTCCGCTTCCTTCTCCGCCGCGTCCATGTCGGCCAGGATCTCGGGTGTCACCGACCCGGTTCGGCCGGCCTCGGCCAACCGCGCGTACTTGGCCAGCAAGCCTTGCAAGTCAGCAAAGGCATCCTGGAGAAAGCGCGTGTTATCGCCGACGAATTGCGTGGGTGTGTTGATCTCATGAGCGATGCCGGCGGCCAATTGCCCGATGGACTCCAGCTTTTGGGCCTGCGACAACTGGCTCTGAAGAATCTTCTGCTCCGTGATGTCCGCCGCAACGAGGAGAAAGCCAAGGCCCCTCCCTGCATCGGCACTCACGGGATTCAGCGTGACGCCGAGGAACCCCTCTGTGCCATCCGGCCGCTTGAATCGCATCTCATCTATGCGCACCGGCCGCTTCTCGGCGTGGCATTCCGCCATGCTTCTCGTGATAACCGCGTAATCCCACTCCATTCTCAGGTCATCGAGCAACTGCCCCGCGGCGTTTTCGCTATCAATGCCAAACGTGCGCTCGGCCGTTCCATTCCAGGCCGTGACTCTCCCGTCTACGTCCACGCCGATCAACACCGACGAAATAGCCTCGAATAACTGACGGATTTCCGCGTGTGCTTTATGGAGCTGCTCTTGCCGCTCTTGCAGTTCGCGCGTCCGCTCCGCGACGGCTTCTTCGAGGTCGTCCACCGTGTGCCGTACCTGGCAGGCGAGATTCCATTTTTCGCGGAGTGCGCAGGCCAGTTGACGAACCTCGATGTTGTCAAACGGCTTCTTGAGAACCAGCAGGTGATCGGTCTCGCCGAGCGTCTTTGCCATTTCCTCCCACGTGTAGTCGGAGTACGCGGTGCAGATCACCACCTCGAGGTTCGGATCCTCTTGCCACAGACGGCCAATGGTCGTGATGCCGTCCCATCCGGGAGGCATGCGGACGTCAACGAATGCCACCGCGTACGGGCGCTCGGCTTGGAGAGCCTGACGGACCATCTCCAGGCCCTCCTGACCCTGATACGCCGAGTCGATCTCGAAGCTGTCCGCGCGTGCGCTGACCGCGGCGTCACCAAACAGCGCCGCTTCCGCTAGGTTGAGGTCGGCAGCAGTGGCCTGCTCCGTTCTCAAGATCTTCCGGACGTCATCATGGATCGTACGGTTGTCGTCGATCACCAGGATTCGCCGGTTCCTCCCGAGCTCCGCGGTCATGTTGACACTCCACATGGTCGAACCTCGGTGCCGTCGCGGGCCCACCGCGCCACCTGCCGGAGCAGCACGTCGCGGTCGATGGGCTTGGTGGCGTGATCGTCGCAACCGGCCTGGATGCACTTTTTGCGGTCACCTTCCATGGCGTACGCGGTCAGGGCGATGATCGGGCCGGTGTAACCTCCGCGGCGCAACATCCCGGCTGCCGCGTAGCCGTCCATGACGGGCATCTGCATGTCCATCAGGATCACGTCGTAGGGGTGGTCCTCCGCCGACGCCGCCAGCGCCAACTCGGCCGCGATCTTGCCGTTTTCAGCGACGGTGACTTCGGCACCGGCCTTCTTGAGAATAAACGAAATCAACTGCTGGTTGTCCGGACTGTCCTCGGCCAGCAGAATGCGCAAGCCGCTCAGCAGGTCCGCGCTGGCATCAGGTGTGCTCGCTTGGCCAGTCCGCGCCGGCCTCAGTGTGTTATTCGGCGCCTCAACCAGCTTGGCCGCGTCGAGCGGTCCGGCGGCCACCGTTGCCCGGAAACGCGTGCCGACGCCTACACGGGATTCCACAACCGTCACGTCCCCACCGAGCAGCTTGGCGAAGTGCTTGCCGATGGCCAGTCCCAGGCCGGTGCCGCCGAATTTACGAGTCGTCGAATCATCCGCCTGAGTGAACGGGCGGAACAGCTTGGCAGCCTGCTCAGCGGTCATGCCCACGCCGGTGTCCAGCACGTCGAACTGCATGTACTGCGTGTAACCATTGCCCACGTAGCTAACAATCAGGCGTATGCCCCCTTCCTTGGTGAACTTGATGGCGTTGCCAATCAGGTTGATGAGAATCTGCCGCAAGCGCGTCGGGTCGGTCTTGATCTCTTCGGGAACGGCTCCGATGTACTCGGTGTTGAAGGTCAACCCTTTCTCATCGGCCCGAACCTGGACCAGCGAAGCGACGTCGGCGACTATCTGGCAAGGGCTGCTAGCGATGTGTTCGACCGTCATCCGGCCGGCCTCGATCTTCGAGATATCCAGAATGTCGTTGATGATCTCCAGCAGGTGCTGCCCGTTGCGGTTGATGGTGGCGATGGCGTCCGTTCTCTCCAACTCTGACAATCCCGGTTGAACAAGCTGCTCGGCGAAGCCCAGAATGGCGGTCATCGGCGTGCGGATCTCGTGGGACATGTTCGCCAGAAACGTCGACTTGGACCGGTTGGCAGCCTCGGCGGCGTCTCGAGCGGCCGCCAGATCCCGGTTGATGGCCTGCAGCTCGTCGCGCGCCTGGGCGATCTCGCGCGTGCGAGTCTCGACGATGTGCTCCACCTCCTCGAGTTTCATCTTCGCCTTCCGCGTCAGGCTCCATTTCTCTGTCAGGGCCGCCGCGAGCTGGCGCACCTCGACGCTGTCGAACGGTTTCTTGAGGATCACGAGTTGATCAGTCAAGCCGAGCTTCTGGATCATCTTGCCCCAGGAGTAGTCGGAATACGCCGTGCAGATCACGACCTGAACGTATGGATCCTCCTCCCACAGGCGGGCCACCGTTTCGATGCCGTCCCATCCGGGGGGCATTCGGACGTCGACGAACGCCATGGCGTACGGTCGTCCTTCCCGCAGCGCCTCGCGGGCGCGGTCCACGCCTTCGCGCCCCTGATATGCCGAGTCCAACTGGAAGCCCTCCGTGGCATCCACGACTACAGGCGTATCCTGGAACAAGGCCGCTTCCGCCGCGTCGAGGGCCGTGTTTCCCTCCACGCCGCCGAGGATCTTCTGGAAGTCCGCGTGGATCGCCTCGTTGTCGTCGATCAACAGGATCCGGCGGTTCTTGTCATTGCGCTGGGCACACATCGCTCTTTTCCGTCACCCGCAAGGGCAGTTCGCCAATCCCCGGTGATCGACTCTCACTGTATCCCCGAGCGTCCGTCAGTCGCACACCATTCTGCTTCTGCTTTCCCGTCAAGCAGGCGCCGGGCGAGCCTGAGAAAGACGGGCGGAGAGCAGGCAACCGCGCTTGCCCCGGCCGTGATCGCGGCAAGGCATCTGTCTGACACCAACGGCCGGCGAGTCGTTCGTGGCATTAGGGGGGGATGGACGCCGGTTCGTCACACCGGCGCCCACCGACCACCCACAACACAAACACAACACAAACACATCCTGACTCTTCCGTGGTCGTTTCTGAACACTCTTGGGCCGGCGTCTGTCCGAAGCCGGTCGGAAAACACGGTCTTTGTCGCAGGGCGGTCGAGCCTTGGCGCCGGCCGGGCCGCCAGCGCCGCGGCAACTGAAGCAGAGCGGCGAGTAGCCATGGTCGTGGGCGAGGTGGCCATCGTACGTCGAGCCTTTCGCTGGCGCCGTGTGAGGCTTGACCAGTTCATCCGCCTAATCGGAGTGCTACGCATAGAGGTTCAGGCCGCGTGCCACCTCTGTGCCTGGTGCGTGCTTTCGCCCGATGTCGAAGCCTGTCGTTGTCGCGGCCTCTTCAGCGCCTCGGCCGAGCTCCGATGCTGTCCTGAACTGCTCGACCGCCCCTAGCACCAACCGCAGGATGGCCGAGCTCTGACCATCAGCTTCTCCGGCACTGCTCGGCTTCGGCACGGAAGAGCCGTACGTCCGCTCACGAGGACCACTGGCCACCGGAGCGGTTACCGCCGCATGGAGCACTGTTCCTATGGATTCCATCTCGATCCTCCCCGATCCTCGGGGCGGCGATGCCTGACGTACCACTGGAGAAGAGTATCCAAAGCGGGAGCGGCGAAGGCAAGATGGAAGATTCAGGGAGATGGTTGGCCAAATCAGCCGCCTGGTAGGAGTCGCCTACCCGGCGTCGATTTTGAGCATTAACTTCACGAGCTCGGGAACGCTGTCGGCGCCCATCTTGGTCATGGCTTTCACACGATGGCTATCGATGGCCTGCGGGCTAACGCCAAGCTGAGCGGCAATTCCCTTGTTGGTCAGGCCGGAAACCGCCAGGTCCACGACCTCGCGTTCCCGCGGGGTGAGCAGGGCCACACGCGCGGCGAGGGCGGCATGTTCCGCTTTGGACCGGCGACATTCGGAGTCCAGGGCCAAGGCTTGCTGGATGCGGTCTATCAGCACCTGCGGCCGGATCGGCTTCTCGATGAAGCCGATCGCGCCTCTCTGCATCGTTTCAACGGCCATCGGGACATCCCCGTGACCGGTGATGATGATAATGGGAATAGTGACGCCGTCCGCCAGGAGCTTCCTTTGCAGCTCGGTACCGCTCATGCCCGGCATGCGCACATCGAGCACCAGGCAGCCGGCGTTCGTGGGGTCGTAGGCTTCCAGAAACCCCTCCGCATCGCCGAAGGCCTGGACCGGCTGCTGCACCTCTTCCATCAGCCGCGTGAGCGACTGACGGACGTCCGGATCATCATCCACTACAAACACTGTGCTGTCGGACTTCATCGTATTCCTCTGCCACGGACAAGGGTAAGGTGAACCGAAATGTCATGCCCCGCTCGGGGTTTGGCGTGGCCCACAGGCGACCCCCGTGGGCTTCGATGATCGATCGGCTGATGGCCAGGCCCATCCCCATGCCCCCGAACTTGGTGGTGAAGAAGGGTTCAAACAGCTTGTCGATGTCCTGCTGGCGCGCGCCCGGGCCCGTGTCGCGGACCGCGATTTCGACCGTGTCGCTTTCCGCCTTTCGTGTTCGGACAATCAGCTCGCGCTCGCCGGTGTCACCCGCATTCATGGCCTCGAGCGCGTTTTGCGCGAGGTTCGAGATGACCTGTTGCACATGGAGCGGGTCGGCCGACACGAGCGGCTCACCGGTAGAAAGCTCCAGTCGCAGCCGCACCCCGTTCGCGCGCGCTTCAGATGCCACGAAGTGCATGGTTTCGCGGATGAGCTTGTTCATGTCCACCGTACACCTATCCAGCTTGCCTTCACAAACGAAGGCCCGGAAGCGTCGAATGATCTTGCCGGCGCGATCGGCCTGTTCAACAACGTTATCGAGATCGGCGAGTATCCTATCGGGAATCCCCTCGGCCGATTGTGCGGCCAGCCTGCCCGCTTCCGCGTAGCCCATGATCGCGGTCAGCGGCTGGTTGATCTCGAGTGCGATGCTGACGGAGCACCGCCCGATCGTCTACAGCTTCTGGGCTTGCAACAACTGCGCGTGCGTCTGCTCGAGCTGCTCCTTCCGCTCTTGCAACTCGCGCGTCCGCTCCGCGACGGCCTCTTCGAGGTCGTCCACCGTCCGCCGCACCTGGCAGGCGAGATTCCATTTCTCGCACAGCGCGCTGGCGAGTTGACGGACCTCGATGTTGTCGAACGGCTTCTTGAGAATCAGCAGGTGGTCGGTCTCGCCGAGCGTCTGTACCATTGTCTCCCACGTGTAGTCGGCGTGCGCCGTGCAGATCACCACCTCGAGGTGCGGGTCTTCCTGCCACAGACGGGCAATGGTCGTGATGCCGTCCCAGCCCGGAGGCATGCGGATATCGACGAAGGCCAGGGCGTACGAGCGACCGGCGCGGAGGGCCTGGCGGACCATCTCCAGGCCCTCCTGACCCTGGTACGCCGAGTCGATCTCGAAGCCGTTCGCGCGTTCGTTGACCGCGATGTCGCCAAACAGAGTCGCTTCCACCTCATCGAGGCCGGCGGCATGGGCTTGCCCTGCTCCGAGGAGCTTCCGGACGTCCGCGTGGATCGCCTCGTTGTCGTCGATCAACAGGATCCGGCGGTTCTTGTCATTGCACTGGGCACACATCGCTCTTCTCCTTCACCTCCAAGGGCAGTTCGAGTATAAACGTCGCCCCCTGGCCCGGGCCGTCGCTGTGAGCCGTCAACGAACCACCCAGTTCCCTCGCCGCCAGCGCGCTCCCGTGCAGGCCGAAACCGTGCCCATCCTTCTTTGTCGTAAACCCGTGCGCGAAGATCTTCGTCAGATTCTCCGGCGGTATCCCGACGGCGTTGTCGGCCACCTCGATTCGCACATGATCGGGTGCCACTGGCGGCTTGTCCGCCAGTGCGGTCGGATCGGTTGGCACGGCGCCCACGGGCAGGCAAACTGCCCATGGCACCCGCTTGATCCGCACCGTCAGCCGCTGGTCTGGTCCCCGGTCTTCGGCCAGCGCTTCTTTGGCGTTTTTCAGCAGGTTCACCAGGATTTGCGTCAGCTTGTGCTTATCGATGGTGACCACGGGGAGTTCGTCGTACTCGCGCGCCACGTCGATGCCGTGGCGGTCGAGCGAGGCAGCATCCATCTTCAACAGGTCGTCCAGCAGGGTGTTGATCCGCACCGGCTCCGTGACACCTGACGCCCCGCTCAGGGACTGCTGCACGCCGACGATGTTCTTGATGTGCTCGATGTTCTCGGCCAGGTGCCAGAGTTCGCCCATCAGGTCGGTCTGTTCGTCGGCCAGGCGCTCGGCGAGCTTGGCCAGATAACCGGGCAACTGTTTGCCGCGCTCGTCCTGGGTGATGAAAGTCCCCAGGTCGTCCGCGTGCTCGGTCATCAGCGCCGTCGCCTTGGCCAGTCCCGGCACTCTGGACCCCCGGATCTTCTCGCCCACCAGGCTGGCCGACACGTTGATGCTGTTGAGCACGTTCCCGACGTTGTGCAGTACATCGGTCGCCACCTCCGACATCCCCGCCCGCCGGGACGCCGCGACCAGTCGCTGGTGCAACTCCTCAAGCTCCCCCTCGGCCCGCTTGCGCTCGGTGATGTCCCGCACGAGCGCCACCCCGACGAAGTCGTCTCCGTCGCGATAGCTGGACACGGAAATTTCAACGGGGATCTCCGTGCCGTCCTTTCGCAGAGCGGTCAGTTCCAGCGTTTTTCCAATAGCGGCGCCACGCCCGGTATGGGCAAACGCTGCCAGTCCCTTCCGCTTGGCCTCGTGGTACTTCGGCGGGACAATTACATCCATCAGATTCCTGCCGATGGCATCCGCGGCGGTGAAACCGAAGATCTCCTCCGCGGCGGGGTTCCACAGCCGGATGTTGCCTTCGGCGTCAGCCGTAATGACGGCATCCTGGGCGGTCTCGGTGACGACCCGGTGACGCTCCTCTGATTCCCGCAGTCTTTCCTCGGCCTGCTTGAGATCACTGATATCAACAAAGCTTTCCAGCAGGTGCCCGCGGCCGTCCAGCATCGCGCGCGTGACCGTCTTGAGAATCGGGACGGTCTGCCCATCAGCCTTGACCAGGACGCGTTCTGAGTCATCAACCTCCTGCCCCTGGTCGCTGATCGGGCAGCATCCCGCCCCGCCGGGGCAGAAGTATTCGTGACAGGCACGGCCGACAACCTCTTCCCTGGGAGCACCGATCATCACGAGCGCGGCGGGGTTGACGTCAACGATCGTATGGTCTTCCTCCTCTATCACGACGACCCCGGCCTGAATCGTGTCCAGAATGGCTCGCAGGCGTTCTTTGTTATTGTGCAATGCCTCCCGCGCCGCCTCCACCACCTTCCGGGCCTGCTCGGCGTCCTCCATCATGCCCATGGCCGCCCGGCGGCTCTTCTCCAGCGCGACCGTCTGTTGCTCGAGTTCAGCCGTGCGGGCGGCAAGGGCGGCCTCCGCCTGCTTGCGCTCGGTGATGTCCAGCACGACTTCAACCGCCTTATCGACCGTTCCATCCGGGTTCGGAAGCGGTGCCGCCAACAGTTGGTAGGATCTTCCGTCGACCGCCGTCAATTCAGCACTTGCCGTTCGCCTGTCGGCGAGGGCTTTCACCATGGGACAGAAATCGCAAGGCTCCCCGAATCCCATGTATCCTTCATAGCACCGTTTTCCCGTCAAGTTGCCGAACCTCTCCATCAGGACGGCGTTCTGCGACTGAACCGTGTAATCACTCCCAACCACGTCGACACCGACTCCCGTCCGAGCCAGCCCATCCATGAGAACTTGCAGCGTGTCGCGCTCCAGTCGCAACGACTGCTCGGCCCGCGTGCGCTGCCGCAGGAGTCGCAACGCCCAGGCGAGCATGACAACCATCCCCGCCACGAGGACGACGATTGCCGCGATCCACGACCAATAGCGCTTGAGAACATCGCCGAACGTTATCTTCCCAAAGTCTCTGTACGGGGGCAGGTGAAGCGCCCGCAGGCAGTCGCGCACCGGCTCGTAGCTGGGCGGGATAGCCCAACCGGCGTAACGCCCCGCCTTGGCCGCCGGGCTGTCCGCCGGCATGCCGATCAGGGCGACGGTGACCTTTTCGGCTAGCTCGTTGGGGGTGTGAGCCAGCTTGGCCAGTGGCCATTCCGGGTACATAGGCGTCGAGTTGACAAACGGGTACTCGTCCCAGGAGTGCTCGTTCAACACCCGGAACCGCTCCCGGCAGATCTTCCCCTCCATCGTCATGTACTCGAGCGTGTCGGTGCGGACACACCCCGCGTCGACCTTGCCGTCACGCACCGCGTAGACGACGGCGTCGTGCGTGCCGCCGAAGAGGAGCTCGGTGAAGTCGCGATGGGGATCGATGCCTTTCGTGTTGAGTTCCAGCCAAACCGCGCGCCAGCCGCCGAAGGACGTTTCCTTGACGGCCATGAAGGTCTTGCCCTTCAGGTCGCCTAGGTCTTGGATATCTTCGCGATCGGCCCGGCACAAGATCACACCGCCATAGACGCTAAAGACGCCGGCCAGGCGGGGCTTCTCGAGCGTGGCCAAACGGTTGACACCATGGCAGACCTCGGCTTCGACGTACAAAGAGGGATTGGTGAACACGAAGTCCACTTCGCCGCGCTCAACGGCCGGGCAGACCTGTCCATAAGCGAGTGGAACGATGACGAACGAGCGTCCGGGGATCTGCTCCGTCAGGTACTCGGCCGTCGGCCCCCAGTTCTCCAGGCATTTCTCGGTGCCGCGCTCGGCCAGCACGCCGATCCTGACCGGCGTGTCCTGCTCTTGCCCCAATGCCGGCACGTGGACCGCAACCGTCAGCGTGAGCAGGACGAGCAAATGGGTTCTCAACCGTTCCATCGTGTTTCTCATCCGTCTCGCGACCTTCCCCCGGCTGCTGTGCCACTCAATCCTCAATCCTCAATCCTCAATCCTCGCACCCGCGGGCCTACACGTGCTCGTACTTCCGCGCCTGGCCCAACTCGGCCAGCAGGTCGTTGACCTCCTGCTTCACCTCCAGGACGCGCAGCTCGCGGCCCATCATCACGGCGTTCATCTGCTCCATGTCCGCCAGGGCCTCCGTCGCGCGCCTGGCGTGGCCCTCCGCCGTCTGCTTGGCCTGCTCGAGCACTTCCTCGTGCTGCTTGCGCTCGGTGACGTCCTGCCCGACGACCAACAGGCCGACAATGTGACCGCTGCTGTCTTTCAGCGTCTTGCTGTACCACTCAATCTCGCACTCGTGTCCGCGCTTGGTGACAATGGGATTGACATTGCCCCGCGTTTGAATGTCATTTCTCGCCTCGGAGAACACGGCGCGGATGCGCTTATGGTCGCGCTCCGGTAAGAGCGTGGTGAACCAATCCCTGCCCTGGACCTCCTCCAGGCGATAGCCGGAGATATCCTCCATATGCTGGTTGAAGCGCACAATCCGGCCTTCGGTATCGAGGACCAGCACGATGACTTGGGCGGTTTCGACTAAGCCTTCGGCGAAGTCCCTCTCCCTCCGTAGCGTTTCCTCCGCATTCTTGAGTTCGGCCAATGTCTGATTCTTGGCCGCCTCATACAGAAAGGCGAGAGCGAGCATCAGCACGACCAGACCGATCCAGACCAGAAGGCAGAGCAGATCGTAGTGGTGCGGAGTCAGATCATTCGGGAACGAGTAGCCGGTGTAGCCAAGTGCGTAGAACGCGGCTAGCGACGACGCGGTGACAGCAAGCCAGAAGAAGGCGGAGCGCCGGCCTGCGGTGCTCAGGGCCACGACCGGCACCCCCGCGTACCACGGGAGCGCAATAGAACCCTGTCCCCCCAAGCGGCACGCCAGGGCGGTCAGCGTGCCGAAGAAGGCCGCCGTAAGCAGATTGCCCGCGGTAAAGGACGACCCGGTCCGACGCATGACGTACAGCGTGGCGAGTCCCACGCCGGCGGCTATGATGAGCGCGGCGGCGTTCATCGGACTATTCATTAAGAAGAAGATCGGAGCGTAGAAGAGCGCCGCCGCGATGAGTGTCCAGGTAAACGCCACCACCAGCCGGGCCCGGCGGAGCACGTCCAGATCGCCGCCGCGGACGTGGGCAGGAATGAACCAGTCAACGCCGGCCCTCATCCGGGATCGAAACCCGCGTGCCGGGTGATGTGTTTCGCATGCGTTGCTCATGTTCACC
>JBDRDH010000241.1:0-5651 GCA_043820985.1 Planctomycetota bacterium
TGATGATGCTCGTGACCGGTATCGGCCAGAGTGGCTTTCTCGATGTACACACCCAGGCTGGTGCCATAGAGGGCATGCTCCACGTCGTGAACCGCCAGGGCATTACCGGCGAAGAGCACATTCACGAAACCATGTTCGATGAGATGCACGACGTGGTCGGTACTGCCGGTGTGTACGATCGCCGGTCCCCCCACCAACAGCAGGCGTTGTCCATCCTGCCGGCATTTGTACATCATTTTAGCGCATTGACGGATAATGGCATTTTTGGGTTTCTCGGTGGAGATTTCGGACGCCATGAATTCGAAGACGCCCTTCTCACGACCGCGTTCGAAGGGGATGACCTTAATGCCCTGATGACCGCAGACAACCTGCTCACCACGTTTGATCTTGGAAACCGGCACGCACCGGTAGTTGCCAGCAGCGGGATCGAGCACGATCCCGCAATCCATTTCCTGTCCTTGTACTTCAATCCAGTCACTATCACGACGTACGAAGGTCTGCTGGTTAGTGGTAGAGTAAAAATCTTCCGGGAAAGCGCCATCCATATCCGCCGGCGTCGTCAGGGCATCGGCGACCGTCGGCACCATGGCGCCGTGCTTGGATAACTGCCCGAGAAGCTCGGATAATTGCTCGGGCGAATCGGCGCTGACGCGTAAGCGGGCTACACTGCGATCCGTGCGGCTTTCGCCAACATTGACCTCCAAAATATGGAAATCACCCCCAAAAGCGATAATGTCATCCAGCACGTGAGTGAAGACGAGGGAGTCAATAATGTGCCCTTCGAGTGTGATCGTTTCGCTAACCATGTCGGCCCTCTGAGGTTACATGCCTTGATGCCGGATTGGCGCGTCCCAGCCCCAACGAGCGGGATCATACCAGCAAGTTGTGGCGGGCCATAGGGTAACGGACTTGGGCCGGGATGGTTGATCGGTTATCATGCCAATCTCTGGCGAGCCGCTGGAGCTATGCCGGGGGTCGCAGGCGTTTTCAACATCGTGGAGGTTCTAGTATGAAGAAACGGCACATACTAATAAGTGTGGCCGCAATGCTTGGGCTGTTGTTCTGCGCTCCGGCAGCCCGGGCGGACGATGACATTCAGGCCAGAATCGCGGCGGCCGGAGACGTGGAAAAATGGCAAACCGACACGGTCGTCGTGCTGGATGCCAAGGATGTCACCGTGCGTCCCAACGGATTGGGTGTCGCCCGCGAACAACGCGTGGTAAAGATCCTGCGTGATGGTGGCATCCGCGGCCAGGCCGTACATCGTTTTACGTTTGATCCATACACCAACCGGCTGGAACTGATCGCGCTGCGCGTCTACCGGGCCGACGGCGAGATCGAGGAAGTGCCCCTGGACAATCCGCCGCGACAGCCGCAACCCGCCGGCGGTATCTTCTGGCCAACCGAGCAATATGTCTTGTCCGTCCCACGTCTGGAGATCGGCGACGCGGTCGAGACCATCACCGCCATGACCGGCTTCAACGTGGCCTACCTGGCAGATGACAATTTCGACAACCGCAATGCGCTCGGCGTCCCGCTCCAGCCGCCGGTGCCGGGACATTGGCACGACGAAGTGCACTTCTGGTCCGGCGCACCAGTCATCGAGAAATGTTACACCGTGCGGGTTCCCAAGGACAAGCCACTGCAATACGAGGTTTACAATGGCGAGCTCCAGACTTCGGTGATGTTCGCAGGCGATACCATCGTCTATTCCTTCAAGAAGGAAAACATCGAACCGTTCAAGAGCGAGCCCAGCATGGAATCGGCGCCCAATGTCGGCACCAAGCTGCTGTTGGCCACGCTGCCGACCTGGAACGAAAAAGCCCAGTGGCTCTATGGCGTCAGCGAGCCACGCCTGGACGCCGACGATGACATCCGTGCCAAGGTCGCTGAGATCATCAAGGATTGCCGCACGGATGAGGAAAAGTACACCGCGCTGAACCACTGGGTCGCGGAGAATATCCGTTACGCCGGCACCAGCCGCGGCATGGCCGAGGGCTATACGATTCACAACAGCTCCGAGACCTTCTACGATCGCTGCGGGGTGTGCAAGGACAAGGCCGGCATGCTGGTTACCATGCTGCGCGTGGCGGGTTTCGATTCTTTCACGGTCATGACCATGGCCCGCCAGCGGGTGGATCGCATCCCGGCGGACCAGTTCAACCACTGCGTGACGTGCATCAAGTGGCCGGATGGCTCGCTGTTGCTGTTGGACCCCACATGGATGGTAAAGAGCCGCGACAACTGGTCCACGCTCGAACCGGATCAGCACGTCGTCTACGGCCTGCCGGAAGGCAAGGAATTGTCAACGTCGCCCTACTTCCCGCCGGAGGAATGTGCCGCGACCTGGCAGGCGCAAACAGCGCTTGACACTAACGGGCGCCTGACCGGCACGTTCGATTTCGAGGCTTGTGGTACGCCGGAGGGCCGCATCCGCCGCACGCTGGGCGGTCTGCATCCGGACAACCGCGGCGAGTTCTTCGACGACACGTTTCAGCGGTTGAGCCCGAACGCGCGGCCGACGAAAGTGACCTGCATGGACGCGGCCGATTTCTCCGGTCCGCTGAAGATCAATTGCGCGTTCGAGGCTGACGACTACACCCTCGGTAGCGCGGAGCGGCGTTTTTTGAAGCTGCCGATGATGCAAACCGTGCTGGGCAATCGCGCCCTGTACGATCTCTTCGGCCAAACCGCTCTGAAGGAACGCAAATACGGTATCAAGCTATTAGCAACGCGACTGGCGCGGTTCGAGGAAACGCTACGGCTGCCGCGCGGCTGGCAGGTTACAGATATGCCCGATCCCGTGGAGATCGATGGTCCGTCCGCCGGCTTGAACTTCGAGATCGAGAGCACGCCCGGGCAGCTTCGGTATACTTGTGAGTTGAGGATCAAGCGCTGGCAGATTCCGCCCGACGAGTACGCCAATTTCAAGGAAGTAATTGAGAAATTCGAGGAACTCGCCGGCCTGGTGATCACCTGCGAACTGGAGGGCAGCCATGCAACGCGTTAGATCGACAAACACATTGCGAATGACCCTGGGCCTGCTGCCCGTCTTACTGGCGATTGTTACACCCGTTCTGGCCGCTCCACCTGATGCAGTCATCGAAGTGTGGGAGCAGACCTGGACTTTGAACCCGGACGGCTCCAGTGTCTATTACTCCAAGCAACACGTGCTGCTGAACAGCGATCGGGCATATAACGAGTACGCCGACCCCCGGATTACGTACAACGTCAAGACCGACAAGCTGGAGGTCATCAACGCGCGCGTCAAACGCGCCGACGGCACGTATTGCGAACTACCGGATTACGCGCATGTCATGGCCGGCCCCAGTGCCTCCGCCGGCTGGCCGGCCTTCGCCGACATCCATCAGCACGTGATCGTCATGAGCGGGATCGAGCCGGGCTGTGTCGTCGAACTGGAGTACAAGATCACGACACAGGCGGGTGTCCTGCCCTACCTGGCGGCCGACGTACGGCTGGATCATCAATACCCAGTTAAGCAGCACACTCTCGCGGTCAACACGCCCGGCGGAGATGTTCAATGGGTGGTCGCGGATCCGCGGTCCAATACCACCCAACTCCAGGCGGGTCGTATCCAACTCAGCAATCTGCCGGCGGTACCTGACGAGCCCAACTCGCCACCCTGGCAGACGCGCTGCATGCGCGCGGCTTTTTCCACCGCCCGGTCCGCTGATGCCTGGCTACAGAATTCTCTCGGTCGCATCGATACCGCGGCGGACGATTCGGCCCTGATCGCCAAGCTGGCGACCGAGTGGACCGTTGATTGTTTCGACAACTCCGCCAAGCTGCGCGCGATTCGGGAAAAGCTGGCCGCCTCCTTCAACTTCGTGGATTTCGACAAGGGCTGGCTACGCGGTCAGCCGCGCCCGGCCTCAAAGACCTTGCTCGGCAATCATGGCTCGGCGGAAGAAGCCGCCGCCGTATTCCTCTCGCTGACGCGTGCGGCGGGCCTGCCAACGCGGCTGGGCGTGCTGGTCAATGATGAGGTCTGGCTCGTAGAGGCTCCGCAGCGCGCATTTGTGACGGCTTATGTATTGCTGATGGGCAGTGATGACGAGTTGGAAATCTGGGACGCCCACCAGGGTCACATCATGCGCGACGCGCATTGGGCGGGATACAGCGTTTTGGCCCTGGATGGCAGCCGCGTGCAGCGTGTGACCTTACCAAGCTGGGACAAATCCGATGACAGCCGCTGTCGCCTGACTGGGAATATCGAACTGAACGCCGATGGAACCTACACTGGCGAAGTCACCCTGCGGACGAGCGGCCTGTTCGTTTCGCCGGAGGGTTTGCGTTCAACCGACGCCCAGAAGAGCCGCCTGACGGCCATGCTCCATCGGTTGTTGCCGGATGCCAGTCTGGAGAGCTACAACGTGCTCACCCTGAGCGATGATACATTCGCGGCAAAGATGAAGATCGTCTCTTCAGAGAAGCTCAAGCAGATCAGCGGCAGCTACCTGTTGCAACTGGCCGAGAATGGTCCCTTCCAGGCCAACATCGCCCTGCCGCTGAACCACGGCACGCGACAGAATGCGGTACGTATCGCGGGTGCGTTCGATGAAGATATTGCCTTGACGATAAAATGGCCGGAAGGCTGGAGCCTGGAAGCCAGCCCGCTGGCAGTGGACCGGCTGTCGGGTTCCTGGGGTGTGATCGCGCAGGAAATTGATATCGGCGATAACAGTTTGAAGCTAACGCGACAGACGCGTATCACGCAGCGCGAGTTAAGCTCGGATGACTTCCTGAAGATTCGCCCGGCCCTGAACGATATGCGAACCGAAGCGGCGCGGACACTGCTGCTGAAGCCATAACGCGGCAGGATTCGGAGCTACCCGATAATCTCACGGCCAACACGGCCGTGCCACCCTGTGGGTCCTCAACCAGGGTTGCACGGCTGTGTCAGCCGTGATGTTTTGGCTGTTTCTGGGCTCTCAGTGTGGTTTTTCGTTTAATGCTTCGTTTTACTGGCTGGCTGGTTTGGAAAAACGGTAACTAAGCAGCCCGTGTTCAGTGATTGAGAAGTGGAGGTGTTATCGTCAAGTAAGCATCCGTCCAGCCACTTTGTCTTTAAGGGCTCGACTCCGGTTTTCCGAACAGATCATAGCCCATAGATCGTCTTTATCCAGCGATACAATGACTGTGTCCTCTTTGGCAATCCGTTCCATCTCGGTATCGAAGGTTCGTGTAACTCCACCTAGACTAACGAAGAAGCCCAGCCTACATCCTTTGGAGTTATAACCGAATTTCGTTGATGGCAGGATGAAAAAAGGCGGCGTACTCTCGGGATCATGAATGGTTCCGAGCCGCCCACGATGGGCAGAGGAGTACGCCGATGCACGAGAGTAACGAAGCGAGCGCAACGATTCCAGCTCCGACTCGCGATGTTCTGACCGAGATTCTACGCGACGGCGCGCAACGCCTGCTGGCGCAAGCGATTGACGCCGAAGTCACCGACTGGATCGACCGCCATGCCGAAGTTGTGGATGACCACGGTCGCCGACAGGTGGTCCGCAACGGCCACCATCCGACTCGTACGATCGTGACCGGCGTCGGTCCGGTCGAGGTCGCGCAGCAACGCGTACATGACCGCCGCATTGTGGGAACCGACGACCACGGCCAGGCCCTTGATG
>JBDRDH010000242.1:0-15487 GCA_043820985.1 Planctomycetota bacterium
CCGCCGACGGCGGCGATGAAGGCGTCGATGTCGTAGGCGTTTACGTCGTTGTCGCCGTTCATGTCGCCGTTGAGCCAGTGGCAATCGTAAATGGCCTCGTACGCCTCCTGGCCGGCGATGGCGACGATGAACGGGTCGATGTCGTACGAATTCACGTCGTGATCGCAGTTCATATCGCCGAGCATGTATTCCTGGATCGCCGTGATGCGCACGTCGTCGATATTCCAGCCGCAGAACTGCCAGGTGTAATCGGTCGGGCCCATGGTCCAGCGCAGGTAGATGGTCTCCTGCCCGTCCGCGATGGCGGAGATGTCGTATTCCTGGTAGACCCACGAGCTGTCGGCGACCTCGCTGGTGTTGGCCCAGAGCGTGGTGAACGCGGTTCCATTGGTACTGACACTGAGGTAAGCGTGGTCGTAGCTGGGTTGTTCGACGCCCAGCCAGCGCCAGAATGAGAAGGTCACCTGTGACAGGCCGGTGCAATCGAGGGCCGTGCTGGTCAGGTTGGTCATGGGCAGGTTGTTCTCGTAGTCACCGTTGAGGTTGTATCCATAGACAAAATCGCGGGTATAGCCGCTGGTGGGATCGGGTCCGCCATACTGCCCGCCGCCGCCGGTGGGTACGCCATAGGCCCACAGACCCTCGGTGGTCCAGCCGGGATTGGTGTCCATGTTGAATTCGTAGATAACGCGCGGGCCGTTGACCGTGATGGTGAAGTCGGCTTCGGAGAAATCCGTTCCGGTGTTGCTGTCGCCGTCGTAGGCGATGACTTTGACGCGGCATTGCTCGGAGGCCAGGGCCGGGACTTCCCAGTTGTATGCACCGGTGTTCGCCAGCCCGGTGGCGATTTCGTGCGGGTAGGTGGCGCCGCCGTCGGTCGAGAGCAGGATATCGATGCTGGTGACCGCGACGTCATCGTTGGCAAACCACTCGATGTCGTACTGCTCGCCGATGGTCCAGATTTCGCCGCCGTTGGGCACTTGCAGGATGACGGTCGGCTCCGGGCCGAGCTCGTAGGCCGGCACGTGCATGACGATGCAGTGTATGGCGCCGGCGGCGCCGATAATGCTGCTACAGTCGACCGGGATGGCGGTGTAGTCCGGCAGGGCGTTCTGGAAGACGGTCATGGCGGTGGTGTCGTTGGCGTGGTTGAACTGCGGCACAAAGATGAGGTCGTTGAAGATGACCGCGTTGGTATAGGTGTAATGCGTGCCGCCGGAATTCCAGCCGGGCGTGCGGTAGACGGTATAGCCGCGTGCGAGCAGGTCGGTGACCGCGTTTTCGGTGATGGTGTACGGCTGTCCGGAGGAGGCGGCATACTGACCGATGATGATTTTGTCGTCGCCGACCGGCATCATCCACATGTCGATATGCTGCGTGGAGTCGAAGCTGGTGGGAAAGCCGGGATAGATCGTCAGGTCGACATTCTGATAGTCGCTAAAGAGGTCTTTGACATCCTGTTCGGAAAGGCCGGGATTCTCGGTGAGAATGAGGGTGGACATGAAGGCGTCGCCGTTGGTGAACAGGTGGAAGTTTCCGCCGCCGTGCGTGAGGGGGATGTCGTACTGCGGCTCGCCCCAGAGGGAACTGATGTAGTCGTTAAGGAGGTTGTCATTGGGTCGTGGGCGATTATAGGTATGGTCGATGATGGCGCGGACGCCGTCTTCGAAGATGTAGCGTGGGCCGTAATCGCGGATCCAGACGGTGTCGGTGGTGCGAATGATGAACTCCACCTGACTCATGTCGGCCCCGGCGCTGTTGAGTGTGCTATAAGCCGAACTCTGTTCCGAGGCAGTGTCGACCACCACGTAAGCCATGGCTTCCGGATCGAGTGTGGTCATGGGCACGATCATGCTGGTGATAGTCGAGGTATAGCCTTCCCAGGCAAAGAACAAGCCGTCGCAGCGTTCGTACTCGGCGGCACAATGCACCGTTCCGGAAGGCGGTACGCGGCCGTCGCGTACGGGAATCGGGAGCGGCAGTAGACGCTCCTGGGGCGTCATGTATTTGGGCAGGGAGACTGGTTCCTCGTTTGATCGATCAGCTACGCTTGATGGACCTTTGGCCGGATCCTGAGCCGTGCAACAAGCGGCCAAGGTCACGATCAATGTGATAGCAAGCACATGTTTCATACCTGGAACTCCTCTGGTGTGCCAGATTGACGTCTGATCCCCCGCGGGCTTGTCATCCAAACAAGCTTCTTAGCCCACAATCGCCAGCACATGGTGTCATTATAGTGGTTCGGCGGGTGAGATCGAAGAGCGAACGGGCTGGTATTTGTGGTTGGATCTCGGGTGATGGGTGCGGGATATAGGACGTTCCGGTCAGGGTGCTACCGGGGGCTGGTTGATGTTTTCATCCGCGGACATGCCCTGTATCGAGCGTTGCAGCACCATGATGGCGTAGGCGGTGCCGTAGGGCTTGTCGTAGGCGTGCATGTCGTAGTCCCAGATGGCGCCATCGGAGCCCTGCATCTTGATGACCTCATACTGCAAGCGGGGCCAGCAGGTGGCCTGGTCCTCAGGCGGGAGCAGCTCGATGACGCGGGCCGCGTAGTAGTGCCCGAACATATAGAAATAGCCGGAGTTCTGGTAATAAGTCTCGTGCGGGATCGGTTTGCCGGTGGCGATGTCCAGGAAGCGATGCTCGTGGAAGAATTGCCCGATGCCGGTCTTGAGGCGCTGCTCGGTGATGTCGTCGCCCGCCATGAGCAGCGCCAGGTTGCAGACCTGGATGCGCGATAATGAACCGTTAATGCGGTTGATCGAGCCAATCGTGCGTGGGTGTGGAATAACGCGGACCGAGTATGTGTAGGCACCGTTGGGCAATCGGCAGCGGCGGACAGCCTTGACGGCGCGGCGCAGGAGCCCCTCGTCAACTTCCAGGCCACTATGACGTGCATCCAGCAGCGCGATGACGCCCGCGGCGGTGGTGAAGCTGGTGGCCCATTGCGGCCGCGCGGTGCGCGGTTGGTTGAATTCGAGATAACCCCAACCACCACTGAGCGACTGGTGATAAGCAAGCTGCGCGAGATTAGTCTGGGCGGCCTGGCGGATGGCCTCGTGCAGGGGCGCGGCGGCAAAGCGTTCGTCGGAGTAGGCCGATGCCAGTGCCTGCAAGCCATAGATATGGGCCCATGAATTCATGGTGTCCCACTCGTTGGGACGCTTGACCAGGACATTGTGCTGTAGATATACGAGCCCGCGCTCGAGGGCGGTGTTGATCTCGTCGGTTGGTTCAACTTCGAGCAGAGCCAGGCAACACAGGCCGCTGGTTGCGACGCGCCACGAGCGGTGTGATTCCGGATTGGACCACATGCCACCGCTCCAGGTGAAGATGGAGTCCCAGGAGCCGCCCCACGAGCCGTCCGGATTCTGCGCTTCGAGCAGATACGTCATGCACTGCTCCAGGGCGGCGTGTACACGTTCCGGCGTCAGCTCCTCGGGTTTCAGGGGACTGGTGCGGTCTGTCGCGTAGACCGAGCAAACGAGCGCTATTATGGTGGCGATTTGTAGCGGGCGTTTCATCACATCATCTCTCTGGTACCGGGTCGCTGATGAGCCTGACTACTCCGAACTGTCCTGTTTTTCCTGCGCGGCCTGGGCCTGGGCCTCGGCGATCTCCTGCTGGAGATCCACCAGCTCATTTTCCAGGCGCACGATTTCCGCCTCGGCGTTCATGAGATTCAGCTTTTGATCCATCTTCTCGATGTCCACTTCCCGCAGAACGTGCGCCAGGGCGCGTTCCTTTTCCACCTGCCGCAACTGATGCTCGGTTAATTCCATCGGCAGATCGATCTCGACCAACGTATTCAGCTCATCACGCCGAAGTTCCAGATCACTTTGGGTGCGTTCGAGTTGGCGCCGGGCGCGATCGATGACGATTTCCTTGGTTTGGTCGGCGAATTGCTCGTCTTTGTACATCAACTCCAATTGCTGCAATTCTTCCTGGGCATTCTTAAGGCCGTCCTCGGCGCGCTGCAGGTTCAGCTTGGCCCAGGCGGTGCGATTCGGGATTGTGATTTCCTGAAAGGTTTTGAGTTTTTTCGTGGAGAGGTCCAGCTCGGCCCGAGCCTTGGCTTCGGAATCATCCCGCGCGGAGAATGTGTTTTCCGCCGACAGTCTGGCCTTGTCCAGGCGGATCCTGGCCATCTCCAGATCAAGCTCGGTTTTGATCAGTTTGCGCTCGCGATTCTTGGCTTCCTTGGCCTCCTTTTTGGCCTTTTCCTCGGCTTCTTTACGAGCCTTCTCCTCAGCCTCCTGCTTGGCCTTTTCGTCAGCTTCCTGTTTGGCCTTTACGTCAGCTTCCTGGGTGGTCTGTTGATTGGATGGTGATGGCATCTGTTCGTCGGCGACTACCTCGGAATGAGTTGTGGCTGGCACGGTTGTCTCAGTCTCCTGAACCTTGGTGCCTGACTGGCTTTGCGGGCCTGACGCGCAGCCCGTGAAGGCGGTCAGCAACAGACTGGCGGTGAGCGTGGTTCCGATAAACTTGATGATCCTGGGCATGATT
Source organism: Planctomycetota bacterium (assembly GCA_043820985.1). Classification (GTDB taxonomy): domain Bacteria; phylum Planctomycetota; class Phycisphaerae; order UBA1845; family Fen-1342; genus JAAYXS01. The sequence goes on from JBDRDH010000242.1 coordinate 4,513, forward strand.
CTCTCTCCTTTCCTAACGATATCGGAAGGGTCGATCCGAGTCTGCCAGCGATCCGGCCGCGTGCAGGCCAATCGCCGACGAATGTCGCAGTAGGATAGCACTATAACGCATGTCGATACGGCGGCATACAAGATCCCACACTGTACAAACGAATCGCTGCCAAGCCGGGGACTTTCTGGTATGCTTAAGGGTTTCCTGTGTCGGCCGTGGTCCAACCGGCGGCCTGGAAGATCGAAATGGTGAGGAGCGTGAGTTGCTCGTCGGATTTTTGTTTTGCCGAGGACTCGCGGAGCACGGCGATCGGGCAATATCGAGGTAGAGCGTGGAACCGAAGGTCATTCGCATTACCGGAGCCCGCCAGCACAACCTTCAGGATATCAGTCTTGACCTGCCGCGCGACCGGTTGATCGTGCTGACCGGCCTGAGTGGTTCCGGCAAGAGCAGCCTGGCCTTTGACACCATCTACGCCGAGGGGCAGCGTAAATACGTCGAATCCCTGAGCGTGCACGCCCGGCATTTCCTGGAGCAGATCGGCAAGCCGGACGTCGAGCGCATCGAGGGTCTGCCGCCCACGCTGGCGATCGAGCAGCGCGCGGCGGCCGCCAATCCACGCTCGATCGTGGCGACCACCACCGAGATCTATGATTTTCTGCGCATTCTTTTCGCGCGTGTGGGCACGCCGCACTGTCCGAGTTGTGGCCAGCGAATTCACTGTCACACGGTGGACCAGATTGTCGATGCGGTGCTGGCATATCCGCTGGATACGCGGGTGATGGTCATGGCGCCGCTGGTGCGCGGCCGGTCGGGCAACCACGATCCGATCTTTCGGCGCATCCAGCGCGAGGGCTTTGTGCGGGCGCGCGTCAACGGTCAGCTTCATGATGTCAAGGACCTGGCCGAGCTGTCCCGCGGTCGCAAGGTCGATATTGACGTGGTTGTCGATCGACTGGTGCTCAAGCCCGAGATACGCACGCGCCTGGCGGATGCCATCGAACTATCGTTCTCCCTGGGTGACGGGACGGCGATTATCTGTCGGGCGGGAGAGACCCCGGCCTCCGGCGATCCGAAGTGGTCCGACGAAACTTTCAGCGAGCGTTACACCTGCACGGCCTGCGGGATCAGCCTGCCGGAGTTGTCACCAAGGGCCTTCAGCTTCAACTCGCCCTATGGGGCCTGCGAGCGTTGCGGGGGGTTGGGGACCATGCAACGCTTCGACGAGGAACTGGTCGTTCCCGACGAGAGTCTGCCACCGCTCGAGGGCGCTATCGCGCCCTGGCGCTCGGGCTCGAAGCAGGTCGGCGCCAATTATCGCAAGCTGCTCAAGACGCTCTGTGCCGCGTTTGAGGTCAAGCCCGATACGCCTTTCAGCAGTCTACCGCCGGATTTGCGGCGGATCATACTCTTCGGCAGTCGGCCCAAGGATGTTAAGCAGTACCAGCTAGAGTTCGAAGGGGTGATTCCGAATCTCGAACGGCGCTATCGCGCGGCTGGTAACGCCGGGGGACGCAGCCGGTTTACCGCCTTTCAATCGGAATATGTCTGTGAGTCTTGCACAGGCGCGCGGCTGCGACCGGAGCCGTTGGCGGTGCGGATCGGCAAGAACAATATTAACGATATGATCCGCCTGCCGATCGAGCAGGCCAATACGCTCTTCGAGAAAATGCGTTTTACCGGCGAGTCGCGCGTGATCGCCGAGCCGATCCTGCGCGAAGTGCGGCAGCGGCTGCGGTTCATGAACGACGTCGGCCTGGGTTACCTGACGCTGGATCGCAGCAGCGGGACGCTCTCGGGTGGCGAGGCGCAGCGCATCCGGCTGGCGACGCAGTTGGGGGCCGGGCTGGTCGGCGTGTGTTACGTGCTGGACGAACCCACCATCGGCCTGCACCAGCGCGATAACGAGCGGCTGCTGACCTCGATTCGCCGCCTGGTGGACCTGGGCAATACTACCATAGTCGTCGAGCACGACGAGGACGTCATCCGGGCGGCTGATTACCTGGTTGATATGGGCCCCGGTGCCGGGTTGCATGGCGGGAAGATCATCGCCGCCGGTCCGCCGGAGGAAGTACTGTCCCACCCGAACTCGATTACCGGCAAGTTCATTCGTGGGGAATATACCATCCCGGTACCGGAGGAACGCCGCGAGCCACGGCACACGGAGTACTTGCAGGTAGTCGGGGCGCGCGAGAACAACCTCAAGTCGATCGACGTCAAGTTACCGCTGGGCGTGTTCTGCGCCGTGACCGGCGTGAGCGGCAGCGGCAAGAGCACGTTGGTTTCGCAAATCCTGTTGCCGGCTTTGCGGCGGCGGCTGTACAAATCGCGCGAGCGGCCGGGGGCGCACGACCGGCTGGTCGGCGCCGCGCGGATCGACAAAGTCATTGAAATCGATCAGAACCCGATCGGCCGCACGCCGCGCAGCAATCCGGCGACTTATACCGGCGTGTTCGACGAGATTCGCCGGCTGTACGCCAAGACCAAGGAGGCCCGCGTGCGCGGCTATAACGCCAGCCGTTTCAGCTTCAACGCCAAGGGTGGGCGCTGCGAAGCGTGCCAGGGTCAGGGTACGCGGCGGATTGAGATGCACTTCCTGCCGGACATCTTCGTCGAGTGTGCCGAGTGCAAGGGGCAGCGCTACAGTCGTGAGACGCTGGATATTCGCTATCGCGGCAAGTCGATCGCCGACGTGCTGGACATGCGGGTCGAGGAGACGCTGCCGTTTTTCGACAGCTTTGCGAAGATCAAGCAGGGCTTGCGGGCACTGTCGGACGTCGGTCTGGGTTACGTGCGGCTCGGGCAGCCGTCGAATACGCTTTCGGGCGGCGAGGCGCAGCGCGTGAAGCTAGCCGCCGAGCTGGCCAAGGGGGCGCTGGGGCCGGTGGTGCCGAACGGTCCACCGAGTGCGTCGGCGACGCAGCGCGCCCGGTTGGGCAGCCACACGTTGTACGTGCTGGACGAGCCGACCACCGGCTTGCACTTCGCTGACATCCAGACGCTGCTGGCGGTGCTCAACCGGCTGGTGGACATGGGCAACACGGTGGTGGTGATCGAGCACAACCTCGACGTGCTCAAGACGGCGGACTGGATCATCGACCTCGGCCCCGACGGCGGCGAAGCCGGCGGCCAAATGGTCGCCGAAGGCACCCCCGAACAAATCGCCGCCTGCAAAGCCAGCCACACCGGCGGATACCTGAAACACAAGCTCACCCAGTAGCGGCCCGCGCCGAGTCAGACGTCCCAACGCAATTCAATGAAGCGCCCAGCGTCCCGCCGGACAGATCTTGATTGGCGCCGGCTAGGAATACGCTTGCTCAACGTGTTGAACTGCAACGTCTGCCCACGGACCCGCTGTGTCGAGCGGTGACTTGGTGGTTAAGCTATCGCCTACCTGCTGCGCGGCCGTCTTCACTGCGTCTAAGAAGTCGCGCTTGTCTACGACAATTGTGGTCGCTAACAAGAGGTCCAGAAGTTCAAGCCCCGAGGCGTAGTCCTTTGTCGCCCGCTGCGCGACATAACCAACGGCCTGGCGGATAGCTGGCCGTGGATCCCGCTTATGGGCGAAAGCGTCAGTTGAGAGTTTGGCCAGGGCGATGACGAACTGAACGTCATCACGGCGTTGCGACAGCTGGTTCTGAAGCCGCAACTGCTCATTCTGGTCCCGCAGCATCCGCGCTTGCGCGCGCAGCGCCTCTGCCTGTGCTTCGGCGACCTCTCGACCCTGTTTCAACTCATGACGTTGGAGTTGCAGTTCGCGCCCCTGAAGCAATAGTGCCGCAAAGAAAAGCACGGTCCCGGCCATCGCCGCGGCTGGACCGAGGTGCCCACCTAAGAAGTCGCCGCGGATGCCAGGATCGGCCCAGCCCGAGTGCTTACTAGTCGTATACCAGTCGTAGACCGTTATTCCGGCCGCTGCAGCAAGGACTACGAGAGCAACAACCACACAGGCCCACACCAACCATTTCGAGCTTTCCGCTTCACTCCTACTCATCGTCTCTTCCCCACGACAACAAGTGTTTAGCTATCACCACAACGCCCCATACTATCCTGGCGCCCCTTTCGAGCCCAGCCGTGCAGGTTGGGGCATCAACCTACAACTTGGCGAAGGCGCCCCGTGTTCACAGCACTAACGGCGTTGAAACGCACCTGAGGACAAGTAGAATGCCCACTATTTCCGGCAGCCGCTATTTTCAAATCACCATGTTGCTGGGCATGGCGGTTCTCGGGTTGTTCCAGGAGTGAACATCTTCACTGAGAAGCCCTTTGAGGGTTTGTATGTTGTCTTCACACCGGGGAACGCTGGAAGGTGAAAACCGGCATAACGTGCGCCCCTGCAAATCTGCCGACAGCCGCAGTTGTTGCAAATCCAGACGGTGACACCCAAGTCTACGCGTGTCTCGGCAAGCGAAATCTCCCAGTCATGCTCAGCCACCGTAGTTCTCCCCAGAATACTGCGAGCACCTGACTCCCACATTCTACGTTGCAGCCTGTGCTCGTGTCAACGATGGTGGCTAGATCAAGGCAGGATAGGGACGGTCAACCTCTGCGAAGCGCGACGCGGAATAACTCGCATCGCCGTGCACCGGGGGCAAATTCACGAGTCTCGGTAGGTGGCAGACGAATCATCCGATGGGTACGCAGACCTCCGAACTCAGCCGTCCCGCTGGGACTGGTTTCTTTTATTATGTTCCGTTGCCCCAGCACTGGCGTACTGGGCTACGATCAGTCGCCCCGCCGGGGCTTGCGAACTGGCAATGAGCAATCACGCCGGGGCAGGGAGTTGTATAGCGAATGTGTCAAACAATCAGAACGCGCAGCGTTAGCAAGCGCCCAGTCCACGGCTCGATAACCACCCTGGGCGCTTGCTAACGCGGCGCGTTCAGATTAGATGATTCATGACCGTGTGCGCTTGGCCAGGATACCTTGTCGGCCTAGTATTGGATGTGCTCTTACAATTCGGGGTACCGATGAAATCGCGTTGGATCATGATCGTGCTCGTACTGGCCGCGCTGGGGTCTGTCGCCATCTGCGCCTGGATCGAGATTCTGAATCGCCGCGCGGGCGGTTTTTTGCCTCGGGAGTTGTCCGAGCACGAGAGCCCCAAGTGGCGCGTTCTGGCATCGCCGGAGAGATTTTTAACCGAAATGTATGAGCGGGTTTACCGGTCAGAGCATGCGCTACCGATCGAGGCTCCATTGCCGACGGAGGTGGTGGCGGATATAACGGCGCGCGTTCGGCGGGAGGCGCCGCGCCACAGGGCCAACGCGCGTCTGTGTGACGCGCTGGGAACGTGGGGACTCTTGCAGTACCCGTTATCCGTAGCGGTCCTGCTCTTCGGACTCGCGGCGGGATGCTGGTGGAAGGGCATGCGCGAGCGTGGTACCGGCTTCGTATGTGCCGCGGTCGGTCTCGCTTGTCTGTGCATTGCGGTGTATCGAGGTTATTTCACGAGTCTTGGATGGTAGTGGTGGCAGGGCTGTTTCTTCGACCGATGAACTCAGCCGTCCCGATGGGACTGGTTCCTCTTGTCACGTCTTGTTACCCCAGCACTGGCGTACTGGGCTACGATCAGGTGCCCCGCTGGGGCTGGGTGTTGGATCGTATGTGGCTGAGCACAATGTCTAAATCAGATGCTCGCGGAGGAAGCGATTCACTTCTTTGGGATGTGTGAGTGTCAGTAGGTGGCCGCCGCCGGGGATGGCGACATCCGGATGGACGCACCTGGCAGGGAGGATCCAGTCGGAGCCGCCGTGGATGTGGTATGTCGGGCATGTAGCGGCGGCGTCTTCCAGCTTCCAACTCATGATGGCGTGGGCGGACCAGCGGAGAAACGCGGGATCGGCGTCCGCCGATTCTTGCAGGAATTCAACAGTCGCCGGGTGCAGCACGTGTTTACCGGCGGTGGCGATGGCGCGGGCGAGCGGTCTGGTCAAACCCGCTGTGAGCGCCAGAGATGCGATGGCGGGGCGCAACAATGTCAGACGCCGGGGCAGGTGTGCGGGCGAACGGACGGTGGCGATCAACAGGCAGGCGCGTGCGTCCAGGTGTCGGCGCATCTCGACCGCGACCATGCCGCCGAACGAGATGCCGCCCACCACGCAGGGGCCGCAAGGATCGACGATATGCGCCATACGCTCCGCGTAGCGTGGCAACGTCTCCTCCGGCTGAGGCGGGATCCAATCCGGCACGACCAGGTTTGGAAACTCGGCCGCCTGTGGTGCAAATACATCAGCGCTCGCCCCCATGCCGGGTAGGAGGATCAGCGGGCTTTTCACGTGAGGTAATCCTTCAAATGGGTGTCATGCCCAAGCTAGGTAATCGAGTTAACGATCTTACGATGGCTTGCCGCCAGCCATATTAGAGTACAAGATTCCAGCATACACGGGCGGAATGATGCCCGGGTAGTGTTTGAGGAACACATGTGAAAATCGCCCTGGCTCAGACTAATCCGATCATCGGCGATGTTGATGGCAACACGGCCGCGCTCATCGCCGCGCTGAAGCGTGCGGCCGATGCCCAGGCTGAGTTGGTCATCTTCCCCGAGCAGTCGATTCTGGGTTATCCCGCCAAGGATTTGCTGCTGCGGAAGGAGGTGATCGATCGCAATCTGGATGCCGTCAAGCAGATCGCCGCCGAGGCGGGTGCCGTGGGTGTAATTCTGGGTTTTGCGGAGCCCAACGATCGCTCGTATGGTCGACCGCTGTTTAATTCGGCGGCGCTGCTCAGTGGTGGACGGATCGTGGCGCGGTCGCGGAAACGGCTGTTACCGACGTATGACGTCTTTGACGAGGTGCGCTACTTCGAACCCGGTGGGCCGCAGCCGATAGTCGAGCATGGCAGCCGGAAACTGGGTCTCACGGTTTGTGAGGATATGTGGTCTGATGAGGAATTGCTGGCACGGCGGTTGTACGACGTCGATCCACTGGCGGACCTGGTGCGAGCCGGGGCGGATGTATTGATTAACATTTCCGCCTCGCCGTACTACCTGGGAAAGCATGAAGAACGCCTGGAGTTGATGGCCACGCACGCGCGCCGGCACCAGGTGCCGATTCTGTTCTGTAACCAGGTCGGCGGCAACGATGAGCTGCTCTTTGACGGCGGCAGTTGCGTGGTGGATGCCGCCGGCCGGCTGGTGGCGCAGGCGAAGGCGTTCGAAGAAGACCTGTTACTGGTCGATCTTGATAATCTGGTCCCCACACGTATCGAGCAGCAACCATCGGGAGCGGCTGACCTACATGATGCCTTGGTGATGGGCCTGCGCGACTACGTCCGCAAGTGCGGGTTCAAATCCGTGGTCCTGGGACTGTCGGGCGGGATTGATTCGGCGATTGTGGCGTGTCTGGCGGCGGAGGCCTTGGGACCGCAGCAGGTACACGGAGTAGCGATGCCCAGCCGGCATAGCAGCGATCATAGCATCGCCGATGCGCGCGGGCTGGCGGAGAACCTGGGTATCCGCTTCTCGGTGATCGAGATCGAGTCTATGCACGCGGCGTTCGAGCGCGAGCTTGCGTCACACTTCGCGGGGCGCGAGCCCGACATTGCCGAAGAGAATATCCAGGCCCGAGCGCGTGGCGTAACTTTGATGGCGCTATCGAACAAGTTTGGTAGTTTGCTGCTGACGACCGGCAACAAGAGCGAGTTGGCGGTGGGCTACTGCACGCTCTATGGGGATATGTGCGGCGGCCTGGCGGTGATCAGCGATGTTCCAAAAACGATGGTTTACGAGTTGGCGCGCGAGATTAACCTGCGCGCCAAACGCGAATTAATCCCACTCAACACGATAACCAAACCGCCTTCGGCGGAACTGCGCCCGGACCAGACCGACCAGGATTCCCTCCCGCCGTACGAGGTTCTGGACGAGATTCTGCGGCGTTACGAGGAGGGTTTGGAGAGTGTGGACGAAATTGTGGATCACGGGATTGATCGGGCGATAGTATCGGACGTTATTCGGATGATCCAGATTAATGAGTATAAACGCCAGCAAGCCGCGCCCGGGCTTAAGGTTACGTCGCGGGCCTTTGGTTTTGGGCGGCGCATGCCGATCGCAGCGCGTCCACCGCGCTAATTAACGTTACCGATGTAAATCAAAGACATTACACCAGTGAAGTTTCACGATTGGTCTGGATCTGTGATGTTGGAATCGCTACGCTGGTACTGAGCCGATCTATGCTCGTGTGGAATTTCCGCGCTTGTGTAGGTACCTGCGTTTGATAACAAGGAGATCGTGAATGCGCTGGATGGTATGTATCGCTATTTGTTTATGTTGCGCCATTGGTATGGCGGGGGTTGATGTTGGGGCCGCCACCGCGGTGTTCCAGCAGGAGCATCCCCAGGCCGGCCTGCACGTGAATGGCGATCGCCTGACGCGTGTTTTCGGCCCCACTCTCAGCGTTGGTGACTCGCCCGAAGCCGCCGCCGCCGCGTTCATTCGGGACCACGCCGAAGTGCTGGGCGTGAATGCGGGTGATCTGGAACCGGGCAACTACTTCAACGATGTGCTGGTTCAGCCAGTCATGATCGACCCCGAGACTGGTGACTTCAAATTCATGCTGGTCTACTACCGGCAGAAACAGAGCGGAATCCCGGTTTACCAGGCGGACTTGCGCCTGCTGGTCCGAAATGTCGAGGGCTTCCCGCTGGTGCTGGCGGCCTCCAACCTGCGTAACCTGGGTGACTTCACGGCCCCGGCCGCCGCGGCCCTGGGTGATCCGGGCGAGCTGGGTCACGTCCAGGCCGCCAAGGCCGCGGTTGAGCTGACCGTCTTCAATCAGGACGGCACATTTATTGACATCATGGCGCCGGTCAACTTTACGCCCTCGGAGTACGTCATCTGGGCGGGTGCCGCCGACGAGGTCATCGAGCCGAGGCTGGCGCTCACTTTTGTCGGTGACAACGGGCTGGAAGGCAGTTCCGAGTTCGGTAAGTGGCGTTTTGTGGCCGACGCGGCCTCAGGCGAGATTCTGCACACCGAGAGCCTGGTGATCTTCGAGGACGTGGTAGGCAGCGTCCGCGGTCTCGCAACGGTTGGGCCGCGTGCCGGGCAATGTGACCCCGAACTCGAGACGCCGCTGCCGTACACCTATGTCGACATCCAGGGCGGCAGTTCCGCGTATGCCGACGTTGGCGGAGACTTCACGATCTCGAACGGCGGCACCTCCACAGTGACGGTGGAATCGTGGCTGCGCGGACTGTACTTCCGGGTGTTCAACGACGCCGGTGCCGACGCTTACCTGACGCGGACGGTTACGCCGCCCGGGCCGGCCCACTTCCTGCACAATTCCAGCAACGGCGAGTTCACGCGGGCCGAGGTGAATGGCTACCTCCAGGCTAATACCGTCCGCGACTTTGCGCTGACACAGAACTCAAACTACCCGACCATCTGGCAGCAGACTAACTTCCCGGTCTACGTCAACCTGACCTCCGGCTACTGCCCCGGCAACGCCTGGTATGACGGCAGTTCGATCAATTTCTGCCGCGAAGCCAGCGGTTACGCCAACACGGCGTTCTCCAGCGTTGTGCACCATGAGTACGGCCACCACCTGGTCAACGTGGGCGGCAGCGGGCAAGGCGAATACGGCGAGGGGATGGCCGACTGCATGTCCGCGCTTATCCTCGATGAGCCCAAGCTCGGCATCGGCTTCTACGTCAGCGATTGCAACAACGGCATTCGCACCGCCGACAACGACTGCCAGTACTTGGTTAGCGGCTGTTCGACCTGTGGCAGCACGATTCACGCCTGCGGACAGTTGCTCTCCGGTGCCGTCTGGAGCACGCGCGTGGAGCTGGAGGCCACCAATCCGGGCGAGGGTCTGGCCCTCGTCTCCAACCTGGCGGTCAACTCGATTTTGCTCCACGGCGGGACCAGCATCACCAACAGCATCACCATCGATTTCCTCACGCTCGACGACACCGACGGCAACATCTACAACGGCACCCCGCATGCCGTCGAGATCTGCGCCGGCTTCGGCGATCACGGGCTGGACTGCCCGCCGATCACGTTCGAGCCGATCGGCTTCACGTATCCGGACGGTAGTCCCGGCTTCGTGCCGCCCAACGTGCCCACCAGTTTCGCGGTGCACGTCATCCCGCTCACCGGAACGCCCGTACCGGGCACCGGCCAGCTTCACTACCGTCTCGACGGGGGCTCGTGGGTCACGGAGGACATGACGCAGGGCGCCGCCAACGAATATGAGGCGGTTCTGCCGGGCGTCGGCTGCGATCACTACTATGAGTGGTACGTCAGCGCCGAAGCCGCCGGGTACGGCACGGTGACGGATCCGTCCGGTGCCCCGAGCGCTTCCTTCTATGTCCCGGTGGCGTCCGGGCTGCTGATTGCCATGGAAGATGACTTCGAGACGAATCAGGGCTGGACGGTCCAAAACTCCGGCCTGACGGACGGGGCCTGGGAGCGCGGCATTCCAGTCAACTGTAACCGCGGTGATCCGCCGAGCGACTTTGACGGTTCAGGTCAATGCTATCTGACCGACAACAGTTCGGCGGATGCTTGCAACAGCGACGTGGATGGCGGTTACACCTGGCTGATCTCCCCGACCATCGACCTGAGCGCCGGCGATGCCGAAGTCTCGTACGCGCTGTGGTACACGAACTATTACGGTGCCGACCCGAATAACGATCTATTCAAGATCTACGTGTCGAAAGACAACGGCTCAACCTGGACACTGGTCGAAACCGTCGGCCCGAGTACTTCCGGCGGATGGAATGTACACACGTTCCTGGTCGGCGATTACGTCACACCCAGCGCGCAGGTCAAGGTGCGTTTCGAGGCTTCGGACCTCAACAGCGGCTCGGTCGTCGAGGCCGGCATCGACGATTTCGTGGTCAGTGCCATGTACTGCGACGACATCGAAGACTGCAACGGCAACGGCACGCCGGATGACGATGATCTAGCCAACTGCGATGGCAGCCCGTGGTGCAGTGACTGCAACAACAATGGCGTCCTCGATGTATGTGATATCGCCGG